>JBDSVW010000422.1:0-4639 GCA_039927015.1 Gemmatimonadaceae bacterium | reverse complement strand
GACGTGACCGCAGCGGGCGAGCAACGGACCAGCGAGAAGAATCGAGGCCCGGATCTTCGCGCAGAGCTCCGCGTCGAGCTCGTCGGTCCGGATTTCCGAGGCCTGGATGACGAGCGTGTTCCGCTCGCGCCACTCCGCGCTCGCCCCAACGGCCTGCAGCAATTGCACCAGCACTTCGGTGTCGCGAATGCGCGGGACGTTCTCCAGGGTGACCTCCTGATCCGTCAGGAGGGCAGCGGCGATGATGGGGAGCGCGGCGTTCTTGTTGCCCGTCGGCTCAATGGTGCCGGCGAGCCGATGGCCGCCCTCCACGATATACTGCACAGCAGACATGCGAGCCTTGTGAAAGAGTGGGCGAATAATGCCCCGTGCACGAGGGTATCTTCAAGCGGTGGCTTGACTCCATGTGGTACGATGGAAGCGCGTCCTGAGGGGCGCGCCCCTGCACGTTAACCCCCGGCTGCCATGATGCTCATGACTTTGTCGTCGACATTCGTGACGCTGCTCCAGGCAGCGGCCGGCGGGACCGTTGCTGCCGCAGTCGTCGAACGCTCCTGGCTGGATACGCTGGCCCTCGTGACCCAGAGCATTGTCTCCGTGCTGCTCACGGTGATGGTGATTCTGGGGGTCATCGTACTGCTCGCCCTCAAAAAGAGCATTGAGGACCTCGCGAAGCTCGTGCGCAATTCACACGAGCCCATTCGCGAGGTGCTGAAGGAGGCGCGGGAGGCCACGGCTGACCTGCGGGCGCTCACGCACTCATTGCGGGGACCCGTGGCGCTGGCGGGCGAGACGCTGGAGGACCTCAGCGACGGCGTGCGCGACGTCATGGAGCGGAGCGCCGAGCGTCTGGAGCGGCTGGATACGATGATCGGCATCGCGCAGGACGAGGTGGAGGGCGTGGTGGTGGGGGCGGCCTCGATGCTGCGCGGAGTCAAGGCAGGCGGTTCGTCACTGCGGCGGTCGCTGGGGCTGGGTGGTGGCAAGCGGAAGTCGATGTTCGGCCGCGCGCGCAGGAAGCGCCCGAGCGCTGCCGACCGGGTGCGGGCCTTCGCGGAACGCATGCGCGACGCACGGGACAACGACCGCCCGCACATCCGTCGCCACGTCCGGAATTCCTAACGCCCGAATGCGACCTTCCGGCTGGTGGTTGTTAGGTGTCGTGCTGGTGGTGCTGATGCCTGACGTGGCGCTGGCCTGGACGCCCGGCACCCACGTATTCCTCGGCGAGGCCCTGCTCGCATCGTCGCACCTGCTTCCCGGCCCCGTGGCCGATCTGCTGCGCGCCTTCCCGTACGAGTTCCTGTATGGATCGATCGCCGCCGACACGAGCATCGCGAAGAAGTACGCGAGTACCGGCCGTCATTGTCATTCCTGGAATGTCGGCTTCGAGATCTTCGACAAGGCCCGGGACGAGCCGCTTCGGGCCTTTTCGCTGGGCTACCTCGCGCACCTGGCGGCCGACGTTGTTGCCCACAACTACTTCGTGCCCAAGCAGCTTGCGGTCACGTCGAGCACGGAAGCCATCGGGCACAGCTATTGGGAGAATCGCTTCGAGACCCATCTCGGTGATCGTTCCGCGCGCCGGGCGCGTGAGCTGATCCTGCTCGATCACACGCGCAGCGACACGCACCTCGATCGCATCCTGAGCCCCACGATCTTCAGCACGCCCACCAACCGGCGCATCTTCCGCGGCATGGTGCGGGTGACCGACATGGAATCGTGGCAGCGCATTTTTCAGCTGGCGGCGGAGCACTCCCGCTTTGACCTGCCTTCGCATGAGGTGGGCGCCTATCTGGCCCGCTCGTTCGACTTCGTGGTGGACCTGCTGATTCGCATGGACAAGGCGGACCCGTTCACCCTCGATCCGTCTGGTGAGCATCGGCTGCGCCTGGCCAAGCGCGTGCGGCGTGAGTCGCTGCGCGCAGGCGGGGAGGTCGGGCTGCTTGACAACGCGACCCGCGAATTCGGCATGCCGGACTCCGCGCTGTCGTACGCCCGTGAGCTCGCGTCTCCCCTGTTTACCGAACGGGTGTTACGCCCGCTCACCCCGGCAGCTTCGCGCTCAGCAACTGGTTGACCTTCCGGGGATCGGCGCGTCCCCCGGACTTCTTCATCACGAGCCCGACCAGGACCCCCAGGAGCTTCTTCTCCCCGGCGGCGAGGCGGCGGGTCTCGTCGGGGTGCGCGTTCCACACTTCCTCGACCCAGCCAGCGAGTGCTCCCTCGTCGCGCACTTGCAGCAGCCCGGCGCGCTCGGCGACCACGTCCGGCGCGTCCGCGCTCTCGGTCATGAGCGCGAAGACTTTCTTTGCGGCGCTGTGGGAGACGGTCCCGTCGCGCACGAGATCAAGCAGCTGTGCCAGCGCGTCAGGCGTGACGCGCAACTCCTGGACGGCGAGGCCGGCATCGTTGAGGTGCGCCATCACCTCGCCCATGATCCAGTTGGCCGCGGCCTTCCCATCGCCATGCCGAGTGGCCACGCCCTCGAAGAAGTCGGCCACCGTTCGCGACGCGGTCAGCACGCCCGCGTCGTAGGGCGAGAGGCCATAGGCGTGTTGCATCCGGACGCGGCGCGCGGCCGGAAGCTCCGGAAGCGCCGCCCGCTGCTGCTCGATCCGGGCACGAGCGAGGACAAGCGACGGCAGGTCGGGCTCGGGAAAGTAGCGGTAGTCGTGGCTTCCCTCCTTGCTCCTGGCGGGACGCACCTCGTTCCGCCCGGCATCCCACAGCATGGTCTGCTGCGTGATCGTCCCGCCGGCGACGAGCACGGCACACTGCCGGGCGAACTCGGCCTCGATGGCGCGCTGGACGCCCGAGAAGGAGTTCATGTTCTTGATCTCCGTCTTGACGCCGAGCGTGGTGGTACCGGCAACACGCGCACTGACGTTGGCATCGACGCGCAGGCTGCCCTCCTCCATGTTCGCGTCGGACACCTCGGTGTACTCCAGGATCTCCTTGAGCAGCTGCAGGTATTCCTGCGCCTCCGCGCTGCTTCGAATGTCCGGCTCGCTCACGATCTCGACCAGCGGCGTCCCGGAGCGATTCAGGTCGATCGCGCTCACCATCGGGAAGCGGTCGTGGATCGACTTGCCCGCGTCCTCTTCCAGGTGCACCCGTGTGATGCCGATCGTGCGGTGCGTGCCGTCGGGGTGCGGGGCCAGCTCGACGCGGCCCGCCGTCGCAAGGGGGCGGTCGAATTGCGAGATCTGGTATCCCTTGGGCAGGTCGGGATAGAAGTAATTCTTGCGCGCGAAGACCGACGTGTCATGCACCGTGCAGCCAAGGGCGAGGGCGGTGGTCACGGCGAGGTCCACCGCGTGGGCGTTGAGCACCGGCAGCGCGCCCGGCAGGGCGAGACACACGGGACACGTATGCGCGTTAGGCGGCGCCCCGAAGCTGGTGGAGCAGGCGCAGAAGATCTTGGTGCGCGTCTTGAGCTGCACGTGGACCTCGAGGCCGACCACGAGTTCATAGCGCGCCGCTCTCATGCCCGCGCTCCCACGCCCACCGCACGCTCGATGGCATAGCCGACCGCGAGCATGTCCGGCTCGTGAAAGTGGGGGGCGATGACCTGCGCGCCCACCGGGAGTCCGTCGATGAATCCCGCCGGCACCGACATGGCGGGCACGCCGGCGAGGTTGGCGGTCACGGTGAAGATGTCGCTCAGGTACATCTCGTAGGGATCGCTCACCGCCCCGATCGCGAACGCGGGCGTGGGCGCCGTAGGAGTCACCAGCGCGTGCACCCCGGAGGCGAACACCTCGCCAAAGTCGCGCGCGATGAGCGCCCGCACCTGCATTGCCTTCCGGTAGTACGCGTCGTAGTAGCCGGCGGAGAGCACGTACGTGCCGAGCAGGATCCGGCGCGTGACCTCCGCGCCGAAGCCGTGCGAGCGCGTGGCCTCGTACATGCCGCGCAGCCCGTCACCCGTGAGCCGCAATCCGTACCGGACGCCATCGAAGCGCGCCAGGTTCGACGACGCTTCGGCGGGGGCAATGATGTAGTACGTCGGGATGGCGAGGTGTGTATGGGGCAACGAGACGTCGCGCACCTCCGCACCTAACGATCGCAGCGTCTCGATGGTCCCGTCGCAGATCTCGCGCATGCGCGGGTCGAGCGTGGCCGGGAAGTACTCCCGCGGACGCCCGATGACCATGCCGCGCATGGACATCTGCGCGGCGCTCCGGTACGCGGGCACCGGGCGATCGGCGGCGGTCGCATCGCGCGGGTCCACGCCGGCGATGACCTGTAGTGCGAGCGCGGCATCATCCACGCTCCGGCCGAACACGCCGACGTGGTCGAGCGACGAGGCGAAGGCCACGAGGCCGTACCGGCTCACGCGTCCGTACGTGGGCTTGATGCCGGTGATGCCACAGAAGGAAGCGGGCTGGCGCACGGAGCCGCCGGTCTCGGAACCAAGCGCGATCGGCGTCAGGCCCGCCGCGACGGCGGCCGCCGAACCGCCGGATGAGCCCCCCGGCACCCGATCGGGCGCCACGGGATTGCGCGTGGGACCGTACGCGCTGTGCTCTGTGGACGAGCCCATGGCGAATTCGTCCATGTTCGTCTTGCCCATGACAACCGCGCCGGCGTCGCGCAGTCTCCGCACCGCGGTGGCCTCGAATGGCGACACGTA
>JBDSVW010000421.1:0-4166 GCA_039927015.1 Gemmatimonadaceae bacterium | reverse complement strand
CGGAGGGGTCGCGCTTCGTCGAAGTGGATGCGCGCGGACGCGTGGTGCGCGAAGCCGCCGCGCGGCCTGATTCGCTCGCCGTCGCCGCGCCACCGCTCCACACCAACATCGACCTGGACCTGCAGCGCTTCATTGCCAGCTACCTCGGCGACTCGCTGGTCGGCGGCGTGGTGGCACTGGACCCGACCAATGGCGAGGTGCTCGCCATCCACAGTTCACCGAGCTACGACCCGAATCGCTTCATCGGCGGCATTCCCACCGAGTACTACCGGCAACTCAATACCGATGAGCGTCGCCCGCTGTACAACAAGGCGATGCAGGGGCGGTATCCGCCCGCCTCCACCTTCAAGCTCGCCACCGCCGCCATCGCGCTCGAAGCGGGATTGGTGGACTTCGACACGCGGATGCCGCAGCCATGCACGGGCGGGTACACCTTCGGCAGCCGGTACTTCCGGTGCTGGGACAAGCGGGGACACGGCGCGGTGACGCTGACGCAGGCGATCGCCAAGTCGTGTGACGTGTACTTCTATCAACTTGGCCTGCGAATTCAGCTATCGAGACTGCTTGCCGGCGGCGTGCGGCTCAAGTTTGGCGCGAAGAGCGGCATCGACCTGCCGAGTGAGACCACGCCGCAGTGGCCGTATGCGGTGGAATACTTCGACAAGCGATACGGGCCGAGGGGGTGGACGAACGCCGTGACCCTCAATCTCTCGATCGGCCAGGGGGAGAATTCGCAAACCATCCTCAACATGGCGCGGTTCTTCACCGCGCTCGCCACGGACGGGTACGCGTCGCGTCCTGAAGTCGTGTCGCAGACGCCGGACCGCCAGCAGATCCTGAAGCTCTCGCCGGCCCAGCTGGCGGGCTTGCGCGACGCCATGGCCGATGTCGTCTCGGCGCGCGGGACAGCGGGCAGCGCGGCCATCCAAGGCGTCATCCTTGCGGGCAAGACCGGCACCGCGCAGAACGAGACCAGCCTGGACCACGCGTGGTTCGTGGGTTTCGCACCGAAGGACGACGCGAAGATCGTCGTGGCCGTGATGCTGTGGCAGGGTGAGCACGGCTACGCCGCGGCGCGCATCGCGTCCAAGGTCGTGGAACACTACCTGAAGCGCCCGGCCATCCAGCCGGTGGACGTCGAGGGTAACAATTGATCAAGCGTGTCTTCGCCGACTATCCGCTCGTCGTCATCGCGTTGCTCCTGTCGGCGTACGGCATCGCCATCGTGTACTCGGCTGGACAGACGGACGTGCTGGTGGGACCGGTCGCCACTGCGTACCAGCGGCAGCTCGCCTGGTTTGCGGTGGCCGTCGTCGGCGCGTTCATCCTCAGCCGCGCGTCGGTGCGGCTGCTGGAATGGATCAGCTGGCCTGCCTACCTGCTCGGCATCGCGCTGCTGCTGATCACCCTCGTCTTCGGCTCGGGCGCGGGTACCGCGTCGAGCATGAAGGGATGGCTGACCATCGGAGGCGTGCGACTGGGACAGCCCGCCGAGCTGGCCAAGCTCACGGTCGTGCTCATGCTGGCGAAGGTGCTGGCGGGACGGCGGAACGCACCGAAGTCGCTCATCGAGCTCTGGAAGCCGGCCGTGGTGGTGGCGGTGCCCTGGATCCTCGTCATGGCACAGCCCGATCTCGGCACCGGCATGGTGTTCGTCGGCATCTTCTTCGCCATGCTGTTCTGGGCCGGCGTGTCGGCGCCGCTGCTGCTGCTCGTCGCCAGTCCGGCCATCTCGCTGATCCTCGCGTTCAGCACGGGCTTGTGGGGCGCGTGGTTCCTGATCCTTATCGCCGTGGTGCTGTGGTACAAGCCCTACGTGGTCGAGGGCGTGGTGCTGATCGTCATGAACGTCTCGATGGGTGTTCTGGCCCCGATCCTGTGGGAGAAGCTCGCCCCGCACCAGCGGGCGCGGTTGCTCGTCTTTCTCGACCCCAGTGAAGACCCGCGGGCGTCGGGCTATCACGTGATCCAGTCCAAGATCGCCATCGGCTCTGGCGGGTGGTTCGGCAAGGGGTACACGTTAGGTACGCAGAAGCGCGGTTCGTTCCTGCCGGAGCAGCACACCGACTTCATCTTCGCGGTGGTGGGTGAGGAGATGGGCTTCCTTGGCGTGACGGTGGCGCTGAGCCTGTTTCTGCTGCTCTTCCTGCGCGTGATTCGGGTCGCCTCCCGGGCTAATGACTCCTTCAGCTCGCTGGTGGCGTTCGGGCTGTTAGGCAGCTGGTTCGTCCACGTGGTGGAGAACGTGGGCATGACGCTCAACCTCATGCCCATTACCGGTATCCCCCTGCCATTCTTTTCCTACGGCGGGTCGTTCATGCTGAGCTGCTGGCTGGCCATCGGCGTGCTCGTGCGCATCTCGTCGGAAGGACGGGGTCAGGCGGATGCCCTTCCCATCGGTCTCCGGCGCTAGGGAGGAGAAGGGGCGAGTCGCTCCCCCTATCTTCCCGCATCCACGCTCCCCATAATTCCCATCCATGGCATGGTTCAGGAAGGAGAAGAAGACCCGTCAGCCGAGACGTGAACGACTCGAGATTCCCGCCGATGCGTGGGAGAAGTGCGAGGCGTGCGGGCATACGGACATCCGCGAGAAGTTTGCACGCAACTTCAATGTGTGCCCGAGCTGCGACTACCACCGGCGCATCCGGGCCGTGGAGTACGTGCAGTTGCTGCTGGATGACGACCAGTGGGAGGAGGTGGAGACCGAGTTGCGCTCCACGGACCCGCTTGGATTCCCCGACTATCTGGGACGGCTGAAGAAGGCCCGCACAAACGCCGGGGAGACCGATGCCATCATGACGGTGGCGGGCGTGCTCGGCGAGATGCCGGTGAACCTCGGCGTCATGGACTTCGCGTTCATGGGCGGCTCGATGGGCTCCGTGGTCGGTGAGAAGATCGCCCGCCTCGCGCAGCGCTCGCTGGAGCGCAAGCATCCGCTGATCGTGATCTCCGCCTCCGGCGGCGCGCGCATGCAGGAAGGGGTGCTCTCGCTGATGCAGATGGCGAAGGTGTCGGCGGTGCTGTCGCAGCTGGCGGACCGGCGTATCCCCTATCTCTCGATCCTGACCAATCCCACCACCGGTGGCGTGAGCGCGAGCTATGCGATGCTGGGGGATGCCATCCTCGCCGAGCCCGGCGCCGTGATCGGTTTCGCGGGCCCCCGGGTGATCAAGCAGACGCTGGGACAGGACCTTCCTGATGGTTTCCAGACGGCGGAGTTTCTCCTCGATCACGGCATTCTCGACAGCGTGGTGCATCGGAAGGAACTCAAACAGACCGTGGGCCGGCTGCTGCGCCACATGAGCGGCAAGCCCGCCGCGGCGGGGTGGGCCCCCACCTGAGCACGTACCGCGACGCCCTCGCGTACCTGTTCGCCCGCACGACCGGCACGAGCAAGTTTGGTCTCGAACGCACCGTGGCGCTGCTGGAAGCGCTGGGACGCCCGGACTTGCGCGTGCCGGCGTTTCACGTGGCGGGCACCAACGGCAAGGGCAGTGTGTGCACCAGCCTCGAGACGATGCTGCGGGCGCGTGGGCTGCGCACGGGCAAGTATTCCTCACCCCACCTTGTCGATCTCTCGGAGCGCTTCGTCGTGGACGGCGCCGCGGTCTCGCACGACTGGGTCACCGAGTTCATCACGCGCTGGACGCCGGAGGTGGAGCGTATTGGCGCCACCTTCTTCGAGGCCACCACGGCCATGGCGTTCCAGTTCTTCGCGGACAGCGATGTGGACGTGGCGGTGATCGAGACAGGGCTGGGCGGGCGCCTCGATTCCACCAACGTCGTTAGGCCGCTGGTGGCCGGGGTGACCGCGATTGGCATTGACCACGTGGAGTACCTGGGCACCACGCGGAGCGAGATTGCGCGCGAGAAGGGGGGGATTTTCAAGCCGGGAATACCGGCGGCCATCGGCGACATCGATCCTGAGATTGTCGCCGTCCTGCGGGACGCGGCGCGCGATGCGGGGGCGTCAACCGTGCTCAGCGTGCTGCACGACACGCCGCCCACGGACATCCGTGTGGACGTCCACGGGACGCGTTTCCGCCTGCACATCGAGGGGGCGGTGCACGACCTGCATACGCCGCTTCTTGGCACGCACCAGGCGTGGAACACCTCGCTCGCGCTGCTGATGCTTCGCGCCGCTGGGGGGCCGTACTGGGGCGGCT
>JBDSVW010000420.1:0-11877 GCA_039927015.1 Gemmatimonadaceae bacterium | reverse complement strand
TCCGGCGCATAGCCGAGCAGCTGCACCGCAAGCGCGCGCTGGGCGCCACTCGCCGAGTGATGCAGCACGCCGCGCAGGCCGGGAAGGTCTCGGCGGGCCAGCACGATGAATTGTTCCTGGATGGCCCGCGTGGCGGAGTCTCGGGCGAGGGCGTGCCCCTGCGACCGATCCTCCTCCACCTCCGCGCGGCGCACGGCCGCCAGCAACGCCTGCTGGAAGGCCGCTCCGGCAACGACGACATCGGCCGCCAGCTGCTCGTCGCCCGCCGGCGCCGGACTGAAGACCAGCTCGGCGGCGCCGCGTTCCCGGATGCCGATGTACACCATTGCCGCGCCCTGCTCGCAGCAGACCACGCTCGCGCGTGCGCCGAGTACGCCAGGCACCGCGGCCAGCCTTCGTTCCGAATCCGCCAGCATCGCCGGTCGCGCGCCGCCGGCCATGAAGAGCGTGTCGCCCTCCCGGAAGGTGAGCGCCTCGCGAAGGCGAGCGGCGGGGAGCCGCTCGATTCCATAGAAGTCGATGATGCCCACTTGCACCTGCTGGCCCACCGCGGACAGCGGAGCGCCAAGTGCGAGGACACCAGCAAGCGTCGCCAGAATCGGTGCTCGTCTCATGCCCGTCAGAATAGCCAACATGAGGGACGCGCTCAACGGTTTACGTGGGGACGGTACCGGCGAGCCGCGCGCACACCCTTACGGCGCGTACGGCTTTCCATTGACCCACACCTGTCCGCCCAGCTCGGTGACCTCGTAGCTGTACCATCCCTTGGACGTCCGCCGCCACTGTTCCCGGTGCGACTGCGTGGTCAGCACGGTATCGAGGACCTCACCGGTGCGCTGCCGCATCAACCGCTCCCACCGCTGCGAGGTGTAGACCGTAGCGGCGGTGTCGCTGAACGTGTGCAGCGAATCCACCGTTACGTCGATCGCCAGCGTGCGCGGGATGAGGCTCCAGTCCCGCAGCGCGTTGGCGCGGAGTGTCTCCCGATCGATGCGTGCCCCGCTCTCATCGTGCACCACCAGGTCGGCCGGAACCGACGCCATGTACGCGTCGATGTCCTGGGTGCGCGTGGCTTCGACTCGCTTGGCGATGTGCGCCTCGATCGCGCGGCGCACGTCGACCTCAGAATGCGGCGTGTGCGGCTCCGGCGCGCCGCAGGCGACGAATACGAGCGCCAGCAGCGCCGGACAACATCGGCCCGACCGTTTCACGAATCGTCTCAGCATGATCCTTTGGAGTCTGCTTACGCCATGCGTGCAGTGCCGGCCATCACGGTGCGAGATGGCGGATGTGGTCGAGCGTGGACAGATGGAGGTTAATGCCCTCGCCGCTGCGGAATCTCCTCGGCAACTGACGCCGGCCTCACGCCCTCACTCCGCCCGCAGCGCCTCGATGGGATCGACGCGTCCCGCGCGCCGCGCCGGCATCCAGCACGCCGCGATTGCCACCCCCAACAGGAGCGCGGACACGCCGACAAAGCTGGCCGGGTCCGAGGCGCCAACGCCGAACAGCAGCGTGCGCATGGCCCGCGAGAGAATGAACGCCCCCACGAGGCCGATTCCGATCCCGAACCCGGCGAGTCGCGCACCATCGGAGAAGATGAGGCGCCGCACGCGGCCGAGGTCCGCGCCTAACGCCACCCGAATGCCGATCTCGCGCGTGCGCTGCGCGACCGCGTAGCTCAGCACCCCGTGCACGCCCACCGCCGCCAGCGTAAGTGCGGCGAGCGCGAAGGCGCTCAGCACGAGCATCGTGAAGCGCCGCTGCGCCATGGTCCCGCGGATGGTGTCCGTAAGGGGTTCCACCCCGTACAGCGCGAGTTCGGGATCGATGTCGTGCACGACGCTGCGCACGAGGGGTGCCGCGAGCGCGGCATCTCCCTTCATCCGCACCAGCACCGCGCTCGGCATGGGCACTTGCGTCAGTGGCAGGTAGACCGCGGGTGGAACGTCGGTTGCCAATCCCTTGAAGCGTTCATTGCCAACCACGCCGATGACCGTGCGGTTTGCTCCCCACAATCTGACCTGCGCGCCAAGGGGTTCGCGCCCCTCGAAGTAACGCGCGCGCGCCGACTCGTTCACCAGCACGACCGGCGACGCCACTGCATCATCGGCCGCCGTGAAGTCCCGTCCGGCGCGCAGCGGTACGCGCAGTGTGGAGAAGTAGCTCGCGCTCACGGTCCGGATGGAGGGCTCCGGCCATCCCTGCCCTTCTTCCTCGCGACCCACCACTCGAATGGAACTCGTGAAGCCTGCGTCCATGGGATTCGCCGTCGCCAGTGCGACCGACTCGACGCCGGGCATGGCCGCGATGCGGGTGGAGAGTTCCTGCTGGAAACGGAAGCGTTCCGGCCAGTTGGGAAATTGGGCGAAGTTCTGGGGATAGCGCGTGGCCGGCAGGTTGAACTCCGCCTTCAACACATGCTGTGCATCAAAGCCGGGATCCACCCCCTGCAGCGTCCACAGGCTTCGGATGAGCAGGGTGGCCGCGATGGTGAGGGTCGTGGCCATCGCCAGCTCCGCCACGACCAGCGATGAGCGCAATGCGCGCTGCCGCCGGTCGCCCGAGCTTCCGCGCCCTTCGGCTCGCAACGCCGACTGCAGGTTGAGGCGGCGCGCATGCAAGGTGGGCAGCAGTCCGAAAAACATCGCGATGACCACCGAGATGGCCGCAATGAAGGCGAGCACGCCGAGGTCGAGCCGCAGCTCGTCGGCGCGCGGAATGGTGGCCGGCGCCAGCGCGCGCAGCACGTCCACGGCCACGAAGGCGAGCAGCGTGCCGAGCACCGCGCCGGCGAAGACGAGCACCGCGCCTTCGACGGCAAACTGGCGCGCGAGGCGCCCGAGGCTGGCACCCAGCGCGGTGCGCACGCTTACTTCCCGCGCGCGGTTTGCGGCGCGCGCGAGCAGCAGGTTGGCCACGTTGCTGCATGCGACGAGGAGCACCAGGCCGACCGCAGCCACGAGCACGATCATGGCCGATCGCACGCCGCCGAAGACGACATCCTCCACCGCTTCGACGAAGGCGCCGCGCGCGACGTTCTCGTCAGGGTAGAGGCGCTCGAGTTCGGCGGTGATCTCCGTCATCTCGCCCTGCGCCGTTCCCATCGAGAGGGTGGGCGCCAGTCGGCCGATCACGAAAATGGGATGATTGCCACGCGACGCCTGGGGATCGGCGCGCAGTGGAAGCCAGAGATCCACACGCGGACGACCCCCTCGGTCGGCGAAGCCGCGCATGTACGCTGCCGAGCCGAGGATCTGCAAGGCGCCGAAGTCGGAGTCGCGCGGCATGACGCCCGCGATCTCCCACTCCTCGCCGTTCAGGGTGAGCGTTCGACCGATGGCCCCCCGGTCACGCTGATAGAGCCGCTCCCAGAGATCCTCCCCAATCAGGATCGTGCGCGGCCCTTCGGGACGATCCTCACTCTCGGTAAAGACGCGGCCGGCGAGCGGTGCGATGCCGACGGTCGCGAAGTATTCCTTGCTGACCCCCATTCCCGCGAGCCGCTCGGCGTCGCCGCGGCCCGCGCTCACGTTCATCTCGACCGGTGAGAACGCGGCGAGACTCTGGAAGCTGCGGCTTTGCGTGCGGAAGTCCGCGAAATCGGGAATGGACGCCGGCTCACGTGTGGTGCCGCTGTTCCGGTCGGTCGCCCACACCATGGCCAGCCGGTCGATATCGGCGAAGGGCGATGGTCGCAGCAGCACTCCCTGCACCACGCTGAAGATGGCCGCATTGGCCCCGATGCCGAGCGCCAGTGTGAGCACCGCCGCCACGGTGAACGTGGGGTTCCGGCGAAATGAACGGACGGCACCACGGAAATCCTGGAGCAGCGTGTCCACGGGGCTACCTCGCGAGCGGGCGATTGAATCCGGAAAGATTCACGCCCCGTGGGACTCCGGCAATGGCGATTGGGTTGGGAGGCTTGCGAGACGGGACGAACCGCTACCGCTCCAGGTAGTCCTTGAGTGCATCAAGGATGCCCTTCCAGGTCTGTTCCGAACGAGTCCGGTCGTCCTCGTTCGCATTGTTGTCCTGGGTGACGGCCACTCTCGTGCCCGCGCTATCCTCCGACAGCTCCATCGTGACGGTGTGGTAATTCTCGGGCGTGTCGACATCGCCGGAAACGTTGCTGTAGTGCGTGTATTGCAGCAGGCGGCCTTCATCCATGCGCAAGATCTCCCCCTTGTCCTCGTACAATTTGCCCTGAAATTCGCCCGTCCACACGATGGGCGCCCCTTCCTTCCACTTGGAGGTGACCTCGGTTCCGAACATGTACTGCTTGATGGCCTCGGGGGACACCAGCGCCTTCCAGACCGTCGCCGGGGGAGCGGCTATCGTCACGCTCGCCGTGGCGAGCATTGTGTCATGCATGAGTGCTCCTGTTTTTTAGCGCCGGCGCCTGATAGCGGCCTAACGCGATGAATGGTGCACGATAGCGCGCGCACGCGGGTGGAGGGAAATGATCCCTTCATACCGTATGCTGCGCCGGTGCGTTCCGCGCGTGCGCGCGATCGCCGGTTCACCAGCGCACTACCTCTCGCCGAGTCCGGCAGGAACCGCTACGCGCCTCGCGCTCAGGCTCGGCCGTCGGATTGCTGCCTCTACCGAAGCAGCCCCTTCTGCTTCGCCGACGTCGAGAACTTCACGAGGTAGATCGCGATCACGGTGAGCACCACAGGCAGGACGGCCGCCGACGCTCCCTTGACCTCGAGCAACCTCGTGCCGAGCAACGCATGGCCCATTTGCACCACGATGCCAATCAGCGAGAGCACGAAGAGCGGAGTCGCCCACGACTTGCGCATGAGCAGCCCAACGCTGGCCAGCGTTCCTCCGAACACCGCGATCGCGTACGCCGACGTGACCCACGCAGGAACATTGGCGTACAAGGCGCGTTCGGACTCCGGCATCGCCGCAATCGTTTCGGGACTCATGGTGACGCTCATGAGGTAGGTCGCGACCCCGATGAGGTTCCAGAGCAGCGCGAGTCCGCTGATGATCCAGAAGCTCCGCGTGGGAGTCGAGCCAGCCGTCGTGTCCAGCATGAGTTCCTCCGTAGGAGCGGGTCAACCCGATGAGAGCGGCGCGCGCCCATACTAACTGTTACGGATGAGTCAGTCTATTCCGCCCGCACCTTCAATCAGCTGCATGGCGGTCTGGCTCACGAAGATGGGAGCGTGGAAACGCCGTCCCCATGAGAGCGCCGTCACGTCGCGATAGTCGTGGCGGGTTGCGTCACCGTGACCCGGATGCAGCCGCTTCCAGAGCGATGCACGCACGTTGGGATCGGCGCCGCGCTCAAGGAGCAGCTCGGCCAGCGGCGCCACGTATGGGCCCCGGTCGTGGTAGTTCATCCAGAAATTTGGCTGTGATACGACAGTCGCGAAGAGCGCCGTGTATCCGCCGAAACCGCTGCGCCCCACCGCGGCCCGCGCATTCACATCCATTCCCTTGTCCAGCAACCAGCGGGCGATCTCCAGCTCGTCGTAGTCCACGCACAGGTGCAACAGCGTAGTCCCGCTCAGCGGAGTTCCGGTGGTGGCGTCGAGCGCGTCCCGGCAGCCCATCGCGGGCGGATAGATCTCCTGGTGCGAGAAGGTGCGACGCAGGAGCTGCGGGTCCCGGTGCAGATGCTGCTCCAGCAAATCGAGTCGGCCGCGGTGCAGCGCCATGACCGGTGTATCGGGCAGCTCGACGCCGCGGCTCGCATACATCTGGAGGATGGCGTGCTTGGCGGCCGGATTGCGGCTGTCGGTCTCGAGCACCACGCTCACCGGCGCGAGACGCCGACCGCTGTCGTCGTGCAGGCGAGCACCGATGCTCAGCAGGAACTCCGTTCCGGCAACGCTGAGCGTGTAGGCGGGTCCACCCAGCGCGTCATCGGGCGGGCGCGGCCTGCCCAGCAACTCGTGGAGCATGATGCCCGTGCCCAGCTGTCCCTGCAGCGCGGCACGACCGACCGCCGACTCCAGGTCGGTCGCGCCGAGGGCATGCAGCATCCGGATGATCTCGTCCCGTCCCAGATTCGCGGCATAGGTGAGCGGAGGGCCCCAGTTGCTGTCGGCCCGGATCAACACCGGAGCGTGCAGCAGCTCCGGGTTGCGGCCGACGATATCTCGTACGCGCTCGATGTCGTCGCGCCAGATGGCTTCCGCGAGTTGTACAGCGTGAACGAGCCGCTCCCACGAGGACGCCTCGTAGCTGCGTGCCAGTACGAGGCGCGCATCGTCGAGCGTGGCCTGTGCCGGCAACGAGAGCGCGGGATGAAAGTCGTGCGCCTGCGCGATGGCCTCGGAATCACCGGCGTGCAGGGACTGGAGCACCTCGGCTGCTTCCTCCTCGAGCCGAGCCAGGACCGGTCGAACTTCCAAGCGGCGTATGGACATGGCCGGGGGTGCGAGACTGGGGCCGGACGCGCCTGTTCATCTGGCGGTCGGGTACAGCGCGTCTCCGCCGGGCACGCCGGCGTCGTAGCACCGATTCAGACAATATCCCCCGCAGTCCGGACGGACGCGAGCCCGAAGCGCGACACAAGCGGCGACGCTCGTGCCCCTCCTCAGCGAGCGCGAATTCCGAATGGGCGGATTTCTCAGCCTGTGTTGATGCCCCGCATACCAGCAGGCGGGACATCACCGCGCCATGCTGAACTCCTGCGCGTGCAGTGCACGGCCGTGCGCGACGGTCTCCTCGAGGAGCGCGTCGATGTCCGCCGCCTCGGTGCGGAAGTTCACGATGCATGCCCGCAGCGCGAACCGCCCGCCCACGATGGCATTCGAGGGAAACACCCGTCCCCCAAGCTGCAGCTCGGTCATGAGCCGCTCGTTGAGGCGATTGAGCTGGGGTTCGGCGGACGCGTGGTCACGCAGTGCCGGGGGCGCATAGCGGAAGCAGGTTATGGAGAGTTCGGGTTGCGGCCCCACGGGCTCCAGCTCGGGGTGGGCACACACGCGCTCGTGCAGATAGCGGGCGAGCGCGACGTCGTGCGCGATGCGCCGCTCGTACGCCGCCCAGCCATGGGCGAGCAGCGAGACCCAGATCTTGAGGGCGTGAAAGCCGCGCGAGAACTGCGGTCCCAAGGCGTACAGGTCCACGCCGCGACCGGTGCGCTCCTTGTCGTCGTACACATAGCTCGGCTCGATGGCGAACGCATTGGCGAGGGATTGCATATCGCGCACGACAATGACGCCGCCGGAATGCGGCGTGTACAACCACTTGTGCGGATCGAGCGCCACCGAGTCGGCGCGTTCGATGCCGCGAAAGAGCGGACGCAGGGTGTCCGTGAGGGCGGCGACGCCGCCGTAGGCCCCGTCCACGTGCATCCACACGCCATGCTCCGCGCACACGTCGGCGATGGCGTCGAGCGGATCGATCGCGCCTGTTGCCACGGCGCCCGCGGTTGCGATGACTGCAATCGGCTGCTGGCCGTTGCGCACGTCTCGCTGCAACGCCGCGCGCAGTGCGTCCACGCGCATGCGAAGATCGCCATCGCATGGAATGAGGCGCACGGCGTCGCGTCCGAGTCCCAGCATGTCGGCGGCCCGCGTGTTGACGTCATGCACCTGCGCCGATGCATAGAACGTGAGCGACGGCCCGGCGCGCGCACCGAGCTCGCGGATGGACCAGCCGGCGCGCGCATCGCGCGCCGCTTTCAGCGCGATGAGCGCCGCCATCGCCCCGCCGGACGTGGTGTAGCCGCCGGCACCCTCTGGCATGCCGAGCCGCGAGGCGAACCATCGGCCGAGATGCAGCTCGATCTCGGTCGCCGCGGGCGACAGCCGCCAGGCCCCCACGTTCTGGTTGATGGCGGCGGCGAGCAGGTCGGCCGCGGCGCCCGGCACCGTGCCCGCTCCCGTTATGTAGGCCATGAAGCCCGGATGCCCCGTGAGCGTCGCGTGGCTGAAGGCGAGCGCACGCAGCGACGCGAGCAGCTCATCCCCGGGCAACGGTTCCGCGGGGATCGCGCGCGTGACCGCCGCGCGCACCTCCGCAGCGGTCGCGCTTCCGGCGACGTGCATTGCCGGAAGTTTCTCCAGCAGCTCGGCCCACAGGTCCACCACCTGCGTACCGAGGTCCCGCGCGCGTGCGGCGCCCCAGTCGAGATCGGCGACGGGGGCGGGAGGAGTTATTGCCGGGAGCCCACCGTTGTGTCGGGTCATGGTGTGTCGGAATGATTCGGAGACTCGTTAGGTGACGGGCCGGCGCACCCCGGGCGGGGGTGCGCCGGGTTGGTGTCAGCGACCGGTGGAGGCCTTCGGCTTGTCGGCCGGGTTGATATGTGTCAGCTCGAAGGGACCCATGGCATGCACCTGCAGCACCACCGCACCCTTGGCGGACGCGTAGTGCGGCTGGTTGGCCGGCGCGGTCACGAACTCCCCCGCCCTGAGGGTCATCATGCCGCTGGCCTCCGCCTTGGGCCCCAGGCCCAAGTGCAGCGTTCCGCTGATGACGGTCACCATCTCATCGAACGGATGCGTGTGGGGCGCGATCTTGTAGCCGTCGGGCAGGCGAAGCCGCACGGTGAAGATCTCGGCGGCGCCTGGATTTCCCTGCAGCACTGCCATTTCCGCGCCCGGCTGAAAGACCGGCGGCGCGGGTCCCCACTTCAGCTCAGGATTCGCGGCGCGCCGGGCAGTCGCGGGCGCCTGTGCGTGTACGACGCCGGCCGCGAGCACGAGGACGAGGGACGTAGCGATGGCGACTCTCATGGTGAAGATCTCCAGTGATTGACGGTTCTCCGACTCCGACCCGCGGAGTCGACGTATCGTGGAGATCACGTTAGGACGTGCTGGCTTGCCGCACCCCGTGGCGAGTACGGGGATTTTCGATCCGATTACGGGGAGCAGCACGGCATCAGGTTCTGGACGGCCCGGATTTCGGAGGCGAGGCCGCGAGACCATGATCAGTGGCCCAGACCGCGATCTGCGCGCGCGAGCTGAAGCCGAGTTTCGTGAAGGCCGCCGCCACATAGCCCTCGACCGTTCGCTCACCGATGCCGAGCTGTCGCGCGATGGCACGATTCGACTTGCCCTGGGCGATGAGCGCTGCGGTGTCCCGCTCGCGTCGCGTGAGTCCCCCGAACGCCGACTTGGCGGCGCGCGCCTTGGTGGGGGCCGGCGGGGGCGGCGCCCACGCGTCCAGGCCGGCGCCGAAGCCGGCGAGCAGCCCGGGCTCGTCGAGGCCCGCCACCAGCGACTCCGCCGCGGCTCTCGCCGCATCGAACGCGCGCCGCGCCTCCAGCCGCTGGCGCTGGCCAAGATGAATGGCGCCCTGCAGCGCGTCGATGCGCCACAGGAGGTGCCGCGCGCCCTGCTGTTCGGCGCCCTGGCGCGCCGCGCCTAACGACCCGGTCGCCTCGGCCCCGCGATTGAGGGCCAGCAGTGCGCGCGCGCGGAGGAGCGCCACCCGCGGTACCCCTTCCTCGCCCAGCTCCGCGATCGCGGCCAACGCACGCGCTGCGTCTCCAGCGGCCAGTGCGGTCTCTCCCCGGGCCAGTGCGAGATACCGCAAACCGAGCGTCGGGGGACCGGCATCGGGGGAGCCTTCCTTTGTCCCCGACGTCGGGACGAGCGCGTCGATCTCGTCGAGCACCCGCGTGGCATGCTCCACGTCCCCCGCCCGCGCGAGCGCAATGGCCAGCGGCGCTCCGGTCCACCGGGTCCAGGTGGCCGATGAGAGCTTGCGTGCGATCGCGTGGGAGCGCTGCAGTTGGTCCACGGCCTCGGATGTCGCGAAGAGATCGAGCGCGATGGCGCCGAGCACGCGCCGCGCCCCACACTGCCACTCGCGATGTTCGATCTCCTCGGCGATGGCCAGGGATTCCCGCGCCAGCCGCAACGCACGGGCGAGTTTGCCACGCCATCCCACGCAGTCGGCCACGAGGTAGCGCGAGAACGCCTCGCCGGCGCGCCACTCGATGTCCCCGGCCAACCGTACGGCGCGCTCCTCGGCGAGGATCAGGTGCTCGTGAGTGCTGGTGGCCACCGGCCCCGCCGACGCATGGTAGCTCGGGCCGCAGACGGCCAGCACGGCCAGCGCGTTGGCGAGACCGCGCCGCTGCTCGAGGGCGGAGAAGTGCTCCACCGAGCGCTCGTAGAGCTGCGTCGCGATCTCCTGGGAGCCCGCGATGTGGTGCGCCATGGCCAGCAGGTCCACCGTTTCCGCGACGCCGTTACGGTCTTCTCCGCCTTCGAAAATCGACAAGGCTTCGTCGTGGAAGGGGATGCCCGCATGGGGATGCTCGCGGTTCACATGCCAGTTGCCCACGCGGTTGAGCGAACGGGCAATGAGCGGCGCGTGTCCGATGTGGCGGGCGACGTCGAGCGCGGCGCGCCGGAACTCCCCGGCCCGCTCGTAATCGCGGGCGGCCCACAGCAGGCCTAACGCGTGCAGCGCCTGCCACTGCCCTCGCAGGTCCCCCGACGCGCGGGCCATCGCCAGGGCCGCGCTGAAGTCCTCGCTGGCCGGCCCGAAGGCGCCGAGCGTTTCGTGCGCGCCCCCGCGCGCCAAGAGCAATGCCCCATCGGGGCGCTGGCCCGCGTTGGTCGTCGCGGTCACCGCGCGCTGGAACTGCTGCAGCGCCTCGCGCGGCGCGCGGATGGTGAGCGCGTGCTCAGCAGCGCGCAGGGCGTAGCGCCGCGCCGACTCCCACTCTCCCGCCTCAAAGGTGTGATAGGCGAGCGCTCCCTCCACCTCGTGGGAGCCGGTGGCGTCCTGTGCTTCGAGCGCCGCCGCGATGGCGCGGTGCAACGCCACGCGCTCCCGCGCGAGCAGCTGCGTGCGCATGGTTTCGCGCGTGAGCGCGTGGCGGAAGGCGAAGCGATCTGCCGATTCCTCCACCACCAGCTGCGCCTCCACCAGTTCCTTGACCAGCGCGAGCAACGCCGCTTCCTCGTGACCCGTGAGGGTGCGCAGCAGGTCGAAGTCGAAGCGGCGGCCCGCCACCGCGGCCACCGAGGCGACGCGCCGGGCCGCATCGCTCAATCCCGCCAGGCGTCGTCCCACCGCTTCGCTGGCGGTGCGCGGCACGCGCACCGCCTCGAGTGCGCGCGCCCGCCAGGTGCCGTCGGCGCTCACCAGATCACCCGCATGCAGCAACGCCTTGAGCAGCTCTTCCACGAAGAATGGGTTGCCCTCCGTGAGGGCGTGCAGCCGGTCCACGAACGGCCCCGCCAGCGCCACCTGCTCCCCAAAGATCGCCTGCAACATCTCAGACACCTGCGGCGCTTCCAGCGGGCGGAGCGCCACCTCCGACGCGCACCGGGCGCGGTCGAAGTCCGCCAGCAGGCTGGCGAGGCGCGGGCCCACCTCGTCACTGCGAAAGGTCAGGACGAGGGCGACAGGGTGCGTGGCGATACGGCGCGCCAGGTGCAACACGAGGTCGAGCGTGGCGTCGTCGCTCCAGTGCACGTCCTCCACGACCAGGAGGAGCGGTTGCACGCGCGCCAGCGCGTACGCCGATTCCACAAAGGCGTGAAAGAGACGCCGCCGCTCTTCATCCGGATCCAGTGCCGGCCGCGAGGGCGCCTCGGGAAAGAGCGCGCGCAACTCGGGAAAGAGGGTAACCAATTCCGACGCGGCTGGCGCGAAGTAGTGCGCAGCCAGCGCGGGAGACGCCGTGGCGGACACCACGCGCACCATGTCGAGCAACGGCCCGTACGGATGCGCACTGTCGGCCTCGAAACACGCGCCTTCGAGCGAGACGAATCCCAGCGCGCCGGCCCGCTCGGCCATCGCCCGCACCATGCGCGACTTGCCGATGCCGGCCTCGCCCGAGACGAGCAGAGTGCTCCCGTGTCCCGCACGCGCTCGTTCGAGCGTGTGATAAGCGGTGGTCAGCGGTGCATCCCGTCCAATCAGGACGGGACAGACGACGCTCTG
>JBDSVW010000419.1:0-9833 GCA_039927015.1 Gemmatimonadaceae bacterium | reverse complement strand
TCGTGAGGTTAGCATGCAAGGCATGACCAGAATGCTTCGCGCGATCGCCGTGCTCGTTACGCTCCTGCCCGCCACGCCGGTTCTCGCACAGCAGGCGTGCGGGAGTGCGGCCGCCTACTCCACCGCTCCAGCACGCCCGCGCCAGGGCACGCTCTTCGTCGTGCACGTGACGGGCGTGGCAGACAACGTGGCACTGTCGGGTGAAGTGGCAGGCGTGCCCCTGCATTTCGCGCCTGACGAGAACGGGGTGCTCACGTCGCTCGCGGCCGCGCCCATCGACTCGAGCGGTTCGTTAGGCGTGACCATCGAATGCGTGGCCGGCATGCACCGCGATTCCCTGCGTGGACGGGTCTCGCTGGCTCCCGGCCAGTACCCGCTCGAACGCCTGCGCGTCGCCCCCCGCTTTTCGGCGACGCCTGACTCCGCCCTCCGCGAGCGCACCAGGCGCGAGGCGGCGCTCGCCGCGGCGGTGTCGGCGGGTTCGCAGGACACGCCGCGCCTCTGGTCTCCGCCCTTCGCGCCGCCTCGCCCGAGCCGGGTGACGAGCCGGTTCGGTGGGGGCCGGCAGTTCAATGGCACCGTGACGTCGCGTCACATGGGCACCGACTTCGCGGGAGCAGTCGGCGCGCCCATCCGGGCCACCAATCGCGGCGTGGTCCGCCTGGTCGACAACTTCTTTCTCGGCGGAAACGTGGTGTACGTGGACCACGGCGAGGGTCTCGTGACGGCCTACCTGCACATGAGTGCGCACAGCGTTGCGGCTGGCGACACCGTGGAGCGGGGCACGATCCTGGGCAAGGTGGGCGCCACCGGACGCGTGACGGGGCCGCACCTGCACTTCATCGCGCGTTACGGCGGCACCACGGTGGACCCGCAGTCGCTCCTGGCCATCGATGCCGCGACGCCCGCGCCGAAGTCGGCGACACCGGGCAAGAAGAACCGCCCGCTGCGAGAGGAGTAACCTTCGCAGCGGGCGGCTTTCGCCTCAGGAGGCAGCGTCAGGCGACGGCCGGCTCGGCTCCGTACACCGCGCCAACCACCGCGCCGTAGACCAGGTGACCAATGAGGCTTCCCATCGCCAGTGTTGCGGAGCCTGAGAAGACCGGCATGCCCATCATAGGCATCACGACGAGCTGCGCCATCAGCCACGGCGCGATCGAGAAGAGTGCGCCGCGCATCCAGGGCGCGCCCGGCAGCCGTCCAGAGACGGCCGCGTAAATGATCGCCAGGATGCTACCGATCATCAGGTGCCCCACCCATCCCAGCGCCAGGCTGCCCATCGGCTGTGCCAGCAACTCCGCTGGGTTCATGCGCGGGATTCCCATCATCGGCGCCACCCACACGCCCACGGCCGTCATGACCAGCGTGCCGATGATTCCGGCGAGCACCGCTTTGCCCCAGTTGATCCGCATCAATCTAGCCTCCTGTTCGAGAGTGATTAAGGTATTCGGGTCCGGCGCGGCGCGTGGTGATTGAGTGTTCTCGCTGGTACCGACAGTATGGACAACCCGCGGACGGTCATGCAATACAACCTTAGGGGGATACGCGGCGTCAGTTCACCACGACTGAGCCCACCATGCCTGAGGTGAAGTTCGACGAATGAATCACCCCTTCCACGTCCAGGTGAGCGACGCCTGTATTGCCGCGGCCACGCTGCCCGGGGAGAAGAAGTTGTCGCTCACATCCACGGACATCGTATTCACCGGCGGATTGGAGCCTCCGGGAGGGCTCGGTGCAGCTGCCGACCCTCCCCCACAGGCGACGACAATCGTGCAGCCCGCCACTATCAGATACGCGCGTCGCATGAAATCCTCCGCGGACTCGGTCCTTCACGGCGGCAAGCCGTACGCATTCCCGGAAGTTCCACGCCGAGCTACTGGCCCGTTCTTCGATGCGGTTGGCCCCTGCGCCGATCAGCCGCCCGGCAGCTCCAGCAGGGAGTCAACCAGCGCACGGTATGCCGGAGTGGACCAGTCCGCCGCGAAGCGGGTCGCCATGATGTGCCCAGCTCGCGAGACGAGAAACGTCTGCGGCACCCCCCGCACCTGATACTGCTTCATGATCTCCGACTTGGGGTCATGCAAGATGTCGAACGTCAAGGCATTCTCAGCCACGAACTCTCGAATCAGTGCTCCCTGGTCTGCATCGTCGATGCTGATCGCGACCACGCGCAATCCCTTCGTTCGGTAGTCCTGCTGCAACCGCTCGAAACTTGGCATCTCCTCCCGGCACGGATCGCACCAGGTAGCCCAAACGTTCAGCAGCAGCGGTTCACCCGCGTAGTCATCGAGCGTGCGCGGCTGGGGCACGGAGTCAATGGTCAACGCAGCAAAGCGTGGCGCCACTCGCGCCGAGCCAGCGTTAGCCGCATCCTTGCTGGGCCGAAACGCGAGGGCACCCAGCACCGCCAGCGCGCCGAGTCCGACGACCCACCCGGTGACACGACGCGCGCGGAGGTTCATTTGCCAGCTCCCGACAGTTTGCCCACCGCCTCGAGAATCATCGCATTCGTGGGACGAATCTTGTAGTTCACCTCGGTGAACTTCCACGACACGGATCCCTTGCGGTCCAGCACGTACACCGTGGGATGTGGCCATCCCTTGCCACTCGGATTCAGCAATCCGTAACGATCAATCACCTTGTGGCCGGGATCCGACAGGAAGGTGAATGTCGGCGCCATGCCCTCGGCGGAAATCTTGTCTGCCATCATTTGCAGCTGCTGGCGCGTGTCGATCGCCACGGCGATCAGTTCCACTTCGCGCTTCGTCTGTTCATCCAACAGGCTCTTCAGCTCGCCGAGCTGACGGGTGCAGTAGGGTCACCAGTGTCCGCGATAGAACACGAGGATCACGTTCTTCTTGCCGCGGAACTGCGAGAGCGTGACCGTGCCCCCGTCCTTGGCCTCGAGCGTGAAGTCGGGCGCCAGGGTGCCCACCGCAACGCGGGTCGTGTCGAGCGGCGGCAGGCCCGCGCCATCGACGGGGCCAAGCGCGCGCGCCTGCGCTCCCGCCGCTCCGGCAGCGCCGGCCACGAGAGAGAGAGCCACGAGAGAAATACGAAGAGCCGACCGCATAATGACGGGGACCTCGGTTGAAGAAGCGCGCGACTCGCCGACGGAACGGCCGTCGGCGAGTCGCACCCACCAACGTACCTGCGCCGGGGAAAGCCGGGATCGTCATGCAAAGTTCCACGGCGACACACCGGATGGGAAGCGCTACCTCGATGGTGCGCCCCCCGCGTGTCCCTGGTGTCCAGCCTGGGACTCCCGTTCCACGTGGGAAATCTCGGCGGCGATAGTCGCCCGGATCGCCTCGAGCTGCTCCCTGCCTCCGAAGCCGATCCATTTGCGCACGATGCGCCCGCGGGCATCGAGCAGGAGTGTATACGGGAGCTACGGGTAGTGCCGGCGCGCCTTGACGTCGCCCCCACCCATCATCACGGGGAAGGTGAAGCTGAACGTGGCCAGGAAGCGCCGGGCGTCGTCCGCGCGAAGATCCTCGTTGATGGTCACGAATCGAAAGGGGGCGTTGTACACGCTGTCGCCGCTCACGGCGAGCGTGCCGCGCGATGGCGCGGGCGATGCCTAACGAGGTGCGCGTCGCACCGTCCGGGCCATCGTCACGCCCAGGGAACCGTGCGCGAATGCCTGCCCCACACTTCCCGCGCGGCGCGCCCAGGGGATCTTTTTGTGCGTGATCCGGCTTCAGTTGCATGAGGGGCGTCACGCGCTTCATCGCGTTGCCGCCAGACGCAATCCGTCGCCATTTCCCGAGGAATGCATGAAGACGTCCGCTACCGTGACGCAGAACGAGACGCCGCACGCCACATCTCCCGCAGCGGAAGACGGGCAGGCGTTGCACGTCGACGCCGTGCTCATCGGCACCGGCCAGGCCGTCCCGCCGCTCGCCACGGCGCTGGCGGCACGCGGTGAACGGGTCGCCGTTTTCGAAGGCGGGGACGTGGGGGGGAGCTGTGTGAACGTCGGCTGCACGCCGACCAAGACCCTGCGCAAGAGCGCGCGCGTGGCGCATATGGCACGCCGCGCCGGCGAATTCGGGGTAGAGGTGGGACACGTGCGGGTGGACTTCGCGGCGGCAATGGAGCGCACGGCGCGCATGGTGGACGCCTCGCGCAACGGGCTCACGAAGTGGATCACCGGCACGAAGGGCGTCACCCTCATCCGCGAATGGGCCGAACTCGCGGGTCGCGACGGCGATCGCTTCGTCGTGCGTGGTTCAACCACCACGGTGCTGGCGTCTCGTGTCTACATCAACACGGGCACACGGCCGGCCGCTCCGCCCATTCCCGGTCTCGATGACTTCCCCTACCTCACCAACGAGACGGTGCTGAAACTCCGTGAGCGCCCTGAACATCTGCTGCTCATCGGTGCAAGCTACATCGGACTGGAACTGGGCCAGATTTTCCGGCGGCTGGGAAGCGAGGTCACGATCATCGAAGCGGAGAGCGCCGTCGCCGCACGCGAGGATGCGGATGTCTCGCAGCGCATCGCCGAGATGCTGGAGTCGGAGGGCATCACGCTGTTGACGAATGCCAAGGTCACGAGCGTCTCGGAGACGACGGACAAGGAGACGGGCGTCGGGGTGTCGCTGCAGCTGGAAGATGGAAACTCCGGCGTGACGCGGACGCTGGGCGGCTCGCATCTGCTCGTGGCCACGGGGCGGAAGCCGAACACCGAACGCCTCGGGCTGGAGTCGGTCGGAGTCGAGGTGGACGACCGCGGATTCATCCCCGTGAACGGTCACCTCGAATGCACCGTGCCGGGCATCTGGGCATTGGGCGACGTGAACGGCCGTGGCGCGTTCACGCACACGAGTTACCAGGACCATGAAATCGTGCTGGCCAACCACACGGGCGGCTCGCGCACTGCGGACGGACGCGTGATGACGTACGCGATGTTCACGGATCCCCCGCTCGGCCGGGTAGGGATCGGGGAACAGGAGGCGCGTGCGCTGATGGCCGAGGGGCGTCGCTTCCTTTCGGTGACGCACGAGATGTCGAAGGTGAGCCGAGCCAAGGAAGAGAGCGAGACCGTAGGGGTGATGAAGGTGCTCGTCGACGCCGAGTCGAAGTTGTTCGTGGGGGCGTCGTTGCTGGGTATCAACGCGGACGAGATCGTGCAGGTGATTGGCGCCATGATTGCCGCCCAGGCGCCCTATACGGTGTTGAAGGAAGCGCTTCCCATCCATCCCACCGTGACCGAGTTCTTTCCGACGATTCTTGGCAAGTTGCGCCCGCTGACGTAGCCTCCACTCGCCCCGCGCCGCTCCGGCGCGGGAACTCGTCGTACGCGCGGAGTCTTGCCGTCTCACCATGACCCAGATTTCTGCCCAGGACCAGCGATTCGAGCGGGAGGCACTGAGCTGCCTGCCCGACGTGTCGCGCTATGCGCTCTCGCTCACGCGCGAGCAGAGCGAAGCCGATGACCTGGTGCAGGAGACCTTCCTGCGCGCCTACACGAATTGGCACCAGTACAACGCGGGATCGGAGTGCCGGGCATGGCTCTTCACCATCTGCCGCAACCAGTTTCTCCGCACCCGCAAGCGCGGCAGTCGCAGCGTGCGCATGGACGATGCGGCCCTCGAGTCACTCGCCTCGTCGAGGGTGTTTGCCTCGGCGCACGAGTCGGGCCTCGACCGTCTTTTCGAACAGCGAGAGATTCGCGAAGCGGTGGAAGCCGCCATCGCGGAGCTTCCGGAAGCCTACCGGGAGGTCGCGCTGCTGGTGGACGTCCACGATCAATCTTATGATGCCGTCTCGCAGGTGCTCGGCGTGCCCATCGGCACCGTGCGATCACGCCTGTTTCGAGCGCGGCGGATCTTGCAGGAACAACTTCTCGCGCACGCTCGCGATGCCGGATTGGCCGGCGCGGGCGCTGGCGACGCTTCAGGAGATCAACGGTGACGATGCCCATGACGCCAATGCTGGACTGTGAGTCCGTCATGCGCCAACTCTGGGATTACCTGGACCTGGAGTTGACCGCGGATCGCATGGCCGCCATTCGGGAGCACCTGGAATTGTGCACGCGTTGCCAGCCGCTGGAGCAGTTCGAGCGCGCCTTCCTCGACGCCGTGGCGCGGGCGCGCAGCGAGCATCCGGACCCCGATGCGCTCGGCATCCGCGTCCGGAGCGCGTTGCGCGCGCAGGGCTATCAGCATGCCTAACGACCCGTGCGTCCGGGAGGATGTGCTGGCCGCGGCACGCGTAGCCGTCACGGTCGGCTGCATCCTGACGCTGGTCAACCACTGGGACGCTGTCTGGTCGGCGGAGTTCAACTGGACGCTCGGCCGGCATTACGCACTGAACTGTCTGGTGCCATTCAGCGTGTCGCTGTATTCGCGGCGCAGCGCCGCCCGCATGACCGCGCGTCGCGCGCTCGCCGTCCCGCCGCTCTAGCCCGATCGGCCAGCGCGGAACCACCACCAAGGACGGCGACACGCCTCGCGGTCCGGATAATCCAGCGTTTCACGGCAATGGCGGTGACACCGCGGGTGCGACCGCGGTGGGAACCTCGGGGAGGGGCGCGGACTTTCGCCTTTCTCGAATGGACTCCCGTGCGTTCGCGACACGTCCGATCCCTGTCGGCGAGCGTAGCCCGTGTCATCCGCCATCTCCCGTCCACTGACGTCATGTACCCTCGTTTACTTGCACTTTTCAGCCTTTTTCCCCTGTCGGCATCCCCTCCAGTGCTGGGCGCGCAGGATAGTGCGCGCCTGCGGGGTGTCGTACGCGCGCAGTCGGGCCGTCCCCTGTTCGGCGCTGCGATCACCGTGGCCGGGAGCTCCGCGCGGGCGGAAAGCGACAGCCTCGGGCACTTCGAGCTGTGGGTAGTCGCAGGTCGGCCCCTGCGCCTGACGGCGAGCCTCGCCGGCCACGTGCCCGAGGATCGTACCTTGTCTCCGTTGGCCATCGGCGGGGTACGCGACGTCGCCATCACGCTGGCACCGCTCGCGCAGCTCGCGGTGCGGCAGGTCGTCGCGGTGCGTTCCCGCCCGCTGCTCAATGCCTCCGACGCGGCTACCGGTGGCGCGGTGGAGTCGGTGGAGTTGCGCGCACTGCCCACCGACGCGCGCGACCCGGTTGCTCTCGCCTTCACAATTCCCGGCGTGGCGCAGGCGCGTGGCTTCTTCGGCGACGCACCCAAGCTCTCCATCAACGGCACCAACGCGCTCTACACGCAGTACACCATCGATGGCCTCGACAACAACGAGGGATTCCTGGGCGGGCCGCGCGTGGAGTTTCCGCTGGCGGCGCTGTCACGTCTCGAGGTGCTGGCCAACTCGTATACCGCCGAGGCGGGCCGCAGTCCCAGCGGTGTGGTGAACTACGAGAGCCGCAGCGGTGGCGATCGCTGGCAGGGCGAAGTGTTCGTGTACAACCGACCGGGCATTCCCTTCGACGCGCGTTCCCCGCTCACACCGCCGGGCGAGAGCGTGGATGACTTTCGGCGCGCACAGGAAGGATTCCGGCGCACGCAGGTGGGGGGCGCGTACGGCGGTCCCCTCGTGGCCGGGCGCACCTTCGGCTTCGCGGCACTGGAATACAGCAACGAGAACCAGGATCGCATCAGCTCCACGGCACGTGCCACTTTCCTCGGGCGCGAGTTGCGGGAGACGTGGAAGGGTTCCCTGCGCCTCGATCACGGATGGAATCCCGACCAGACCACAACCCTCCGCTTCGCGATGAGCCATGCGCAGCGGGCGGGTGAAGGCAGCGGCATTGTCGCGCCCGAGGCGGACATCACGACGATTCGTTCGGGCTCGGTGACCTCGCTGACCCACCGCAGCGCCTGGGACGATGGCCGCACGAGCAACACGGCGTCGCTGCAGCTGGCGACCTACCGATGGGACTTCCCGCCGACGCGCAGCGACTTCTCCACCCCGCAGGTCACGATTCTCGACCGGGATTCCATTCCGGTCGGCATCGTGGGATCGAGCAACTTCATCTTCGACGAATCGGAGCTGCAGCTGCAATGGCGGGATGTCATGGAGCGGCACATCGGCGACCGGCACACGCTGCGTGCCGGCGCTGACATCGCCGCCTCATTCTTCCGTCTCACGGGCTCGTCCACCAATCCCGCCGGCGCGTACGAAGTGGTGAACGAAGGCAACATTCCCGCGCGCGCCGGGCGCTATCGCCTGGCCGACATTCCCGCCGGCGTTGTCGTGCGCAGCTACACCATCGACGCGGCGCAGAAACAGGTGGATCTCACGCAGGCGCTCTACGGCCTGTTCGTCGAAGACCGGTGGCGTCCCCGTGCCGACGTGACCATTCGCGCCGGACTCCGCTGGGACTATGACGACCTCACCAGCCGCGGCGCCAGCTCCCCCGACCTCGATAACGTGCAGCCGCGCCTCTCGGTCAATTGGCTCATGTCACCCAATAGCGTGGTGCGGGCGGGCGCCGGGCGATATGCGGGCAAGCTGCCGTACGCCGTCTACTCGGACGCGGTGCAGTTCGGCCGGACGGGCAACCAGACGGTCACCTTCCGTGGGGCGAGCGCCCCTCGCTTTTTGCAGGGACCCAAGGCGGTCGATCTCGACCGCCGCACGCTGCCCCCGCGCGAGATCCGCGAGACATTCGCGTTAGGCATCGAACAGCCGATGAGCGCGCAGTTCACGCTCGGCTACCAGCGCCAGCTGGGGCGGCGCGTCGCCGCCAGCCTCGACGCCGTATACGTGGACACGCGCAACCTGCCGCGCTCCTGGGACCTCAACCCGCAGAGTGCACGCATCGGGGCCGCGGACACTGTGGGCGTCTCCACGGCGGTGGGTGACCTGTCGCGGCCCGTGCTTCCTTCCACCGGCGGCTTCCGTCGCCTTACGACGACGGAATCGGGGGGCAGGAGCACGTACGCGGGCCTCTACTCGGCCCTACGGTTCGACGCGGGACCCGCGTGGAGCGTCGATGGCAACTGGGTGTGGTCGCATGCCATCTCCAACACCGAGGACATCAATTTCAACGCCACACAGGGCAACGACTTCGACGCCGAGCGGGCCGATGCCAACAACGACCGGCGCCACAACGTCAGCGTGCGCGCGACGTGGAATGGTCATGCGCCGTTACACCTGAGCGCCATCGCCGACTACCAGACGGGCACCCCCATCAACCGGGTCGCCTTCTTCCGCGACCTCACGGGGACTGGCGGCACGTACGGCGACGGATTCATTGGCAACTACCAGCGATTCCACGGCGTTCCTCGAAACGGGGAGCGGCTCCCCAGTGCCTTCAACCTCAACGCCAGCGCGGCCTATGACCTGCGGGTGGGTAGTTCGACCGTGATGCTTCGCGCAGAAGCGTTCAACCTGCTCAACCGCCTCAATCTCTCCGGATATCCGGCGGGCATCGGGGGCGGCGGTTCGGCCACGCAACTCGGCCGGCCCGGCGACGCAATCACCCTCACCACCGCGGGTCCGCCGAGGCAGGTCCAGTTCTCCCTCGCGTGGCGATTCTGAGGCACGTCACCATCGGCGCGCGGCCCGCGCTGAGCGGCGCGGTGCTGGTCGCACTCCTGTTCATGGGGTGCCAGGGAACGAACGCGCGCATGCCCAGTGGTCAGGCCGATGTCGAAGCGCTCGCCGCGTTGCCGTGGGACTCCGTCGTCGCCCGAGCGCGCGGCACGCGCGTGGTGTGGCGCATGTGGCGAGGCGACCCGGCGATCAATGCCTACGTGGACAGATGGGTCGCTCCGCAGGTGAAGGCCCGTTTCGACATCGAGCTCGAGGCGGTGGATGGGTACGGGCCCTCGCTGATCAACGCCATCGTGACGGAGCGCGAAGCCGGGCGCAACACGGGAACGGCGAGCCTGCTCTGGA
>JBDSVW010000418.1:0-9204 GCA_039927015.1 Gemmatimonadaceae bacterium | reverse complement strand
GGTCGGGGACGTGATCGAGTGCTACAAGACCGAGGAAGTCGCGCGTACCCTGGTCACGTCGGAGTCCGCCGGCAGCTGACGGCGCGCTGACGCAACGCATGCATCTCGAGGGTGCGGTGGGCCCTGCGCCCGCCGCACCACGCAGGAGTGAAGGACATGGCGAATGATGGGCGCCGACCCGACCGGGTGGCCGCAGCCATTCGCGAAGAGGTCGCGATGTTTCTCGCGGAGGGCGTGAAGGATCCTCGCATCACCGGGCTCGTGACGGTGACCGGGGTGGACGTCACCCGCGACCTGCGCCACGCGAAAGTCTTCGTGAGTATCATGGGCACCGACTCCGAAAAGGCGGCGACGCAGGAAGGCCTGCATTCGCTCGCGGGACACCTCCGCGGTCGACTGGGTCGCGCGCTGCGCCTTCGGGTGACGCCGGAAGTCGCCTTCGTGCTCGATGCCAGCATCGCGCACGCGGCCCGCATCGAGTCGCTGCTCGCGCAGGTGAAGGACAGCACGCTCGGCGCGCCGGATGAGAGCGATCTCGACTGACGCCTTCCTGCTCGTCGACAAGCCGGCCGGTCTCACGTCGCATGACGTCGTCGCCATCGTGCGGCGCGCGTTAGGCACGCGGAAGGTGGGTCATAGCGGCACGCTGGACCCGTTCGCCACGGGACTGCTCGTGCTCCTCGCCGGTCGCGGCACTCGGCTGATCCGCTTCGTCCCCGATGACCCCAAGGAGTACCAGGCCGTGATCCGCTTCGGCCGCGAGACCGACACCGACGACGGCACCGGCCAGGAGACGCGGACGGCCGCGCCCCCGCCGCCGGAGCTGGTGCGGGAGTCCTTGGCGGCCCTGACAGGGTCGCTCTCACAAGTGCCCCCCGCGTACTCCGCCAAGCATGTCAACGGGCAGCGCGCCTACGCGCTCGCCCGCCGCGGCGACGCGCCCGACCTGCCGCCGGTTCCAGTGGTCGTGCATGGTTGGGACGTCGTGGCGCAGGACGCCGACTCGCTCACGGCGCGCGTGTCGTGTCGTGCGGGTACCTATATCAGGGCGCTCGCGCGCGATCTCGGGCGTCTCTGCCACTCGGCGGCTCACCTCGAGGCACTGCGCCGTACCCGGATCGGTCCCTTTTCGGTGGACGACGCCGATACCATCGAGCGGCTCCGGGAGGGTGGGGCACGGCCGCAGCCCCTTCGGCTGGCGCTGGGAGACATAATCGAGCAGGTGGTTGATCCGGAGGATGCGCGCCGCGTAGCGCACGGCATGCGCATCGCGGCCACGCTGCCGGGGGAGCGCGCGGCGCTGCTCGATGAACAGGGGGAACTGATCGCGATTGCTGTGCGCGCGGGCGACGAATGGCAGCCCGATGTCGTCCTGGGATCGGCCTGACTTCATGCGCGACGACTCTCCGCTCCCGCCCGATGTGCATGGCACCGTCATCACGGTTGGCACCTTTGACGGGGTCCATCGCGGACACCAGGACGTGCTCGCTCGACTGGTGCAGCGTGCCCAGGCGCTGGGCGCCCGCTCCGTCCTGCTCACATTCGACCCGCACCCGCTCGAAGTGGTGAATCCAGCGGCGGCCCCGCCGCTCCTGACCGTGGGCGACGAGAAGCTCGAAGTGCTGGCCGAAAGCGGCATCGACTACGTGGCGGTCATTCCCTTCACCCGCGAACTGGCCGCGCTCGACGCCGAGCGGTTCGTGGACGAGGTGCTCGTCGGTCGCTACAGCGTGCGACACCTGCTAATGGGCCACGACCATGGATTCGGACGCAATCGCGCGGGTGATGAGGGAGTGCTCCGGGAGCTGGGGCAGTCGCGCGGATTCTCGGTGGAGGCGGTGGAGCCCGTCATCGGCCCTCATGACCAGCCCGTCTCGTCCACAGCCATCCGGCGCGCGGTGGCGGGAGGAGACCTCGATCGCGCCGCCGAGGGGCTGGGGCGACCCTACGCCGTCGGAGGTCGTGTGCGGACGGGGGAAAAGCGGGGTCGCCTGCTCGGGTTCCCGACGATTAATGTGCCGCTGCCATCGGCCCGGAAGCTGCTCCCGCCGCAGGGCGTCTATGCCGTGCGGGTGCAGACACCGCTCGGGCCGTTCGGGGGCATGTTGAACCTGGGCCCGCGGCCCACCTTCAACGACGCGGACGTCGCCCTCGAGGCACACCTCTTCGATGCGTCGGGCGATTTCTATGGAATGCGGGTGCGGATCGACTTCCTGTCCCGCCTGCGGGACACCCAGCGTTTCGACTCGATCGAGGCGCTCGTGGCCCAGCTCAGGGAGGATGAGCGGGCCGCGCGGCAAGTCCTCGGCTAACTTCCTGATAGTTACGCACTTCGGTTGACTCGGTGGTACCGGAGTTCTAACCTTCAAAGCTTCCCGGACACCACCTTCTAACAGTTCGCCGAATGTCGAATCTGAAGTACCGCGTGGCGCTCATTGTGGCGCTCATCGCAGCGTCCGCGTGGGCGCTGTTCCCGCGAACGGTCGTGGAACGCGTCAAGGTAAATGGCGTGTTCGTGTACGACACGGTGCGCCGCGTTCCGCTCAAGCGCGGACTCGACCTGCAGGGTGGCATGCACCTGGCGCTCGAGATCGACGAGAGCAAGCAGGCCGTTGCCGACAAGAGTGATGCGCTCGACCGCGCGCTGAAGGTGGTGCGTACCCGCATCGACGAGTTTGGGGTATCCGAGCCCGTCGTGCAGAAAGTGGGCACGGACCGCATCATCGTGGAGCTGCCGGGCATCGACGACCAGCAGCGCGCGGAAGCCGTGGTCCAGAAGTCTGCCTTCCTGCAATTCCAGATCACCGACAAGACGCAGGCCTTCGACAAGGTGCTGCCGCGCCTCGACCAGATCATCCGCGACCGCGGGGCCTCGGTGGCGACGGCGGGCGATTCCGCGCGCAAGACGGAAGTCGCGGCCCTGCCGAATCTTTTCGGCACGAGCGACAGCCTCAAGGCGCCCGCCGACTCGGCGAAGAAGGACAGCAGCGCCATCCCCGGACTCAACACCGGCGGACCGCTCTCGAAGCTCGTGCAGCAGGGGCAGTTCCCCGGCGAATACTTCGTCGCCGATCAGGACGTCTCCACGGTTGAATCGTACCTGAGGATTCCCGAGGTGCAGGGCGCGATGCCGCCAGGCAAGGTGCTCCGTTGGTCGAGCGACACGCTCTCGATGGGTGCCCAGGCTTATCGTCCACTTTACCTCGTGGATGCGCGGCCGATCATCACCGGCGAGTACCTCCAGAACGCGAAGCCGAACAACACGCCCATCGAGGGCACGGTGGTGGAGTTCGAGCTCAACAACGAGGGCGGCCGCCGCTTCCGCAACGAGACCGGTAAGCACGTGGGCGATTACATGGCCATTGTGCTCGACGACCGCGTGATGGGGCGCCCGCCGGTGATCCAGAGCGCCATCGGCACGCGCGGACAGATCACCATGGGCAACCGCAACCTGCAGGCCGCGCAGGACCTCGCGCTGGTGCTGCGCGCCGGCTCGCTTCCCGTGCCGCTGCGTATCGCAGAAGTACGGGCGATCGGAGCCTCGTTAGGTCAGGACTCGATCGACAAAGGCCGCCTCGCGATGCTCATCGCCGTCGCGATCGTGATCTTCATCATGATCGGCTATTATCGCTTCTCCGGCTTGCTCGCGGTGGGGGCGCTGGTGCTGTACGTGATCTTTACGCTCGCCATGCTGGCCGGATTCGGCGCCGTGCTCACGCTGCCGGGGCTCGCCGGACTCGTGCTCACCGTCGGTATCGCGGTGGATGCCAACGTGCTCATCTTCGAGCGCATCCGGGAGGAACTCGATCGCGGCAAGACGGTGCGGACGTCCATCGACGAGGGCTTCAAGCACGCCTGGAGTGCCATTCTCGATACCTCGGTCACCACCATCCTCGGCGGTGCGGTGCTCTATCAGTACGGTACGGGCCCGGTGAAGGGCTTCGCCGTCACGCTCATCGCGGGTATCACGGCATCGCTCTTCTGCGCCGTGTTTGTTACGAAGACGTTCTACCTGATCTGGCTCGCCCGCTCGAAGAACACCCAGTCGCTGAGCATCTAGATGATCCGCATCTTTTACAATACCAGCTTCGACTTCATCAAGTGGTGGCGCCACGCCGCCGTTGCGACAGTCGCGTTCATGCTGCTCGGCGTTGGCAGCTTCTTCGTCACCGGCGGCATCAACTACAGCATCGAGTTCACCGGCGGAACGCTGATGCAGCTCGAGTTCAAGCAGCCGCCCAACCCTGAGGAGTTGCGTTCGGTCATCGACGCGACCACGCCGGGCTCGGAGATCCAGCAGTACGGCACGGACCTCGAGTACACGGTGCGTGCGCGTGATCGCGCCGAAGGCGAGGTGACCAGCACCACCGAGGGCGTCTCGAAGAAGATCGGCGCGGCGCTGCTGGCCAAGTACGGGGCCGACGGCTTCACGGTCGTCCGCACCGAGGCGGTCGGACCCAAAGTGGGTGAGGAGCTCCGGCGCGGGGCCGTCATCGCCATGCTGCTCGTGGCGATCGTCACGCTGATGTACCTCGCGTTCCGCTTCGAATGGCGATTCGGGTTGGCCGCGATCCTGTCCATCGCGCACGACGTGCTCGTCACCTTCGCCTTCATCAAGCTGATGGATGTGGAGGTGTCGCTCGTGGTGGTCGGCGCCATCCTCACGTTGCTCGGCTACTCCGGCAACGACACGATCATCATCTTCGATCGCGTGCGCGAGGACCTGCGGAAGGCGCGCAAGGAGCCGCTCTACGACACGCTCAACCGGGCAATCAACGAGACGCTGCCGCGGTCGGTGCTCACGCACACCACGACGGTGTCGGCCACGCTCACCCTGCTGCTCTTCGCCGGCGAGGTGCTGCGTCCTTTTGCGATCGTGATGACGTTCGGCGTTATCGTGGCGACCTTCTCCTCCATCTACGTGGCGTCGCCGATCCTGCTCTACCTCGAGCGCCGCTATCCGCGCGCCGCGGGTGACAAGGCGCATGCCTCGGCCTCGCAGGCGAGGGCGGCGTCCACGACGGCGAAGCAGGGCGGCGAGCGGCCGGGAGCACGGCCGAGCGAACGACCCTCGCAGCGACCCGCGACGAGGTAAGCATCGGAACCGCCGCGAGCCTCTCGCGGCGGTTCGTGCATTCACGCCATGGCGCACTTCATCGACAGCCATGTACACCTCGCCGATCCGGCCTTCGATACCGATCGCGATGCGGTCATCGCGCGGGCGCGCGAAGCCGGCGCCATCGCACTCGTGTCCATCGGTGAGTCGCTCGATGCTGCCGGCCGCGCCGCGACGATAGCGGCCGCCTACCCGGGATTCGTCTACTGGACCGCAGGCGTGCACCCGCACGATGCCGCCTCGTTCGATGAAGCACGCGACGGGGCGGCCATTCGCGCGCATCTCGAGCGCGGTGCCGTGGCGGTGGGGGAATGCGGCCTCGATTATCACTACAATCATTCCCCGCGCGATGTGCAGCGCTGGGTGTTCGAACGGCAGCTTGACATCGCGCGGGAGCGCGGCCGGCCAGTCGTGGTGCACACGCGTGAGGCCGTGGATGACACCGCGGCGATGGTCGCCGAGGCGGGAAAGGCAGGAGTGGTCGGCGTCCTGCACTGCTTTTCCGGGCCGGCGTCGCTCGCCGAGATCGCGCTGGAGGCGGGCTGGTACCTCTCCTTCAGTGGCATCGTCACTTTTCGCAAGTGGGACGACGACGCGCTGCTTCGCCTTGCACCCGACGATCGCGTGCTGGTCGAGACCGACGCGCCGTACCTGGCGCCGGTGCCGTATCGCGGACAGCGCAACGAACCGGCCCACGTGCGCCTGACGCTGGCCCGCGTCGCGCAGGCACGCGAATCGACGGCGGAAGCCTTCGCTCGCCTCACGTCGCGCAACGCTGCGCGCTTGTTCGGGCTGGCGACGAGCGGGGACGCGTCGTAGAATCGCCCCGCGCCGCACACCGGAATGCTCGGACGCGTCGCACAGTATGCACGGCGCTGCTCGTCAGCACATACGCCGAGCCGTCGCCACCGTCCCATCACCCTGACCAGCTGCCATGACCTTTCCGAGCGACATCGAAATCGCCCAGCGCGTCAGGCTCCGCCCCATCGGCGACGTAGCAGCGGAACTCGGCCTAACGATCGACGATCTCGACCTGTACGGAAAGTACAAGGCGAAGATTCCCCTCGAGATCACCGAGCGCACCCCCCGGGGACGCCTGGTGGTCGTGACCGCGATCAATCCCACCGCAGCCGGGGAGGGAAAGACCACGACATCGGTGGGGCTCGCGCAGGCGCTGCGACAGATGGGTCACCGCACCGCGCTGTGCATCCGTGAACCCAGCCTGGGGCCCGTGTTCGGCATGAAGGGGGGCGCGGCGGGCGGGGGCTACTCGCAGGTGCTGCCCATGGAAGACATCAACCTCCATTTCACGGGTGACTTCCACGCCATCTCCTCGGCGCACGGGCTGCTCGCGGCCTTGCTGGACAATCACCTCCAGCAAGGCAACGCGCTCAACATCGATCCGCGTCGCATCACGTGGCCCCGTACGATCGACATGAACGACCGCGCGCTGCGCCATGCGATCATCGGCATGGGCGGTCCGGGTGATGGCATCGTGCGTGAAGAGCGCTGGGTGATCATTCCCGCCAGCGAGGTGATGGCCATCGTCGCGCTCGCCACGTCGTTCGCCGATCTCGAGGCGCGGCTGGGGCGGATCATCGTCGGTTCCACACGCGGCGTCGAGCGCGCGCCGGTGCGCGCCAGTGACCTGAAGGCGGCCGGCGCCATGGCGCTACTGCTCAAGGACGCTATTCGTCCCAACATCGTCCAGACGCTCGAGGGCGGACCGGCCTTCGTCCATGCCGGTCCCTTCGGGAACATCGCCCACGGCTGCAACTCGATCCTCGCCACGCGCGCCGGCCTGGCGTTAGGCGACCTCGTCGTGACGGAGGCGGGATTCGGGTCCGACCTCGGCGCCGAGAAGTTCTTCGACATCAAATGCCGCATGGGAGGGCTCAAACCGCAGGCGGCCGTCCTGGTCGCCACCGTCCGGGCGCTCAAGATGAATGGCGGCGCGAACAAGAAGGAGCTCGCGCGCGAGGACCTCGTGGCGCTCGCCAAGGGCTTGCCCAACCTCGAGCATCACATCGCCAACGTCCGGCAGTTCGGGGTGCCGGTGGTGGTGGCGATCAACCGGTTCGCCACCGACAGCACGGCGGAGTTGGAGATGGTGCGCGAGTGCGCTCGCAAGGCGGGCGTTCGTGTCGCACTCAACGAGGTGTTTGCCAGGGGAGGGGAGGGCGGCGTGGAGCTGGCCACGGAGTTGCTCGACATGATGGAACACGAGCCGTCGCACTTCGCCCCCTTGTACGACGCCCAGCTGCCCGTGCGAGAGAAGATCGAAACCATTGCGCACCGCGTGTACGGCGCCGCTGGCGTGGATTTCACGGCCAAGGCGGAACGCTCGATCGACTACCTCACGTCCATCGGCATGGGCGAGACGCCTATCTGCATGGCCAAGACGCAGTACTCGCTGTCCGACGATCCCACGAAGCTCGGTCGACCCACGGGTTTCCGCATTACCGTCAATGAAGTGTACCCACTCGCCGGCGCGGGCTTTCTGGTCGCGCAGTGCGGCGATATCATGACCATGCCTGGGCTGCCGCGTGAACCGGCCGCCGAGCGCATGGCACTCCGATCCGACGGCTCTATTTCGGGACTGTTCTAACCGAGGAACCTCACGTGACTGTTCAGCGCGTCCAAACCGAGAAGGCGCCGGCCGCCATCGGTCCTTATTCGCAGGCCACCATCGCTGGCGGCTTCCTTTTCACGGCGGGACAGATCGCCCTCGACCCCGCGACCAACCAGGTGTTGGAGGGCGACGTGGTGGCGCAGGCGGAGCAGGTCCTCGCCAATCTCTCCGCCGTGCTCGCCCAGGCCGGGTGCACCTGGAACGATGTGGTGCGTACCACGGTCTACCTGCAGGACATGGCCGATTTTCCCCGGGTGAACGAGACGTACGCCCAGGCGTTAGGCGATGCCCGCCCGGCGCGCTCCACGGTGCAGGTCTCGGCGCTGCCGCGCGGCGTCCTGGTCGAGATCGACGCGATCGCCAAGGTGGGATAGCCGCGGATGGCGTGGGCGCGCATCTTGTTCCGATGACTGATCAACGCGCCCACCTCTTCCGCCTCACGCACTACGCGCGCTGCGCGGGTTGAGCGGCCAAGATGGGTCCGGGTGACCTCAGGCAAGCGCTCGCGCCGCTCGTAGCGCGACCCGACGCTCGGATCCTCATCGGTCACGAGACGTTCGATGACGCCGGCGTCTTCCAACTGGCGCCCGATCTCGCGCTCGTCCAGACGGTGGATTTTTTCGCACCCATTGTCGACGATCCCTACGACTTCGGGCAGATCGCGGCCGCCAATGCGCTGTCCGACATTTACGCCATGGGCGGGGAACCGCTCACCGCCCTCAGCATCGTCGCCTTCCCGACCGGCAAGCTGCCGCTCGCCGTGCTCACTGAGATCCTGCGCGGCGGGCAGGACAAGGTGCAGGAAGCCGGCGCCTCTATCGTTGGCGGACACACCATCACGGACGATGAGCCCAAGTACGGTCTCGCCGTGACCGGTCGCGTGCATCCCGATCGCATCCTCTCCAACGCGACGGCCCGACCGGGCGACCGACTCGTGCTCACCAAGGCCATCGGGACTGGCATTGTTGCCACCGCGGTGAAGCAGCAGGTCGCGGCGCCCGGGCACGAGGCGGCAATGGTCGCGTCGATGAAGCAACTGAATCGCGTCGCATCGCAGGCCGCCCTCGCACTCGGTGTGCGCTGTGCGACCGACGTCACCGGCTTCGGCCTGCTCGGACATGCCTCCCACATCGCGGCCGCGAGTCACGTGACATTGCAGCTGAACGTCGCCGCGGTGCCGCGCCTTCCCGGCACACAGGAAGCCCTCGATCTCGGCGTGCGAACGGGGGGCGCGGAACGCAACGATGCCTACCTCGATGCGCTGGTGGCGTGGGGTGGGGTGTCTGCCTCCGATCGCAGCCTCCTGGTCGACCCGCAGACTTCGGGCGGTCTCCTGCTCGCGGTCCCCGCCGAACGCGTGACCGAGTATCTTGGCAGCGTCGCCGGGAGCGTGGTGATCGGTGAGGTCGTGGAGAGAGGGGAACATCTCATCACCCTCTCGGAGTAGTACAGGACT
>JBDSVW010000417.1:0-6015 GCA_039927015.1 Gemmatimonadaceae bacterium | reverse complement strand
AGGGCGGAAATCGAGGGTGGGATGCGACGGCGCACCCTATCGGCAACGCCTACGCGCGTGGCAACGTTGGCGCGCGCGCACGCAGGAGGCAACCGTCGCGATGCATCCTACCGCCCCCTCCCCGCAGCTGATCGACGTCTCCCAACCCGAGTCCCAAGGCCGGCCATGCTCTACATGGTGATCGAATCCTTTCGCGATGGCGATGCCCGGCCCGTCTACCGGCGCTTTCGCGCGCAGGGGCGCCTGGCCCCTGAGGCACTGCACTACGTCTCCAGCTGGGTTACCGACGACTTCCGCCGCTGCTACCAGGTGATGGAGTGCGAAGACATCGCGCTGTTGCACGCATGGATCGCGCAGTGGAAGGACCTCGTGGACTTCGAGGTCCTTCCCGTCATGACGTCGGCCGCAGCGGTAGAGCAGATCACGCCGCAGTTGTAACCGCCCGCTGCCGGCAAGGGCTTAGCGCCCGGCCAGCTTCCTGCCAATCTCGATGGTGCGCTCGCCCGGCGCTCCCCAGCCCATGATGAAGACGGAGAAGCCCTGCTTCATGCGCATCTCGATGTCCTTCTCCGTGGCGGGATAGCCGCACGGCACCTGGAACTCCTTGCATGCGGACAGCACCTGCTGGATGGCTGTCTCCCAGGCGGCTTCGTCCACCACGCGCTTGCCGTTCGCGTCGGTGTGCGAGAACACGCCCCGCAGCGTGCCGGCCCCAGGAAAGAGCACGCCGATGCCCTGCACCGCCGCAATCTCGCGCACGTGGGCCAGGCCCTCCTTGCTCTCCACGATGGTCCAGTTGACCAGCTCACCGCGGGGGTTCAGCGGCCAGAGGTCGGCCCGGGCCCGGTACTCCTTCTCGGACATGCCCCAGCGCGCGGGGGCGTCGCCCACGTCATTCGGCCGCGTCCCGCCGTTGGACTCGAAGCGCATCATCGCCAGCCCCTGACGGGCCTCCTCCGCGCTCTCGACACCGACGAACACAATCCCTGCGACCCCTTGGTTGAGCTGGCGCGCGATGCGCTCCCGTGCCTTGGCGGGATCGGGGGCGATTTCGGGCGTCTTGACGAACAGCGGGTGATGGAGCCGGAGCGTCGGCTTCCTGGCCAGCGCGCCGCCATCGGCCATGCCCGCCGCGAATTCGGCAAAGGTAGGAAACGCCGCTTCGTAGTTCCCTTCCAGGCTGCCGTCGAAGACGAAATCGCCCCCGGGGTAACCGAGCGCTTCGCGCGCCAACTGGGCAGGTGACTTCGCGGCGTCAGCAGTGGCGCCGGATCCGGGCGCACGCCGGTTGGACGGCGCGTAGAGCCCGAAGACCGCCTGCTTCTGGGCCAGCAGCTCCGCCACGGGATTGAGCCGCTTTGAGCCCTGCGCCACGGCCATGGCCGCCACCGCCGCCACCGCCGCCATCGTCAGCATCCACTGTACACGCACGCGTCACTCCTCCTGGAAAGTCGGACTCATGTGCCGGGCACCGAACAGGTGCAAGGAAACGCTCGCCGGGCTCGGGCGGATTGGAGCAGGAAGTTCCGTCTTCCACTTAACGGAACAGCACCCTTGGGCGTTATGTGCAGAGAGGCGAAAGCGTTGGATCCGGCCCCGTTGGGACCCCACCCGACGATGTACTTGCTGCCTCTATGACTCGTCCCCACTATTAGGATGGTCCGCGCATGGTTTTCAGCTGCTTCGACTCCGAGGATCGGGCATGAGGGCACTTGCAGCCGCGGCAATATCGGGCACCCTGCTGCTCGCCGGTTCGGCGGGCTATCTCGGCCCGAAGCTGCTCGACGCCGCCCGCCCGTCTGAGGCGAAAGAGGCACCCCTCCCGGCATTGGCCTTCGCGCATTCGGCGGCCCGCCGGGCCCCCGTTCCGTCCATTCCGGGCGATTCCCTGTCCGCCATGGTCAAGCGGACCTGCGCGGGCTGCCATAGCGAGAAGATGCAGTCGGGCAACCTGGTGCTGGCGGGCTTCGATGTCTCCGCCGCCGCCAAGTCGCCCGAGATCGCCGAAAAGATGATCGCGAAGCTGCGCGCGGGCATGATGCCGCCTCCGGGCCGCAGGCGCCCGGGTGGGGACAGCCTCACCGTACTGGCCGAGACGCTGGAGAACCAGCTCGATCGCGCCGCGGCGCTCCACCCCAATCCCGGTGGCCGGACCTTCCAGCGCCTCAACCGCGCCGAGTACCAGCAGTCCATCCGTGATCTGCTGGACATCGAGATCCGCGCCGCCTCATGGCTGCCGCTGGATACCAAGAGCGCGAACTTCGACAACATCGCCGACGTGCAGACGCCGTCGGCCACGATGCTCGACGCGTACCTGGACGCGGCAAGTGAAATCAGCCGCCTTGCCGTGGGTGATCCGCGCGCGAGCACGTCGTCGTCCACCTACAAGCTGGCGCGTCTGGCCTCGCAGTGGGAACACGCGGAGGGCGCGCCCATCGGCACGCGTGGCGGCACCTCCGTGGTCCACAACTTCCCGGCCGACGGCCAGTACGTCTTCTCCATCACGCTGCACGCCATTCCCACCGGCCAGCTGTTCGGGTCCACCGCGCCCTTCGATGAGAAGGTCGAGGTCTCGGTCAACGGGGAACGCGTCGCGCTGATCGAGATCGACCGCTGGATGTCGCAGGCCGATCCCAACGGCATGGAGATGAAGACGCCGGCCATTTCGGTGCGGGCGGGGGCGCAGCGTATCAGCGCGGCCTTTATCAAGACCTTCGACGGTCCCGTGAACGACCTGGTGGCGCCCATTGGCCACAGCATCGCGGACACGCAGATCGGCTCCGAGCGCGGCCTCACCAACGTGGCCCACCTGCGCGAGCTCACTGTCACGGGCCCGTACAACCCCACCGGGGTCTCGGAAACCGCCAGCCGCAAGCGCATCTTCAGCTGCCGCCCGACCACGACCGCCGAGGCGCGGCCGTGCGCCGAGCAGATCATCACGACCATCGGCAGCGCCGCATATCGCCGGCCGATGAATGCCACCGACCTGCGTGGCGTCATGAAGTTCTACGACCTTGGGGCCAAGGAAGGCGGCTTCGAGAGCGGTATCCGCATGGCGCTGGAGGCGGTGCTCTCCAGCCCGCACTTCCTCTTCCGCATCGAGGAGCGGCCGGCCGCTGCGAAAGCGGGCGAGAAGTTCGCCATCAGCGATTTCGACCTGGCGTCGCGCCTCTCGTTCTTCATCTGGGGCACGCCGCCCGACGAGCAGCTGACGGCGCTCGCGAAACGGGGCACGCTCTCCACGCCCACCGTGCTCGCGGCGCAGACGCGCCGCCTGCTGGCCGACCGGCGATCCGAGGCGCTGGCCACGCGCTTCGCCGCCCAGTGGCTGCGTCTGCAGGACATCGAGAAGGTGCACCCCGACGCGCTGCAGCATCCCGATTTCCACGAGCAGCTGTCCGATGCCATGCGGCGCGAGACCGAGCTGTTCTTCTGGAGCATCGTGCGTGAGAACCGGAGCGTGCTCGACCTGTATTCCGCCGACTATACGTACCTCAACGAGGCGCTCGCACGGCATTACGGCATCAGGGGCGTGACCGGCTCCGAGTTCCGCCGCGTGACGTATCCCGACAGCACCCGCAGCGGGTTGCTGGGCCATGCCAGCATTCTCACGCTCACCTCGCACGCGAACCGTACCTCGCCGGTGTTGCGCGGCAAGTGGGTGATGGAAGTGCTGCTCGGTTCCCCGCCACCACCGCCGCCACCCGGCGTGCCCGACCTGTAAGACACGAAGGCGGCGAACGAAGGGCGCATGCTCACCACCCGCGAGCGCATGGAGCAGCACCGTGCGAATCCGGCGTGCACCTCGTGCCACATGTTCATGGATCCCATCGGTCTCGCGCTCGACAACTTCGATGTGACGGGCAAGTGGCGCATTCGTGAGAACGGCGTCGCGCTCGATACGAAGGGTGACTTCTACGACGGTACGCCCATCTCGTCACCGTCCGAGCTGAATGCCGTGCTGCTCAAGCGTCCCATTCCGCTCATTCGCACCTTCACGCAGAACCTGATGGCGTACGGGCTCGGTCGTCGCGTCGAGTACTACGACAACCCCACCGTCCGGCACATCATCAGCGAGGCAGAACCCGGCGGGTATCGCCTCGCGGACTTCGTCCTCGGCGTCGTGAAGAGCGATGCCTTCCGGATGAAGCAACTGCAGGTCACCGCAGCGCCGAACAACAGCACCCCTGGTGCGGCCGGCAGCCGCCAATGAATCTCGAGCACACGGAGAAGGCGAGACAATGCATTTCCTGAATGGGAAGCCCCTTCCGCGCCGCACGTTCGTCCAGACCATGGGCGCGTCGCTGGCGCTGCCATTCCTTGACGCCATGGTGCCCACTGGTCGCGGAGCCGCGCGCTATGCCGCGACCGATCGCACCCGCCTGGTCGCGATCGAGATGGTGCACGGTGCCGCCGGCTGCAACGAGCTGGGTGCGAAGATGAACATGTGGGCGCCGGCCGCGACGGGGCGCAATTTCGACCTTTCGCCGACGGCGCTCTCGCCGCTCGAGAAGTACCGCGACAAGCTCACCATCATCAGCAACACCGATTGCCGCGAGGCGGAGCCGGAAGCGCCGCAGGAAATCGGCGGTGATCACTTCCGCTCCAGCGCCGTCTTCCTCACGCAGTCGCATCCGCGCCAGACCGAGGGCTCCGACATTCGCGTCGGCACCTCGCTGGACCAGATGTACGCCAAGCAGTTCGGGCAGGATACGCCCATCCCTTCCATGCAGCTCTGCATCGAGAACGTGGACCAGGCTGGAGGGTGTGCCTACGGCTACGCCTGCGTGTACACGGATTCCATCAGCTGGGCGTCGCCCAACGAGCCGCTCCCCGTCATTCGCGATCCGCGCGTGGCGTTCGAGAAGCTGTTCGGCGTCGGCGGCACGTCGGAAGAGCGCGCCGATCGCCGCCGCAGCCGGCGCAGCATCCTGGACTTCGTGAATGGCGAGATGATGTCGCTCAAGGCGGCGCTGGGCGCCGAAGACCGCCGTCGCATGGACCGCTACCTGGAGGACATCCGCGAGGTGGAGCGCCGTATCCAGCTGGTCGAGGCGCACAACTCCAGTGGTGAGATGCGCGAACTGCCCGAGGCCCCGGCCGGCGTGCCGGACAGCTACGGCGAGCACGTTGCGCTCATGTTCGACCTGCAGGCCCTCGCCTTCGCAGCGGACATCACGCGCGTGTTCTCCTTCAAGATGGGCCGCGACGGCTCCAGCCGCGTGTACCCGGAGAGCGGCTGCGACAAGCCCTTCCACCCCGCCTCGCACCACGGCGGCAACGAGAAGGGCGTGAAGGACTTCTTCATGATCAACAAGTACCACGTGGGCATGCTGCCCTACTTCCTCGACAAGCTCCAGAGCATGCAGGAAGGCGACAGCACGCTGCTCGACAAGACGCTGATCATGTACGGGTCGCCCATGGCCGACTCCAACCTGCACAGCCATCGCCGCTGCCCGCTCATTCTGCTGGGTGGCGCGAACGGCAAGCTGCAGGGCAACGTGCACATCAAGGCCGATGATGCGACGCCCATGGCCAACGCCATGCTGGGCGTGATGAACACGTTAGGCATGGACGACGTCACAACGTTCGGCGACAGTACAGGAACCCTCGCCCTGCCCACCAATGCCAACTGATGTCCTGGCGGGTCTCCGCCGCGTGAGCAGGATGCGCCGTCGCGGACTCGCGGCGGGCCTGGCGCTTGGCGCGATGCTCCTCTTGGGCGCCGCGGCCCCCACGGGACATGGGCCCGCCGACTCGCCGGTGGCCGACGCCGCCATGAAGGGCGACAGCGCCCGGGTGCGCAGCCTGCTGAAAGAGGGCGCCGACGCCAACGCCGCGCAGGGCGATGGCATGACCGCGCTCCACTGGGCCGCCAGGCACGGTGATGCGGCGCAGGTGCAGATGCTCGTCGTGGCGGGCGCCCGGCTCGATGCGACCACGCGCAACGGGAGCTACACGCCGTTGCACCTGGCCGCGCGCACAGGCAATGCGAAGGCGGTCGCCGCCCTGCTG
>JBDSVW010000416.1:0-15134 GCA_039927015.1 Gemmatimonadaceae bacterium | reverse complement strand
GTGTGGCAGCGCACGATGCCGCAGCTCGGCGGCCAGTATCGCGACGCGAAGCTGGTGCTCTTCCGCGACGCCACCGGCACAGCGTGTGGATACGGCGAATCCGCCACGGGCCCGTTCTATTGCCCCGGCGACGAGAAGGTGTACATCGACCTCGCCTTCTTCGACGAACTGCGCCGGCGCTTCGGCGCGCCCGGTGACTTCGCGCAGGCGTACGTGCTCGCCCATGAAATCGGGCATCACGTACAGAATGTGTCAGGCACGAGCGAGCAAGTGCACCGCGCGCGGCTTCAGAATCGCGGGCAGGCGAACGCACTGTCGGTGCGGCTCGAGTTGCAGGCGGACTGCTTCGCCGGCGTGTGGGCGGCGTCGGCGGCACAGCGCGGGCTGCTCGACCCGGGTGATGCGGAGGAGGGACTCGCCGCGGCTGCGGCCGTGGGTGATGACCGGCTGCAGAAAATGGGCAGTGGCCGGGTGTCGCCGGAGGCGTGGACGCACGGCTCGTCCGCGCAGCGCATGGAGTGGTTCCAGCGCGGATTACGCGGCGGCGATCCCCGCGCGTGCGACACCTTTGGAGGATGACACGGAATGACGCGCACTGAACGGGTGTCGGGCGGGCTCGTCCGCGCGCTCGCGACGAGGCTCCGCAGATGGAATCCCGCGCGACGGGTGCCGTGCCACGCGCGCCCTGCGCTCCCCGCGGCTGCGCTCCCCGCGGCTGCGCTCACGCTCGCGGCGCTCACGCTCGTGGCACTCACGCTGACGCCCGTGCCCTCTGCGCACGCGCAAGCCCGCGTGCGCGCGCGCGACCTTGGCGTGGCGCCGGGCATCTTTCGCACCGGCCCGCTGAACGGCATCACCGACGTGGCCGGGGTGCGCGTGGGACACGTCACCGTGATCGACGGCGACTCGGTGCGCACCGGTGTCACGGCCATCCTGCCGCACGGCGGCAACCCCTTCTTCGAGCGCGTACCCGCCGCGCTGCACGTTGGCAACGGCTACGGCAAGTTGTTAGGCGTCACACAGCTGCGCGAACTGGGCGAGCTGGAGACGCCGATTCTGCTCACGTGCACGCTCTGCGTGTGGAAGGCGGCCGATGCCATGGTGGGGTGGATGCTGGCGCGTCCGGGTATGTCCGATGTCGGCTCGATCAATCCCGTGGTGGGAGAAACGAACGACGGCGGGCTGAACGCCATCCGCTCGCGTCCCATCCGCGCCGAGCATGTGCGACAGGCCCTGGAGGGCGCCACCGGCGGCGCAGTGCCGGAGGGCGCCGTGGGCGCGGGGGCGGGAACGATTGCCTTCGGTTGGAAGGGCGGCATCGGGACGTCGTCGCGCGTGCTGCCGGCGTCGTTAGGTGGATTCACCGTCGGCGTGCTGGTGCAGTCCAACTTCGGCGGGGTGCTGCAGATCATGGGGGCGCCGGTGGGCAAGGAACTGGGACGCTACGCCTTCAAGGACGATCTCGATCGCGAGCGAGGCGACGGCTCGATCATGATGGTGGTGGCGACGGACGCCCCGCTCTCCGACCGGAATCTCGAGCGGTTGGCGGCCCGGGCGATCATGGGACTCGCGCGCACCGGCTCGTCGGCCTCTAACGGCAGCGGCGACTATGTGCTCGCCTTCTCCACCGCCTCAGGCGTGCGGCGCACGTTGCCCGTGCAGGGGACCGCAGGCGCCGCGGCGCTGTCGCGCAGTGTGACGGATCTCACCAACGACGCCATGTCTGCCCTCTTCCAGGGCGTGGTGGAGGCGACGGAGGAATCGGTCTACAACTCCATGTTTGCTGCCGCGACCGTGCGTTCGCGCGGACGAACCGTGGAGGCACTGCCGCTGGACGAGGTGCGTGCCATCCTGCGCAGGTACGGTGTGACGCGCGAACGGTGATCGATCGTCAGTTCCGGGGTATGAGGAGCACCGTCCGAAGAATCCAGGAGGAACCCGGAATGACGAAACACTTTGTTCTCCGCACCGCCGCGATCGGTCTCATCAGCATTGTGACCGCAATACCCGCGCAGGCACAGGGGCCACGTCCTCTCTCACTCTGGGTGGGCGTGGGACGCCAGGTTGCCCGGGATTCCGTCTCGTTCGATCTCAACAATCTCGATGCGTACGGTGCGCTGCAGCTGGACATGCCGCTGTTTCCCGTCGCCCTGCGAGCTGACATCAACTTCGCAGGCAGTGACTTCCAGCGCGGGCGACGCAACGTGATCGCCAGCGCCGTGCTTCCCCTGCGCCTTCCGGTCATCCAGCCGTACGCCATGCTGGGCTACGGTATCTACGACTGGGGCAAGGCGAACGAGGAGCGAGGAATCAGCTACGGCGGAGGTGTGCGCCTGCAGCTGGGCGCGTTCGGTATATTTGCCCAGGCACGGCGACACGACTCGCTCAAGCAGTCGATCGGAACGGTCGGAGTGGTGTTCTAGCGGATCACCCGCGTCGTTTCGCACATTCCACGTCCGGCGCGGCACAATTCGCCGGCGCAACCTCGCGGTTGGTTTCGCCTCCTCGTCCCCCCCTCGGATGACAACATCGGTCCCCGCGTCGCGTCTTTCCCGCGTCGCCTTGCTCTCGTTAGGTGTCCTTGTGGCATCCCTCTCGGCCGCGCCGGCGGGGGGCCAGGCGGTGTCCGCCAGGTACAAGTCCGCCGCCGATCGCATCATCGCCGAAGCCATGCGTGACAGCGCCGCGTGGAATCGCATCGCACTGCTCACGGAAACGTTCGGTCATCGATTCAGCGGATCGCAAAGCCTGGAGCAGGCCATCGACTGGATCATCGTCCGCATGAAGGCGGATGGACTCGCCAACGTCCGCGGCGAGCCGGCCATGGTGCCGCGGTGGGTGCGCGGCGCCGAGTCCGCCGAGCTGGTGTCGCCCCGCCGCGCGCCGTTGCCCATGCTTGGACTGGGGGGAAGCATCGCCACGCCGCCGGCCGGCATCACCGCGGAGGTGATGGTGGTGTCGAGCTTCGCCGATCTTGAAGCCCGCACCGCCGAGGCGACGGGCAAGATTGTGCTCTTCAACGTGCCGTTCACCAACTACGGCGAAACGGTCGCGTACCGGGGCAACGGCGCCGTGGCGGCCGCGAAGGCGGGCGCCGTGGCATCGCTCGTCCGCTCGGTGACGCCCTATTCGCAGAGTACGCCGCACACCGGCGGCATGCGCTACGACTCCACGGTGCGGAAGATTGCGCATGCGGCCATCACCCCCGAGGATGCGGACATGATCGCGCGCTTCCGCGCGCGTGGCGAGAAGGTGGTCGTCAAGCTGTCGATGTCGTCGCATTTCCTCCCCGATGCACCGTCGCGCAACGTCATCGGCGAAATCCGTGGGAGCGAGTTTCCCGATGAGGTGGTCGTGATGGGCGGACACATCGACTCATGGGACGTGGGACGCGGCGCGATGGATGACGCCGGCGGCGTGGTGGCGGCGTGGGAAGCGCTGCGCGTGCTCAAGCGGCTGGGCTTCACCCCCAGGCGCACGATTCGGGTGGTGGGATGGACGAATGAGGAGAATGGCGGTCGAGGGGGCGCCGCCTACCGCGATACGCACAAGGGTGCGCTGGACAAGCACATTCTCGCCATCGAGTCGGACGGCGGCGTGTTCAAGCCGGAGGGCTACGGATTTACCGGGTCAGATTCGGCCTACGCCATCATGCGCGACATCGGCAGTCTGCTGGCGGGTATCCAGGCGGGCAACATCACGCGGGGCGGCGGGGGAGCGGACATCGGGCCGATCATGGCGCTGGGCGTGCCGGGTATGGGGCTCAACGTGGACGGCACGAAGTACTTCTGGTACCACCACACCGATGCCGACACCGTGGACAAGCTCGATCCGCGGGAAGTGGCGATGTGTGTGGCGTCCATGGCGGTGATGGCCTACGTCGTGGCGGACATGCCGGAACGTCTGCCGAGGGCAGCGGCGGCCCGGTAGGCCGCGACGTTGCGCGAGCGCGGCACACTTGCCGGATAGCATGCGCATTTCTTCAAACGACCCTCTGCCGGCCTCGCGGCGGGACGACGGCCTTGCGCCCGTCCTACCGCCGTCCTTGCCGCTGCGGGGCAGCCGCATTGGGCCCGTGATGGGGCGACTCGGACTCCGAATGCTGGGCTGGAGGGTCACGGGCAACTTTCCGGACCTGCCACGCATGGTGGTGATCGTGGCGCCCCATACGTCCAACTGGGATTTCGTGGCGGGCTTCGCCGCGTACCTGGCGATGAACCTCGAGGCCTCGTGGTTCGGCAAGCACACGCTCTTTCACTGGCCGATGGGGGGCATCCTTCGCCAGTTCGGGGGGATTCCCATCGAGCGCGCGGGAGAGAGCGCGGCGGGCGTGGTGGAGCAGCAGGTCGCCGAGTTCGGGCGCCGGCAGCGGATGGTCCTCGCACTCACCCCCGAAGGCACGCGCCGAAAGGTGCTTGAATGGAAGAGCGGTTTCTATCGAATCGCCGTGCAGGCGGGGGTCCCCATCGTGCCCGTGGCCATGGATTATGCCACTCGCCGGGTGATTATCGGGGCGGCCTTCTATCCGACCGGGTCGTACGAGAGAGATATTTCCGCCATCAGGGGACGCTTCGACGGCGTGACGGCTCGCTATCCCGCGCAGTTCTAGTCTGCGGGGCGACGCGCGAGGTACGGCATCGTACGGCCGGCGTCCAACGCTGCGTCCAGCGCCCCCGTTACCCGAGGTGTGAGCGCCGCGCCCGGCGGTGCAGGACGCCCACGCCGAGATACAACCCTTGAATCAAAGGTCCCCCCATGCCGTCCACCCGACTCCTCCGCGTTGCTGTCGCGAGTTCGATCGCGCTGCAGGCACTCTTCCTCGCTCCCACGGCCCTGGCGCAGGGGAGCGGCGCTGCCGGCGGCGGTCGGGCGGCCCTGAAGGAGCTCGACCCGAGCGACCTCGCGTTCTGGAAGACCATCCGGACCGCGTCCACCTCGAGCGACGGCAGGTGGTTCGCGTACGTCGTCGCGCCTAACGAAGGCGACGCCGAGGTGGTCATCCGTCCCACAGCGGCCGACGGCAAGGAATGGCGCTTCCCCATCGGGGAGCCGCCGACGGGGGGCGGGGGATTCGGCGCGCCCGCGGGCGATCCTCCATTGGTGATCTCCGGCGATGGCCGCTGGGTGTCGTTTACCACCTATCCCAACGCCGCAGACGCGAAGAAGCTCAAGAAGGAGAAGCAGCCGCTGCAGAATGGTACGGTGGTCGTAAACCTCGCCACCGGCGGGAAGCGGGAGTTCGACCGGGTGCGGCGCGCGGTGTTTGCGGGCGAGAAGCCGGGCCGGATGGTGATGCATCGCTACGCGGGGGAGGGCACCACCGCGGCCGACCTCATGCTGCTCGACCTTGCCACGGGCGCCGTGAGCACGGTAGGATCGGTGGGCGAGTTTGCGGTCGACGAAGCGGGGAACTGGCTGGCCTTCACGAGCGAGACCAAGGATCGCGAAGGCAACGGCGTGCACGTGCGCAACCTGTCCACCGATGTGCTGCACACGCTGGACAGTGACCGGCAGTTGTATCGCCGGCTGGCCTGGGCCGACAGCGGGTTGGCCCTCTCGGTCCTGCGCGGCCGGGTGGACAGCGCTGCCTCTGACACGTCGTACGCGGTGGTGGCGCTGGACGGCGTCGGCGATGCGAAGGCACGGAAGGTGGTGTACCTGCCCGTGGACTCAATGGGCTTCCCGACGGGGATGCGCGTCTCGCCCGATCGCACCCCGCGCTGGGCCGCCGACCGCTCGGCGATCTTCTTCGGCATCGCAGCCCGTCGCACCGGCCCCGATTCCAAGACGCCGCGGCCTGACGTACGACCGGTGGCCGGCACTCCCGGGGCGATGCAGACACCGGCCGGAGCGGGCGCAAGCGATGACGACCTGTCGACGATCGTGATCTGGCACGGCAAGGGTGATGCTCGCCTGCAGGCGCAACAGCAGGTGGAGGAAGGACGGGACAAGACCTACAGCTTCCTGTCCGAGTATCGCGTGGCGGAGCGCAAGTTCATCCGCCTCGCCACCGACGACCTGCGGGACGTCGTACTCACGCCGCGCGAGCGTTTCGCCTACGGCAATGACCGGCGCGCCTACGAGCGGCGTGACAACATCGACGGTGGCCAGCGCCGCGACATCTATGCCATCAACCTGGCGACGGGTGAGCGCACGCTGGCGGTGAAGACGGCGCGCTCCCAGTGGCTGCCGTCGCCCGATGGCACCAAGGCGCTGTTCTATGACGACGGCGAGTACCACGTCTACGATCTCGCGACGAAGGAGACGCGCACACTGACGCGCGGCGCGCCCACCACGTTCATCGATACCGAGGACGACCACAACGTGGATCGTCCGCCGGTTTCGCCGTTAGGCTGGGCCAGCGACAACCAGAGCGTGCTGCTGTTCGACAACTGGGACGTGTGGAAGGCGCCGGTGCGCGGTGGCGCGCTGGTGAACCTCACCGGCAACGGCAAGCGCGACAAGATCCGCTATACGCGGCGACTGGTGATCGACCCGAAGGAGAGGGGCATCAACCTCTCGCAGCCGCTCTACCTGCAGACGTACGGCGAGTGGACGAAGAAGGAAGGCCTCGCCCGCGTGATGCCTAACAAGCCGGGCGCCGAGTCGATGCTGTGGGACGATGCGAAGTACTTCGTGACCCGGGCGCGCAACGCGGACACGTGGGTGTTCACGCGGCAGACGGTGAAGGACTTCCCCGACTACTGGGTGGCCGAGCGTTCGCTGGCCTCGCCGCGCCGTCTGACAGACGCCAACCCGCAGCAGACGGAGTACGCCTGGTCGTCGGGCGCGCAGTTGGTCAACTATGTGAGTGACAAGGGCGACACGCTGCAGGGCGCGCTGTTCCTTCCGGCAAACTATGAGCCGGGCAAGCCGTACCCCACAATGGTGTACATCTACGAGACGCTCTCCCAGGGACTGCACCAGTACGCGGTGCCTAACGAGACGCGCGCGTTCAATCCGAGCATCTACACCTCCCGCGGCTACGCGGTGTTCCAGCCGGACATTGTGTACACGATCAACGATCCCGGCATGTCGTCGGTGTGGTGCGTGGTGCCGGCGGTGAAGGCGGCGATTGCGACCGGCATCGTGGACCCGGCGAATGTCGGGTTGCACGGCCACTCGTGGGGCGGCTACCAGTCGAGCTTCCTCGCCACGCAGACCGGCACATTGTTCAAGAGCATCGTGACCGGCGCGCCGCTCACCGACATGGTGAGCATGTACGCCTCCGTGTACTGGAACACCGGCACCGCGGACATGGCGATCTTCGAGAGCTCGCAGGGCCGCTTCAAGGGCAACTTCATCGACAACTACGACGCCTACATCCGGAACTCGCCGGCCTTCCACGCCAAGAACGTGCAGACCCAGGTCATGATCCTGCACAACGAGAAGGACGGCGCCGTGGACTTCAACCAGGGCATCACCTGGTTCAACACGCTGCGGGAACTGGAGAAGGACGTGATCATGCTGCAGTACGTGGGGGAGAACCACGGCTTGCAGGTGCCGAAGAACCAGAGGGACTACACGATCCGCATGCGCGAGTACTTCGACCACTTCCTCAAGGGCGCTCCCGCGCCTGACTGGATGGTCGAGGGCATCCCGAGGCTCAAAATGGAAGAGCACCTCAAGAGCCGGCAGAAGAAGGAGAAGATCGCCTCCTAGCCTGGGATGGCGGCCGGACCGCCCGCCGATCCTACTCCGCGCGCAAGGCGCGGCTCGGATCGAGACGGGCGGCCCGCCAGGCCGGAATGACACTGGCAAGACACGCCACCAGCAGCAGGATCACAATTACCGACCCGAGGATGACGGGGTCGCGGGCGGGCTGTCGGAAGAGCAGGGGTTGCAGCTTGCCAGCCGCTACGAGCGCCACCGCCGCGCCGATCGACACGCCCACGATCGCGTGGCGCATGCCCTCGCCCACGATGAGCCGCAGCACGTGCGCGCGCCGGGCACCCAACGCGATGCGCACACCCAGCTCGCTTGTCCGCTGCGTGACGGCGTACGAAATCACGCTGTACAGGCCGATCGCGGAGAGGAGGAGAGCGAGGGATCCGAACACCAGGAACATCGTCGCTCCCGCCTGCCACGACTTGCGTCGCGGCTCGATGATCTGGCGGAACGAGACGGCATTGAGATAGGCATCGCCCGGCATCAAGGGTTGCAGCTGCCGGCGCAGGACCTCGGCCATGGCGGTGGAGTTCCCCGTCACGCGCACCAGGAGATCGGCATCCTCCGGACTGAATTGCTCGATGGGGAGGTAGAAGCTTGGTCCGGGGGGCGACGTCAGGTCGTGCTGGTGCATCTCCTCGGCGATGCCGACGACGGTCACGCACGGCAGGCTGTCCGCTTCTACGCGCATACAGCGACCGAGCGCCTCCTGGCCGGGCCACAGCGTTGCGGCCATCTGTCCGCTGACCACGGCGACGGGTGGCGCATGGGCCGCGTCGTCGGTCGTGAAGCCGCGCCCCCGCACGATACGCGTGCCCGAGGTGCGGAAGAAATCGGGAGGTCCGGCCTGCAGCGTGAAGGGTCCGCCCTTGCTCGCCGTGCTGCTCCCCTCGACGAAGATGCCCGCAGACCATGTGTTGTACATCGGTACCGTGAGCACGCGCGATGCCGACTCCACGCCGGGGATGGCCTTGACCTCGGCCTCCAGCCGCGCGCCGAGCAGGGCGCTTGACGTGTCGGACATCGTCACGCCGCGCATGTTGCGTGACACGAGCACCAGCGGATCCACGTCGTAGCCCAGCCGCATCGACCGCACCTGTTGCAGGCTGCCCACGAAAAGCCCCGCCCCCACCAGCAACACCACCGACAGCGCCCCCTGCGCCACCAGCAGCACGCTGCGCAGGCGCGAGCGCTGATACACGCCCTCCCGGCTTCCGGACTTGAGCGCCGACGCCAGGTCTCCGCGACCGGCCTGCAGGGCCGGTACGAGTCCGGTAAGAAGTCCAGCTCCCAGCGCGAGCACGCCGGCGAACAGCAGGGTGCGCGTGTCAGTCAGCACCGAGAGCACCGTGTCTTCGGGCAGGAAGAGCGCACGCAGGATGACCGTGCCGCCGGTCGCGATTGCCACCCCGGTTGGCCACGTTGGCACAGGCAATGAGCAGCACGATGAAGGACACACCGGTCACCCAGAGCAGCACCTTGGGTTCGGCACCGGCATCGGGTCCGCGGGCCACCTGGATGGGCGCCGCGATGGCGCGAGGGCGAGCGCTGTCGGCGGGAGTCGTGCGGGGGTGCAGCGCGAGCTCGTTGGCGTAGCTGCGCTGCATCGCGTTTGTCAGGTCGGCGGTGGCGGCCTCGGGACTGACCCCGGAGCTTCGCCGCACGAACATCTGCATCCATCCCCAGTTGTATGTCGTGTAGTACGTGCTGGCGTCGGTCGGAGTACCCATCGTGGCCGCGTACGCGGTGATGGGCACCCAGACCACGGGCGTTTCGCCCAGGTCCACCCCGGCCAGGCCGGGCGGCGCGACGCCGACGATGGTGTAGACGGACTTGCCAACGAGCAGCCTGCGTCCCAGCGCGCTGCGCTCTCCTCCGTAGTGCGACTGCCAGTACGCGTGACTCAGCACGGCCACGGCAGCGCCCCGAGGCACGGTATCCTCGCCCGCGGTGAAGAAGCGGCCGAGCACCGGGTGCGCGTTGAAGAGCGAGAAGAAGGAAACGGAGACGGCGCCGACGGGCAATTCGCGCGCGTCCTCTCCAGAACCGACCGCAAGGTGCGGCGTGGCGCGCGCCGCGACCACCGCGAACGACGAGGTCAAGCGCCGAAGGTCGAGATAGCGCGTGTACTGATACCACCCTTGCATCCGCTCCCGTCCGTCCTGCGTGGTCGCGATGTAGACGCGATGCACGAGATCGGGGTCTCGCAGTAGCTCCGGGGGCCGGAGCAAGAGGCGGTCGGTGACCGCGAACATCGTGGCATTCGCGCCAATCCCGAGTCCGAGCGTCAACACGATGGCGAGGGAGAAACCGGGGCGCCGCTGAATCCCGCGCACCGCGTACCGCAGGTCGTGCAGCACGTGCTCCAGCATCCGCACGCCGCGCGAGTCCCGGCTGTCCTCCTTTATGCGTTCGACGCCGCCGAAGGCCACCCGCGCGCACCGCGACGCCTCGCCATGCGGCACCCCTGCGCGCGTGAGCTTCTCGATCTCCCGATCGAGGTGGAAGCGCACCTCCTCGTCGAGTTCGTGTTCCATGGCATTGCGGCGGAAAAGGGCGCGCAGGCGAAAGCGGATATCACTCCACGACTCACGCAGCATGTGATTCTCCGGGTCAGGCCATGTTGAGTACGAGCGCCACCGCAGTCGTAAGGCGCTCCCATGCACTTGTTTCTTCCGCGAGCTGCTTCACTCCGGCCTTGGTGAGGCTGTAGTACTTGGCGCGGCGGTTGTTCTCAGAGTTGCCCCACGTGGCCGCGATCCAGCCGCGTCGCTCCAGCCGGTGCAGGGCGGGGTAGAGCGATCCCTGCGGGATCTGCAGCGAGGCGCGCGACACCTGCTGGATGCGTTCCGAGATCGCCCAGCCATGCTGGGCTTCCAGAGACAACGCCTTCAGGATCAGGAGGTCCAGCGTGCCCTGCGGGAGGTCGAGCTTCGCATCGGTCATCGGATTCTTCCCCTTTCGCTTCTACAACAGAAGGTGATGCCGTTCCTGTAGAAGCGCAAGGGTAAGGGCGATGCCTACTCGCTCACAGGAGCGGTCAGCAGTGCGCGGGTGGCCGCGTGCCGGGGTGAGCGCAGGACGTCCGTCGCCGGCCCTTGCTCCACCACCATGCCGCGCGAGAGCACCGCTACGCGGTCGACATGTGCCTCGGCGAATTCCACGTCGTGCGTCGCGAGCAGCAGGGCGCGGCCGGAGCGTGCCAGCGATCGCACGGTGTCGCCCAGCGCGCTGCGCCGGGCGGGGTCGAGCGCGGAGGTGGGCTCGTCCAGCAGCAGCAACGGAGGATCGAGCGCCAGGGCACGCGCGATTGCCACCCGCTGCGCTTCGCCTCCGGAGAGCTGGCGCGGCAGTGCGTCGGCACGCGATGCGACGCCCAGCGAGTCCAGCAGCTCCCGCGCCACCGACTCCGCGCGCGCACGCGGCCAGCCGAGTACATGCACCGGCGACAGCATCACGTTCTCCAACGCGGTCAGGTGCTCGAACAGGGCGTGCGCCTGAAACACCATGCCCACCTGCGATCGCAGCGCCCGCAAGCGTGACTCGGCGGGCACCGGTCCCGGCCGCAGGGCACACGCACCAACGGTGATGCTGCCGCGGCTAAAGGGCTGCAGCGCCGCGATGGCGCGCAGCGCGGTGGACTTGCCCGCGCCCGAGACGCCCATGAGGGCGCAGACCTCCCCGGCCTGCACGTCGAGATCCATGCCGGACAACACCTGCTGCTTGCCGCGCTCCGCATGCACGGCGCGCATATGGAGCACCGTGTTCACGCCTGGCTCCACTTGGCCTCCAGCACGCCTGCGAGGCGGGAGAGGGGCAGGGAGAGGACGAGGTACAGCGCGGCGCAGATCATTCCCGGCACGGCCCAGCTCCCGATGTTGGTGGCGTAGATCGCGGTCTGTTTCGTGAGTTCGACCACCGTGATCACCGACACCAGCGACGAGTCCTTGAGCAGCGCGACGAAGTCGTTCGTCATCGGTGCCAGCGCAAGGCGGAGCGCCTGCGGCCCCCGCACGAGGCGCAGGATCTGCCACTCGGAAAGACCGAGCGTGTGCGCGGCCTCGAGCTGCGAGCGCGAGATGGCCAGCAGCGCCGAGCGATAGATCTCGCTCTCGTAGGCGGCGTAGTTGAGGCCAAGGCCGATGACCGCCGCAAGGAACGCCGGCAGCCGCACCACCCCCGACAATCCGTAGTAGATCACGAACAGCTGCAACAGCACGGGCGTACCGCGCATGACCTCGACGTACACCGTCAGCAGCACACGCAGCGGCGCGGGCCCGTACACCCGGCCGGCGGCCACCAGGGCGCCCAGCGCCACGGCGCTCGCCATGGCCAGCACGGACAGCACGAGGGTGATGAGGGCGGCCTTGAGCAGTGCGGGCAGGTAGCGCGCCACGCCGCCCGTAGCATCCTCGCCCGTCGCCCATGAGGGGGCCGGCTGCGAAAGGACGCGTTGCGCCAGCGATGCCTGCGAAGTGTCCCACACGTTCCAGCGCCGGAAGATGCCCTCCAGCGTGCCGTCACGCATGCTTTCGCGCAGGATGACATCCGCCGAGTCGCGCAGCGCGGAGTCGGCGCGCGCGAACACCGCCACGTAGTGACCGGTGGCCACGACGTGCGGCTGGATCACGAAGCCGCCGATGCGGCGCAGGGAGCGCTCGGCGATGACGTGGTCGAGCAGCACCGCATCGAGCCGGCCGGCGGTGAGATCGCTGTACGGATGCACGTCGTCGTCGTACGAGACCGGCACCACCCCCGCGCGCTGCTGCGCGTCCAGCAGCAACTCGTACGCGAGTGTTGCTCCCAGCGTACCGACGCGACGCCCCGTCAGGTCGTCGAGCGAGCGATAGCGCGCGGTATCGCCGGGACGCACCGCGAGCACTTCGCGAAACTCGTAATAGGGCAGCGAGAGCGCGTGGCGCGCTCGCAACTCGGGCCGGTCCTCGACGCCCGACAAGCCGACATCGAAGTCCCCACGCTCCACCGACGGTGCGATGGACGCATAGGCCACCTGCATGAAGCGTGGCTCACGTCCAAGTCCGCGGGCGAGGAGTCCCGCGATCTCCACGTCGAATCCGCGCATCGAGTCGGGGTGCTGTGGATCGGCCTCCACGAATGGAGCGCCGCCCTCGGCGTCACCGCCCCAGCGCAGCGGGGAGCGTGAGCTGCTGCGGGCCGCGCCGGGAGGGCCGTCCGTCGTGGACGGCGCACCCCCACCGCAGGCGACCAGGAGCGCGACCAGGACAATGGTCGCTCCCCTCCAGCGGCGCTCCGCCTCCCGGCCCGCGCGCACGCCGCGTCAGCTCACGAGCGTGTGCCTAACGCGCGCAGCCGGAGCTGCAGCGTGGAGAGCACGGTGGGGAAGTACCCCATCTGCTTGCGCTGGTCGGCCGTGGGCGGCTCGGAGACGCGAATCGTGTTGCTGTAGAGTGCGGTGATGCGCTGGACGAGTTCTCCGGCGGTCTCGGCCACGTCGCGCGCCTCGGCCACCCGGCGCTCATCCGCTGGACGACTCGCTTCGGCACGCTTCAGCTCCGCGCGCGCGGAATCGGCCAGCGCGCTGGCGTCGCGATAGAGCTGCGCGATCTCGTCGAGCGCGCCGTGCCAGCGCTGCCGGGCCAGCGGCGTGAGGCGCACGCGCGGATCTTCGCGGACCTCGAAACGCTGGTCGTATGTCTTGCCGGCGAGGTGGACCCGGGCGATGTACGACCCCGGCGCCGCATAGCGGCCCGGCAGCCCGCCACCGAACGAGTCGTCGTCATCACCATCGCCGGCGCTCGCCGTGCGCAGGTCGGGCAGGCGCAGGTTCCACACCACCCGCTGCACGCCGTCGGTGCGGCTGGCGGGGACACGGACCGACGAGACCTGGCGGCCGGCGGGGGTATGGATCGTGATCTCGGCCCCGTCGGGTACGCCGTTCTTCGCCCAGAAGTCGATAATTGCCCCGTTGGGAGGATTCGCGCCGCGGAAGATCATGTCGCCCGCGTGCGCCCGGTCGCTGGTGCGCCGCACCATGGTGGCAGGACGGATGGTGAAGACGTGCGCGTCGCGCGCCCGAAGGGCGGGGGTGAGTTCCTGGAGCGCGTTGATCTGGTCGATGATGTAGATGCCGCGGCCGTGCGTGGCGAGCACGAGATCGTTCTCGCGCGGCTGGATCACGAGGTCATTCACCGGGACGGTCGGCATGCCGCTGTGCAGCTGCGACCAGTGCGCGCCCCCATCGAAGGTGGCATACAGCCCGAACTCCGTGCCAAGGAAGAGCAGCGCGGGGTTGCGCGTGTCCTCCAGCACCGCGTGAATCGCCCGCTCGGCGGGAAGGTTGTTCGTGATGGAGGTCCACGTTTCGCCGGAGTCGGTAGACTTGAAGAGATAGTTGGTATAGTCGTCCGCCTGATGGCCGTCGAGCGCAACGTACACCGTGCCGGTGGCGTGCCGCGATGCCACGATGGACGCGACCCAGGTGTTGCGTGGCACGCCGGGAAGGCGTGAGGTGAGGTTCGTCCACGTCGTGCCGCCGTCACGCGAGCGCTGCAGGTTGCCATCGTCGGTGCCTGCGTAGAGCAATCCCTTGAGGCGTGGCGACTCCGCCAGCGCCGACGTGGTCGGGTAGTACGAGACGCCGTCGTCCAGCGAGAGGGTTGGCGCTTCCGGCGACTGACCCATGATGGTGAGGGTGCGGCGGTCCACGCCCGTGGTCGGGCTGCCTAACGAACGCCACGTGTCGCCCCGGTCGTTGCTGGTCCAGATCACCGCCATGCCGGCAAAGAGCGTGTTGGGATCGTGCGACGAGATGAGGAAGGGCGAGTCCCAGCCGGCGGGCGGAATCTTCTTGCCGACCTTGGGGTCGGGGGCGCCCCAGTTGCCCTGCTTGGGACCCTCGCCTTCCTTGATGGTGGGCCGGATGTTCTTGGACTCCCGCGTCACGATGTCGACCTTCGTGATGCCGAGATACTGTGACGACACGTAGACGGTCCGGTTGTCGGTGGTGTCGATGACGTTGTGGAACCCGTCGCCGCCTCCCACGCGGAACCAGTCGTCGTTCAGAATGCCCTGTGTGGAGTACGTCTGGCTGGGTCCGCACCAACTACCGTTGTCCTGCAGCCCGCCGCACACGAAGTACGGCGAACTCGTGCTGGCCGACACGTGATAGAACTGCGACACCGGCAGCGAGGTGACGTAGAGCCACTTGATACCGCGGTCGTAGCTGATGCCCACGCCGCCGTCATCTGCCTTGATGAGGTGACGCGAGTCCTTCGGGTCCACCCACACCATGCGGTCGTCCCCGTGCAGCGACTGCCGGGGCGAGACGAAGGTCTTGCCGCTGTCGGAGCTGTAGGAATACGACACCATGTAGATGCGACTCTGGTCGCTGGGGTCCACCTTGATCTGGGACGAGTACGCCGGGCGGGGGTTCCAGTCGCCCATGTTGCGCCACGTGTCCCCCTTGTCCTCCGAGCGGTAGACGC
>JBDSVW010000415.1:0-6500 GCA_039927015.1 Gemmatimonadaceae bacterium | reverse complement strand
CTTGTAGTGCTCCCGCGCACCCGCGATGTCCTTGCTGTCCTCGGCTTCCAGGGCGCGACTCATCGCGAGCAGTGCCTTGAACTGGTTCGGGGACTTCGCCGCCGGAACCGTGGCACTCGCCAGCTTCAGCGCGGGCAGCTTGAGGCCCGAATTGATCTTGGCGCCGAGCTGGATGACAAGTTCCAGCAGCTTGTCCGATTTTCCGGTGATCGTCTCCACATACTCGATGGATGACGTCTCGGTGTTCACGGCCCTGACATCAATCCGCATGTTCTTGTTGAGATCGATCACGAAGCTTCCCATGAGCATGTGGCGCGAGCCGAGGATCTTGCCGAGCTTCACCGCCGTCTCCTTGTCCACCCGATCGCTGCCCTGCAGATTCTGCTCCTCCAGCACCGTCTGTAGCCGGTCGCGCTCCACCACGCGCACGGCATTATTCTGCGCAAGTTCGGTGATGAGCATCTCCGCAATTCCCTTGCTCAGGGGAGCGTACGTGGCGTTGTCGAGCATCGCGCCGTTGGTGAGATACAGCACCGCGACGGTGGGACGGGTGTCGCTCTTCGACGATTCCTGCGCCGGCAGCCGCACCGACACGGCGAGCACACCCGCCAGCAGCACTGTAGTCGATAGAACGGTTCGGAACCGGGATACTCGCATTACACGTACCTCTCGCAGAAAAGTGGCCATCGCCGTGCCCAGTAACGTCGTCTGAGTTCAGGCATTCCGTCAATAGAACGCCCAACCCGTCGTCATGCAAAAAACCTGCCCCGTATGCGGTGGCACGTACGCCGACAGCAACGCCTTCTGCCCGATCGACGGCACCACGCTGCGCGCCGACTCCACGTCCACGGACCTGGTGGGCAGCGTGATCGCGGATCGCTACCGGATCAGCAAGCTGCTGGGGGAGGGCGGGATGGGCCGGGTGTATCTCGCACAGCACGTGCGACTGCCCCAGCAGGCGGCTATCAAGGTGATGAATCCGGGCATGGTGCAGGAGCAGGACGCGGTCGCCCGCTTCAACCGCGAAGCGGCCAACGCCGCCCGCATCGAGCATGACCGGGTCGCGCGGGTCTTCGACTTCGGAGAAACGAGCGACGGTCTGGTGTACCTGGCGATGGAGTTCGTGCCCGGCCGCACCTTGCGGGCGGTGCAGGAGGAGAATGGCCGCCTGCCCCCCGCGCGCGCCGCGAACATCTCGTACCAGATCGCCGAGGGGCTGGACGCGGCGCACCGGCTCAGCATCGTCCATCGTGACCTAAAACCAGACAACATCCTCGTCGTCACGGACGAGCAGGGAGTGGACCGGTGCAAGGTGGTGGATTTCGGCATCGCGAAGGCGGGGGATGCCAAGGGCACGCAGATCACGCGCACGGGCATGGTGGTCGGCACACCGGAATTCATGAGTCCCGAACAGGTGGTCGGAGAGTCCGTGGATGCCCGCAGCGACGTGTACGCACTGGCTCTCGTCACCTTCCAGATGCTGGCGGGGGAGCTGCCCTTCAAGGGTACGACACACGAGCGCGCCGTGATGTCGCGGCTCATCGAAAATCCGCAGACGCTCGCGGATGTCGCGCCCGATGTCGCCTGGCCCGATGACCTTCAGGCCGCCTTCAACGAGGCGCTCGAGCGGGAGCCGGCCAATCGCACCGCAAGCGCGCTGGCCTTCGCCGAGGCGGTGGTCGCGGCCACGGAGCAGTGGCTCGGAGCGCCCGTTCTGCGGGGACGCACGCCCCTCGGCATGAGCGCCGTCACGCGCTCGCAGGGCATGCCGTCCATCGGCGCGACCCCGCCGACTGGAGTGGGAGCCGTGCCGGCGGCGCCAGCTGCAACGAGTGTCGGGGCGCGCGGCACGGCGGGTGTTGCGGCCGCCACACCCGTCGCGACTTCGGCAGGCGGCAGCCGAAAGGGCATCGTCATCGGGCTCGCCACGGTTGCCCTCGCGGTAGCCGGATGGGCCATCTTCCTGCGGGCACCAAACTCGGCGGCCTCTCCCGTCGCGGCCGATTCCGCGCTGACCAGCGGCAGCGAACGCGCCGGTGTGTCCGCTGCCGAAGCGGCGGCGTTGAGACAGTCCACATCCTCGCAACCGGCGCCGGCGGCTGCAGCTGCAACACAGGGCGAGTCGTCGGGACTTGGCTCACCTCGGAGTTCCGCGACCGACGTGACGCCGCAGCCCCCTGCGCGGCCGGAAACGGCGGCCACGACGGCGCCGCCGGGAGCAGCGCCTCCGGTGGCGACCGCTCCCAGCGCTGCAGCCATGGCCGCCCGTCGCGGCGTGGACAGCGTGCGCAGCGTGCTGGAGAGTCCGAGTGCTGGCGAGTCCGAGGCGCGGGCGGCCATCGCACACTTGCAGCGGCTGCTCATCGATCTCGGTTCGGCGACCGACAGCACGTGGGCCTTTCTCTCCCTTGTGAACGCGTACGGACAAGCGGGTGAGCCGACCCGTGCGTGCAATCCGCTGCACCGCGCCAGGCGCCTGGCCACCACGGAGGCGCAGCGGCAGGCGGTGATGACCTACTTCAACAGCGAGGCGCTGGCGTGCGTGCCATGACGGGGCGCGGGGCGCGGGCGCGGGGCGCGGGCGCGGAGCGCTCCTCGAGCTGCAGGGTACCAGTAGCATCGATCGACTTCCGTCACACTCGTCCATCTCGACAAATGCGTACCCTGCTCCCCACCATCGCGTCGTTCTTCGCCATCGCCTGCCAGCCATCGGGCGAAGTGCGCCCGGAAATCGCCGATAGCGCCTCGCTGCACGCGAACACTGCCATGACCACGATGGCGGATTCGGTGGACTGGAACGCCGTGACGCAGGCCATGGGAAGAGAATCCGCCGTGCAGCCGGGGGACGTGCATCGCTTCAGCATCCCGCGCAGCGACCTGCGGGTGACGGTCGGTCAGGTGCAAATCAAGACGGCGTTTGCCCTCGGCGGCTGGGTCGCGATGAAGGGTTCCGGCCGCAACGTGATGGCCATGGGCGACCTGGTGCTGCTGGACGACGAGGTGGCGCCCGTGATGAAGCGCCTGCAGGAAGGCGGCATAGAACAGACCGCGGTGCACCATCATCTCCTGCACGAGACGCCGCGTGTGTACTACATGCACGTGCACGCCTACGGCGACGCCATGAAGGTCGCGGAAACGCTGCGTGATGCGATCGCGCTCAGCAAAGCGCCCGCAGCGTCGCCCTCGTCTCCCGCCCCAGCCCCCGTCGCCATCGAGCTCGATACCGCGCTCATCGCGAGCACGCTCGGGCGCGCAGGGCGCGTCAATGGCGGGGTGTACCAGGTGAGCGTGCCGCGCGTGGAATCCATTCACGAGGGATCTTTCGAGATTCCGCCCGCGATGGGCCTCGGCACGGCGATCAACTTCCAGCCGACCGGCGGAGGGAAGGCGGCCATCACGGGCGACTTCGTGCTCACCGCATCGGAGGTGAACGCCGTCATTCGAACGCTGCGCGACGGCGGCATTGAAGTGACCGCGCTGCACAATCACCTGCTCGGCGAAGAGCCGCGGCTCTTCTTCATGCACTTCTGGGCGAACGACGACGCCGCCAGCCTCGCGCGCGTGCTGCGCGCGGCGCTGGACAAGACGAATTCGAAGCCGGGATGACGAGAAGAAGCACCGGGCGCGCGGCAACGAAGCCACGCGCCCTGGCGCACTGCGGTCCGTCCTAACCGCGCACGAGCTTGCGGTACGCGATGCGATGCGGCTGGTCGGCATCGGGACCCTTCCGCTTCTTCAGGTCCTCGATGTAGGCGTTGTAGTTGCCTTCGAACCAGACCACGTCGGAGTTACCCTCGAAGGCCAGGATGTGCGTGGCCACACGGTCGAGGAACCAGCGATCATGGGAAATGACCACGGCGCAGCCGGCGTAATCGAGCAACGCCACTTCCAGCGCGCGCAGCGTATCCACGTCCAGGTCGTTCGTCGGTTCGTCGAGCAGGAGCAGGTTACCGCCGGTCATCAGCGTCTTGGCCAGGTGCAAGCGATTGCGTTCCCCGCCGGACATGTTGGCCACCAGCTTCTGCTGGTCGCTACCCTTGAAGCCGAACGATCCCACGTAGGCGCGGGAGTTCATCTCCTTGCGTCCGACCGGGATCATCTCGCGTCCGCCGGAGATCTCGTCCCACACCGTCCGCGCGCCGTCCAGCGTGCGCGTCTGGTCGCCGTACGAGATCTGCACCGTCTCCCCGACCTTGAGCGTGCCCTCGTCGGGACTCTCGTGGCCCGTGATCATCTTGAAGAGCGTCGTCTTGCCCGCTCCATTCGGCCCGATGATGCCCACGATGCCACCGCGCGGGAGGCTAAAGCTCACGTTCTCGAACAGCAGCTTGTCACCGAACGACTTCTTGAGCTTGTTGGCGTTGACGACGTCGTTGCCAAGTCGGGGCGCGGGGGGAATGACGATTTCGTTCTGTGTCACCCGCTCCTGCTGTTGTTCGCTCGCCAGTTCCTCGTACTTCTGGATGCGGGCCTTGCTCTTCGCCTGACGGGCCTTGGCCCCCATGCGCACCCACTCCAGCTCACGCTCGAGGGTCTTCTGGCGCGCGCTGGCTGTCTTCTCCTCCTGCTTCATGCGCATCTGCTTCTGTTCCAGCCAGCTGGAATAGTTGCCTTCATACGGGAAGCCGCTGCCGCGATCGAGCTCGAGGATCCACTGCGCGACGTTGTCGAGGAAGTAGCGATCGTGCGTGATGGCAACCACGGTCCCGGCGAAGTCAGCGAGGAAGTGCTCCAGCCACGCGACGCTCTCTGCATCGAGGTGGTTGGTGGGTTCGTCGAGCAGGAGCATGTCCGGCTGTTCGAGCAGCACGCGGCAGAGTGCCACGCGGCGCTTCTCGCCGCCCGAGAGCGTGGAAACGTCCGCGTCCCCGGGCGGCAGGCGCAGCGCATCCATCGCGACCTCGATCTTGTTGTCGAGGTTCCAGAGGTCGAGGTGGTCGATCTGGTCCTGCACCTTGGCCTGCTCGTCGAGCAGTTTCTGCATCGCCGACTCATCCATGGGCTCCGCGAAGAGCATGGAGATCTCGTTAAAGCGATTGAGCAGGTCGCGCTGCGACTTCACGGCCAGCTCCACGTTGCCCAGCACGTCGAGCGACGCGTCCAGCTGTGGCTCCTGCGGCAGGTAGCCGACCTTGGTGCCCTGGGCGGCCCACGCCTCCCCGTTCCAGTCCTTGTCCACCCCCGCCATGATGCGCAGGAGTGACGACTTCCCCGCGCCGTTGGAGCCGAGCACGCCGATCTTGGCGCCGGGGTAGAAGGAGAGCCAGATATCGTTCAGGATAACTCGTGAAGGCGGCACCACTTTCGTGAGCGCCTTCATGACGTAGATGAATTGGGGAGCCATGGGACGAGGTCGAGAAGACGGGAGACGAGAAGACGAGAAGACGAGTTGGGGGGAAGGTAAACGATGGGGGGGCGCCGGACGGCCCGAGGACCCGAAGGCCCTAAGCGTGGCTAGGCTCCCGACCGCGACCCATATTCAGATTGGAATATTCTCGTGCACGCCATCGAGGTTCATGTTTCCAGCGCCGACCGAATGACAGACGCCGCATCCGATCCGGGAGCCATCGGTCCCGAACGGCCAGCGTTGCTGGCCAGAATGAGCTCCCTGTTCGAGGCGGGCAGGGACAGCGAGGCCACCCTCCAGGGAGTGGTGAACCTGTTCGTGCCGGCATTCGCCGATTGGTGTGCAGTGGACGTGATCGACGAGGGGGGCAACCTTCGCCGCATCAACGCGGCCTCGCTCGCCTTCGAGGGCCGACGGAAGGCAACCGACGAAGTTCGAGCCCTTCCTTCGCGGAGCTTTGCCGACTTCGTCCAAGGGCTGCTCGATAATCGGGAGGGAGCGGTCATCGTCGAGATTGATGACATCGCGCAGCTGCCGTGGACGCCCGCCGAGCCGGAAGTCACCGAGCTCATTGCCTCCCAGATTCCGCTCTCCATGATCTTCGCGCCGTTGCGCGCGCATGGGACGCGACTGGGCTCACTGCACGTCGGACGCGCCAACGGAGTGCGCCGCTTCGTACCCGCCGACGCGGCGCTGGTGGACGAGGTCGCGCAGCGCTCGGCGTTCGCGCTGCAAACCGCACAGCTGGTCGAGGCGCTGGAGCGGGAGCTGGCGCTGCGCGAGACGGCCACGACGGCGCTGGCGGAGTCGGAGGCGCGTTATCGCGATCTCTTTCGCGCGAGTCCCTTTCCGCTGCTCGTGCACGACGTGGAGACGAAGCAGATCCTGGCGGTGAACGACGCCGCCGTGGCGCAGTATGGTTTCACTGAGAAGGAGTTTCTCGCGCGCACCCTCATTGACATCCGTCCTCCGGAGGACGTCGAGCAGGTGAAGGAAGTGCTGTCCGAGAAATCGACCGGGCCCCGGGTGTTGCAGGCGTACCGGCATCGGCGGAAGGATGAAACGGTTTTTCTCGTCGAAGTGAGCTCCCAATCCATCACGTTCGGCGGGCGGGCGGCGCGCATTACCCACGCGCAGGATATCACGGAGCGAG
>JBDSVW010000414.1:0-6759 GCA_039927015.1 Gemmatimonadaceae bacterium | reverse complement strand
CGCCACCATCGGCGGAGGCGTTGTCCTCGATCCCGCGCCCCCGCGACGGCGCGCGAAGCCGTGGGCCCCGGGACTCTCGGCGGCCGCCAGGCTGGCCCTGCTCGTGGAGGAGGCCGGAGGCGATGGCCTCGCTGAGGCTTCGTTGCCGGTCCGGCTGGGGCTGCCCGTCCAGGCGTGCGCCGACGCGGTGGCGCGCGACGGCAGTTACGCGCGGGTGGGGGGGCGCCTCTTTCAGGCAAACTTTCTTGCCAGCAGCGTGCAACGATTGGAGGCCCTGCTGGTGACTTACCACGCGGAGCACCCCCTTGAGGAGTGGGTGCCGGTGGCGTGGCTGCGGTCAGCGCTGGCGTTCGGGGAGCCGCTGGTGCAGGAAAGCCTGCTGCGCGCCGTGGCAGGAGGCAGGGTGGAGCAGGGTGCGGCTGGTGTGTGCCAACACGGTTGGAAGCCCGCGCTCTCGGCGACCGCAGAGGAGCACAAGGTCTGGCTCCTGAGCCGGCTCGAAACGTCAGGGGGCGAACCGCCCTCGGTGTCCGAGCTCCGAAGCGAGCGCAGCGGGAACGATCCGGTACCCCTCCTGCGTATCCTTGAGCGAGCAGGGCTCGTCACACAGGTGGAGCCCGATCGGTACTACGCGACCGACGTGGTCGGAAACATGGTCCGCAGGTTGCAGGCTGGAATGACGCGCGGTCAGGCCCACTCACCGGCCGAGCTGCGAGAGCTTCTGGGGATGTCGCGGAAGTACCTGATTCCGTTTCTCGAATACTGCGACCGGCAGCGCGTCACGGAACGCGTCGAGCACGGCAGGGTACTGGGGCGGTAAGCGGGATCGTGCATTTCTTGACACGGGGTTTCCCGTTTCCTATGTTCGCGGCATTGTTAGAAATCTAACCGCCATCAGGAGTTAGCAGAGGTACCTCTTCGTTGTCAGAGTGGAGAACGCAGATGAAACATTGGTGGGCGGCACTGCTGGTGGTGCTCGCTCTCTGCGCGTCGGATGCACGTACCACAGCGGCCCAGGCAACACAACAATCGAATCGAGATCCGGTGTCAGGGTCCACGCTGGGGCAGAACTATCCCAACCCTTTCAATCCGGAGACGACAATCCCGTTTTCGGTTGGCGGGGCTCCGAACTGTAGCGATCCAAGTCGGCAGTACCGCGTGTCGTTGAAGATCTACAATGTGCTCGCTCAACTCGTGTCGGCTCCCGTACTTCAGGGCGGTTCGGCGGGTGTGGCGGGCGGGCAACCGCTGAATGGAGTGCTACTGACGTGCGGGGAGTACACCGCATATTGGGATGGGATGTACCAGGCAAATGGGCGCGAGGTGGCGTCTGGTGTGTACATGTATCGCCTCGAGGTTGATGGCAAGGCGATATTCCGGAAGATGATCGTGATGAAGTGAGTGTACGAACGGGATCACCGTCCCGGGAAGCCGCGGCGCCTAACGAAGGCGCCGCGGCTTTCGTTTGCGTCGTCCCGCCCCGTGCCCGCCACTGCGGCAGCACCGCGAGACGCGGCGGCGTCGGCCGCGTAGCGCGCTCCGCCATTCCGGCGCTTCCGGGACGGCATCACTGTGGCCCTCATGGTTGCGATAGATTGCAGGCGGCACCGCCTCGCGTGCCAGCCGGCCCTCATCCCACTCCGCAGCGCGCCCCATGATCAACGCCGATCGTCTCACGATCAAGTCCACCGAAGCGCTCAACGATGCCCTGACGCTCGCCAGGCGCAACGGGAATCCGCTGGTGTACGACCTCCACCTGTTGCACGCGCTGCTCGGGCAGGACGAAGGCATCGTCGTGCCCATCCTCCAGAAGATCGGCGTGAGCGTGCCCAAACTCCGCGAAGGCGTGGAGCGCGAGATGGGGCGCTACCCGAAGCAGACGGACGCGCAGCCCTCGCTCTCGCGGGAAATGAACCAGATCGTCGACCGGGCAGAGGAGGAAGCGCGCACGCTGGGAGACGACTTTGTCTCGACCGAGCACCTGCTGCTCGGCCTCTCCGATACCAAGGGCACGGAGAGCAAGGCGCTGCTCGTCGCGGGAGGCGCGGGTCGGGCGGAACTGCTCGAGGCCCTCACTGCGGTGCGCGGCTCCCATCGCGTCACCGACCAGTCGCCCGAGGACAAGTACCAGGCGCTGCAACGCTTCACGCGCGACCTCACGGAACAGGCGCGCAAGGGCAAGCTCGATCCGGTCATCGGCCGCGACGAGGAAATCCGCCGTGTTATGCAGGTGCTCTCGCGCCGCACCAAGAACAATCCCGTGCTGATCGGGGAGCCGGGAGTGGGCAAGACGGCCATCGCCGAGGGACTCGCGCAGCGCATCGTGAATGGCGACGTGCCGGAGCGCCTCAAGAACAAGCGACTCATCTCTCTCGACATGGGTGCGCTCATCGCGGGCGCCAAGTACCGCGGGGAGTTCGAGGAACGCCTGAAAGCGGTGCTCAAGGAGATCATCGACGCGGATGGCCTCTTCGTGGTGTTCATCGACGAATTGCACACCATCGTGGGTGCCGGCAAGGCTGAGGGCTCCATGGATGCTGGCAACATGCTCAAGCCCATGCTCGCGCGCGGCGAACTGCGGGTGGTCGGGGCCACAACATTGGACGAGTATCGTACCCACGTGGAGAAGGATCCCGCGCTGGAACGCCGGTTCCAGCCGGTGTTCGTCGGGGAGCCGTCGGTCGAGAGCGCGATCGCCATCCTGCGCGGGCTCAAGGAGCGCTACGAGGCGCACCACGGCGTGCGTATCACCGATGGCGCCATCGTCGCCGCCGCCAGGCTCTCCAACCGCTACATCGGCGATCGCTTCCTGCCCGACAAAGCGATCGACCTCATGGATGAGGCAGCGTCGCGGTTGCGCATCGAGATCGACTCGATGCCCCAGGAGATTGACGAAGTGGAGCGGCGCATCGTCCAGCGCGAGATCGAGCGGCAGGCGCTGGTGAAGGAAACGGAGCCGGGCGCCGTGGAGCGCCGCCGGACGCTCGAGCGCGAACTGGCCGAGGAGCGCGAACGCTCCGCGGGCATGAAGGCACAGTGGCAGCGCGAGAAGGAGTCGTTAGGCGCGGTGGGCAGGATCAAGGAGGAGATCGACCACGCCAAGACCGCGGCGGAGCAGGCCACGCGAACGGGTGACCTGGGGCGCGCGGCGGAGATCCAGTACGGCACCATCCCGCAGCTCGAGGCGCGCATGCGCGAGGTCGAGGGTCAGCTGGCCTCCAACAACGAAGGGGGCAGCCGCTTTCTCAAGGAGGAAGTCACCGCTGACGACATCGCTGAGGTGGTGTCGCGCTGGACGGGCATTCCCGTGTCCCGGATGATGGAGAGCGAGCGTGAGCGGCTGGCGAAACTGGAGGAGGAACTCGCGCGTCGCGTGGTGGGACAACGGGAGGCGGTGGAGGCGGTGGCGCACGCGGTGCGCCGCTCGCGCGCCGGCCTCCAGGACGTGAACCGCCCTATCGGATCGTTCATCTTCCTCGGTCCCACGGGGGTGGGGAAGACGGAGACGGCCAAGGCGCTGGCCGAGTTCCTGTTCGATGACGAATCGGCCATGGTGCGCATCGACATGTCGGAGTACATGGAAAAGCACGCGGTGGCGCGCCTGATCGGTGCCCCGCCGGGGTACGTGGGCTACGAAGAGGGGGGACAGCTCACGGAAGCGGTGCGGCGCCGGCCGTACCAGGTCGTCCTCTTCGACGAGATCGAGAAGGCGCATCCCGATGTGTTCAACGTGCTGCTGCAGATTCTCGACGACGGTCGCCTCACCGATTCGCAGGGACGCACGGTCGACTTCCGCAATGTCGTCATCATCATGACGTCGAACATCGGCTCGGTCTACATCCTGGAGCACGCCGCGTCCGACTGGGAGGCAGTGGAGGTCGAGGTCACCAAGGCGCTGCGCCAGCACTTCAAGCCGGAGTTCCTGAATCGCGTGGATGACATGATCATCTTCAAGCCGTTAGGCAGGGACCAGATCACGCACATCGTCGAGCTGCAGCTGGCGAAGCTCCGCGAGTTGCTGGCTGACCGGAAGCTGACGTTGCAGCTCACGGATGAGGCGAAGCGTCTGGTGGCGGACCAGGGCTACGACCCGTCGTACGGCGCGCGCCCGCTCAAGCGCGCCATCCAGCGGCTGCTCCAGAATCCGCTGGCGCTGGCGCTGCTCGAGGGGCGCTTCGCCGATGGGGATACCGTCGTGGCCGACGTGGATGGCGCCGGCGCGCTCGGCTTCACCAAGGAAGCCGCGACGGCGGCACCGGCGGCACCGGCGGACGCCGACGTGGCCCCGTGACGACCGGCGACCGACGCCAGCCACTGGTCGACAGCGCGCCCGCGACGGAGGACGAACGATTCATGCGCGCGGCACTCGACATCGCGCACGACGCGTCGCGAGCGGGCGAGGTGCCGGTCGGAGCCATCGTCGTGCAGGCGGGGCAGGTGATCGCCTCCGGCGCGAACCGCACGCTGCGTGACCAGGATCCCACGGCACATGCCGAAATGGTGGCCATTCGGGGCGCGGCCGCCGCGCTCGGCTCCTGGCACCTGGGATCGTGCACGCTCTACGTGACGCTCGAACCGTGCGCCATGTGCGCCGGCGCGATCGTGCTCGCGCGCCTCGAGCGGGTCGTCTTCGGCGCTTGGGATGACAAGGCGGGCATGGGAGGATCCGTGGGCGATCTGTTGCGGCATCCCCGCCTCAACCATCGACCGCAGGTGCGGGGCGCCGTGCTGGCGGGGCCCTGTGCTGAGGAACTGCGGACATTCTTCGCCGGCCGTCGCCGCGAGGAAGGACCTGCGACGTGAGCGACGGCCCCCGCGGGGCGCGCCGTGAATTGCCCTCCGGCATCTCGCCACGTGCGTTGACTCCGCTTTTCGCACCGAATATCCTTCGCGTTCTACGATGGGACAGGTGTCCGAGTGGTTGAAGGAACCGGTCTCGAAAACCGGCGTACCGGCAACGGTACCGTGGGTTCGAATCCCACCCTGTCCGTAGAAATGGGAACGCGTCGGGACACTTCCCGGCGCGTCGTCGCATCTGCCGTCTGCTCGACGCGCGTTCACGGCGCGGGCGGCGGCGTTGAAGCTCCGAGTTGTGGGACGGGTGGCCGAGTGGTTTAAGGCGCACGCCTGGAAAGTGTGTGTACGTTCATAGCGTACCGTGGGTTCGAATCCCACCCCGTCCGTTGGATACACGCCGATGTCTGAACGGTCCCTTCCACGCGAGGGACCGTTCTGCGTTCACCCGTGTGCCGCGCCCCGCGCGGCACATTCCGGATGAGAACGGGGCGGGCGCGAGCTGTCCCACTGCACTCGCCCGCGCCGCGTGGTACACTCTCCGACGTCGTGCCGGCCCTACCCTCGCCCCGATCCGTCCATGCCCAACATCGCCGCGCTGCATCCGCAGGTCGTGCACTTCGTCATCGCGCTGCTGTTCGTCGGCGTGGCCTTGCGGCTGGTGGCGCTCACGGGCCGGTGGAAATGGACGGGCGCCGCCGCCATCACGCTCATCCTCCTCGGCACGGGCGCGTCCGTGGTTGCCGTGCAGTCGGGCACCGACGCCCACGGGCCGGTGGAGCGGGTGCCGGGGTCGCGCGCCGTCGTGCAGGAACATGAGGAGCTGGGCGAACGGACGCGGAACATCTTCCTTGCCGTGGCGCTGGCTGAGCTCATCGCGCTCGCACTGGCGGGGCGCGGCCAGCAGGTGCTCCGCTTCGGGGCCGCGGCGTTAGGCGTGGTCGGGCTGGTCGTGCTCTACGAGGCAAGCGAGCATGGCGGTGAGCTCGTATACAACTACGCGGGCGGCGTGGGCATTCGCGACGGGGACGAACGCGATGTGACACGACTCCTGCTCGCGGGACTCTACCATCAGGCCATGCTCGACCGGAAAGGGGGACGTGGCGCCGATGCCGCCGCGTTGCTCGCGGAGATGTCCCGCCGCTTTCCGGCCGACACCGCCGTACGCCTGCTCGCGATAGAGTCGCTCCTGCGCGACCGGCACGATGCCGCGGCCACCCTGTCGGCACTGGACACGTTTGCCGTTGCGCCTGACGACAGGCGCCTCGCACTCAGCACCGCCATGCTCCGCGCCGATGCGCTGGTCGCGGTGGGCCGGAAGGATTCGGCGGTGGTGGTGCTGACGGCGCTGGCCACGCGCTTTCCTGACAATCCGCGCATCACGGCCAAATTGGATTCGCTTCACTGATCGCACTCCTGCACGTGAGCAGTCGCCCACGCTTGCGCGTCGCGGAACGACCACACCGACCGACCCGACGCGACGGCTTGTGGCCCGCTCGCGACGACCGCCGAGTCGGGCGACCCCTCCGCGCCCCGGTGAATACAATGCACTTCGGTTTGGTGATCCACGGCACACGTCGTGCGTAGGAGGGAGGCGGGAAGCGTGCGTGCGTCGCCCCGCGGTGATCTTTATCCCCAGGCCAGGGCGCTTCGGTTCGACGCATGCCGCCTCTCCCTCTCCGATCCTCCGATCCTCCGACCCGTCTGCCAGGATTCGATCGAAGTGCACATCAGCCCTCCCCTGACGCAGCTCTCCCGCATCGCGTTGCTCGTGGCGGCTGGCGATCTTGCCACGAAGTGGGCGGCGAAGGCGCTCCTCTCCGAGGACCCCACCCGATTCGCGCACTGGCTGCACCTGGCGGTGGTGCACAACCGGAACGGCGCGTTCGGCTGGTCGGTGGGCGCGTACACCTGGCAGCTCAACCTCGCCCTCACGATCGCCGGCATCGTCTTCATGGTCCCGGT
>JBDSVW010000413.1:0-34250 GCA_039927015.1 Gemmatimonadaceae bacterium | reverse complement strand
TGGCAAATACGTTTCGCTGGGCGAGGAGCCGACGGCCTTCATGTACTTCTCGCAGGCACAGCGCTGGTCGGACGAGATGCAGCTCGTGGTGCGCAGCCGGCGTGACCCGTCGTTGCTGCTGGCGACTCTCCGGTCGGAGGCCGGGGCGCTCGACGCCCAGATGCCCGTGGCCAACCTGCAGAGCATGACCTCGCATCTGGGCATCGCGCTCATGCCCGCGCGCATTGCCGGTGGAGCGCTGGGCCTGTTCGGCGTGATCGGCCTGCTGCTGGCCGGCATCGGGATGTACGGCGTGATGGCGCACTCGGTGGGACAGCGCACCCGGGAGATCGGCATCCGGATGGCGCTCGGCTCCACCTCCGGCGGTGTGATTCGGCTTGTGATGGGACAAGGCCTGCGCCAGGTGCTGGTGGGGTGCGCGATTGGCATCGCGGGCGCCGCCGGCGCGTTCACGCTGATCCGCGGCGTGCTGTACGGAACCGGCGCGATGACCGCCGCCTCCTTCGTGCTGGCGCCCGTCGTACTGGTGGCGGTCGCGACGCTTGCGCTCTTTTTGCCGGCGCGGCGGGCCACGCGGATCAACTCACAGGTGGCGCTGCGGAGTGAATGAGGCCGGAGGTCGCTCAGCTCCCCGGCGGCGGCGCCTCGTTCCACATGTCCACGACATTCTTCCACGTCCCGCCTGCGTCCTTGCGCCAGACGGTCACGACCTTCCCGTACGAAGTCACGAGCTTTCCTGCCGCATTGGGAGCCGTGATTTCATTGCGCTCGATCATGTAGGCCAGCTCACCACTCCTGGCGACGTGTACGCGCGTCGGCTCCCATCGAATCGCGAAGCCCGGCAGGTGCATGGCGCTCTCCACGTACTGCTTGATGGCCGCCTTGCCCTCGAGCGGCGGCAGCCCCGGAGCCATCAAGACGGCGTCGTCCGCCCAGACGGCGAGTGCCTCCTCGATCTTTCCGTCCTTCACCTGGTCGGACCAGTCACGGCTGACCTGCATAAGGGCGCGGCCCTCGGCTTCGAGGTCGGGGGCGGCGGGTGCGCACCCCAGGAGCAGCGCGGCGGAGAGTACGGCGAGCCGCCCGTGAGATGTCGTCATGTTGGGTTGGGTGGATGGGTGGGAGATGGAGTCTGTTTCGATATATCGGTTCGCGCGCCAAGGCGCGAGAGATGCGTAGGTCCACCTGGCCGGAGGCGGGGCGCTCATGGAATCGCCTTTCCGCGCAGGTCCGTGACCGAATCGGGAAGCGCTTTGCGCAATGTGGCCAGGAGCATGCCGTCACTATGCCAGCGCACCGCCGACCACACGGCTCGCGACGGCCACCCGACGGCGTGACTCCCTCCGACCCCACATCCGTCCCATCCAGAAGGAGGAGCCATGCGCCATCCCGTCCGACTTTCGACCCTCGTCGCCCTGTGTTTCCTGGCCTCACCCGCCGCATCTGCCCAGTCGACTTCCCCATCGGGGAACTTCAAGGTCGGCTACACCGACATCGGCCCCACGCTCGGCCTTGGAGGCATCGGCAGCGCCGGCCTCGCGTTCGGCGCGCGCTTCGAACGCGCCATCAAGGCGCTCCCGGACTTCGGCAACGGCGTGCTCGGACTCCAGGCCAGCCTCGACACCTGGAACTACAACGACAACTTCACCGGCGGCGCCTATGACTTCCGCTACTTCTCCGTCGGCGTGACGGCCAACTACCACTTCAAGGTCAAGGACAAGCCCAAGCTCGATCCATTCCTCGGACTCGGGCTCGGCAACAGCAGCGTGAGCACCGACTACGCGGGCGACTACTCCAGCGGGATCTACTTCATCGGCCGGGCTGGCGTCCGGTACTTCTACAAGCCGAGGCTCGCGATGTACGCGGACGTGGGCGCAGGTGCGGCCACGCTCAATGCCGGCGTCACCTTTGGGCTTGGAGGCGGGAAATAGCTGCCTCACTACTCGCAGCGTCCGGCGCCGAGTGCATGCGTCGGGCGCTCCGGGGGGTGCCTACGGCGACGCCGGCTTCGGCAGATACTTCTCGCGCTCCGCTCGGTAGTGCGTCGCACGGGTCGGGTTGCCTAACGAATCGTACATGATGGACAGGTCCAGCCGGGCGGCCTGCAGGAAGCCGACGTCGGGGCTGGCGATCTTCGCGACTATGGCATATCCGCGCTGGGTTTCCGGCTCTCCCTCGCGGAAGCGCCCACTGCGCATGAGACAACGTCCGAGCTTGATGTAGCCGATGCCCGTGTTGAGGTGTTCCGGCCCCTGCGACGCGATGTAGTGCCTGAGCGCGTCGCGATAGAGCGGCTCGGCGCGGCGATAGTCCTTTTTGTAGAGATAACTGTCGGCGAGGTTTGCCGTCGCCACCCCGGTGCGGTAGTTCAGGCCAGGGTAGACCAGGCGATAGATGTCGCGCACCCGCAGGAAGGCGGCGGTGGCTTCATCGTACCGCTCCTCCTGTATCGCGAGGTTGCCGATCTCGTTCAGCGTGTTGGCGACGTTGGGGTGCGAGGCGCCGAACACCCGCTCCCGAATAGCGAGCGATCGTGCGAATGCCGCCTTCGCCTCGGGCGTTCGATGCTGCAGCAGCAACGACCTGCCGAGGTAGACGAGGTTACCCGCAGTGCGGAAGTGATTCTCGCCGTGAAACGCGACGGTGCGCGACAGTGCCTCGCGAAAGTACCGTTCCGATTCCTTGTAATTGCCGCGCTCCTGCTCCGTGGCGCCAAGGTTCATCAGGTCTTCCGCCACGCGCGGATGTGCATCGCCGTAGAGACGGCGCGACATCGCAAGCACCTCGCGATTGAGCGAATCGGCTACGTCATACGCGCCGGCGTAGAAGTGCGCACTGGCCAGCTCGCCAAGACCGTCGAGCAGCTCCGGCGATTCCGCGCCACGCGCTCGCAACACGATGGCGACAGAGTCGAGTTCGGCGATGGCGCGGGCGTATTCTCCCCGTTCCGTGAGGGAGCGGCCCAGCGCTATGCGCGCCTGGGCCACGTCAGGATCGGTGGAAGGGCGTGCCCGCTCGAGGGTACGGACGCCCGCACGCAGGTACTGCTCAGCCTCGTCAAAGCGGGCCTGATCGGTGCGCAGGTCGCCCAGGGCCACGGAAGCGCGTGCAACTTCCGCGCTTCCATCACCGGCAATGCGGCGCCACTGTTCCATGCCGGTCGTCAGGAGGGAATCGGCGCGGTCAAGCTCACCTAACTGTCGATAGATGTTCCCGGGCGTCTGGTACAGGTCCGCCTGCACCATCGGCTCCTGGTCCAGCGCCCGCGCCTGCACCACGCCGTCGGCCAGGAGCGTCACCACGCGCAGCGAATCGGCCGGGCCCGACCCTTCATCGCCCCCCTGAAAGAGGTTCGTCATGAAGCGCTGGATGCGCTGCGCTCGAACGGATTCGGTGAGCGCGCGGTCGCGAGCCTGCGCAAGGCGCACCGTATAGAATGACACCAGCACTACCGCGGCGAGCGCCGCCGCCGCAGTGGCGGATACTGCCCGTCGGTTGCGTCGCACGAACGTGGCCAGCCGGTAGCCGACGGTGTCAGCGCGCGCGTCCAGCGGCTGGCCCGAGAGAAAATTGTCGATGTCGCGGACGAGGGCATCCACGGAGCGATAACGCCGTGCCGGATCCTTGTGCATCGCGGTGAGCACCAGCACGTCCAGGTCTTCCCACTCGGCGCGGGTGGCCGCGATGCCGATGCCACCCTGGTGCATCGATGGAGGGGGCGGATCCTGTTCGACGATCATCGCCTCTGCCTGTCGGGGCGTCTTGTCAGAAAGGTCAAAAGGCAGTGCGCCGGCCAGGAGTTCGTAGAGGATCACTCCCAGCGAATAGACGTCGGTGTGCACGCCTACTCGCTGGCCGAGCACCTGCTCAGGAGCGGCGTACGCGGGAGTCAGGAGTCGCAGCCCCGTGCGGGTGACCTCAGCGGCCGCGCCCGCCTCCTCGAGCTGCTTGGCGATCCCGAAATCCAGCAGCTTCACCGACCCGTCGGCGCGCACCAGGATGTTCGACGGCTTGAGGTCGCGATGGATCACCAGGTGCTGGTGCGCATGGAGCACGGCCTCACACACGGCGCGCACCAGCTGCAATCGTTCACGCAGCGCAAGACGGCGGCGCCTGCAGTGGTCACCCAGCGCCTCACCCGCCACGTACTCCATGGCGATCCACGGCGTCCCATCGGCCAGGGTTCCCGCGTCGTACAGGTGGGCGATGGCCGGGTGGTTGAGCTGCGCCAGCGTCCGCTGCTCGTTGACGAATCGCTCGCGCCGCGCGGGCGACAGCCACGCATCCCGCAGGATCTTGACCGCGGCCACGCTGGAGAGATCGTCGCGATGCGCGCCGTAGACGATCCCCATGCCGCCTTCACCGAGTACTCGCGTCAGTCGGTACGGGCCAAAGCTGTTCGACGGAATGGGAATCGATGCCGCGTCAGGCAGCACCGACCGGGCCACGTGCGCGACATCGCGATCGACCAGGGTCGCCCCATTCTCGTCGCCGGTCAGCAACGCCTCCACCTCTGCCCGCAGCACTGCGTCAGCTCCACACGCTCGCGACAACAGCGCGGCCTGTGCCTCGCGAGGGAGGTCGGCCGCCTCGTGGAAGATCTCCTGTACTCGCTGCCAGCGCTCAGCGTCCATGATGATGGTGACCGGGATTCCTAACGAGGGCGGCGGAGCTCCGTGGCCAGCCAGGCGCGCGCTGCGCGCCAGTCTCGCACGATGGTCGCCTCCGAAATCTCGAGCAGTTCGGCCGTTTCCTGCAGGTCCAGTCCGCCGAAGAAGCGCGCCTCGACCATGGTCGCCTGGCGTGGACTTATCAGCGCGAGTGCCGCCAGCGCCTCGTCCAGCGCCAGCAGCTCATCGGCCGCGGTTGCCGTCTCACCCATTGAGTCCTCGAAGGTGACGAAGGCGGCTCCGCCCCCTCGCTTGTCGGCCAGCCGGCGCCGTGCGGCCTCGATGAGCACCTGCCGCATGGCCCGGGCAGCGATCCGCTTGAAATGCAGCCGCGACGTCTGCGCGACGTGCGGAGAGTCGGCGAGCTTGAGCCACGCCTCATTGACCAGTGCCGTGGGGCTCAGCGTGGCGCTCGGGTCGCCCTGCCGCACCGACGCCGCGAGGCGCCGCAGCTCCTCATACGTCTCGCTGAACAGGGCGTCGAGCGCACGACGATCCGCGAGCGCGCGGTTCGGCTCCGCCGCCACTCCGTCAGCACGTTCACTCGGTGCCCGATCGTCCATGTGTCGCGCCTGCGTTGGCTGGAGGGATTCCGAGAAAGCAGAGGGCGAGCCGCCCCCGATGCGACCTCGCTGGCGGCGCCGCGGATCAGCCACGGGGGTCAGCCTGCGCCAAGCTCGCCCGCGCAGATCCCGAGCGCCAGAGGGATTCGATGATCGGCGCGACGCGTGTTTTACGCAAAGCAGGAAAGGACGAATCTCCGTTCTTGCCAACTCCCGTTTTCGAGGCCTGGTCATGCCATATATCCCGACTCGACCCAACCGAAGCTCGTTCACGCGTCAGGCTCGCTGCTTGCTCGGCGTCGCCCTGGTGTGCGCCTGCAGCGGCGGGGGCGGCGAGAGTGGAGCACCAACGCAGCCCACGCCGCAGGGCACGCTCACCCTGACGGCTGCTGCAGCCTCCACCACGATGATTGTCGGCGGCAGCGCGTCCATCGGCGTCACCATCACGCGCGGCGGTGGCTTCACGGGTTCCGTTGCTCTCTCGGTCAGCGGCCTTCCGGCCGGGGTCAGCGGAACATTCGCGCCCGCCACCCTCGACGCGACCCAGACGACGAGCCAGCTCTCGCTCGCGGCCACGACATCGGCCGCGCCAACGAACGCCACGTTCACGATTGCGGCCAGCGGCAGCGGCGTCACGACCCAGTCTGCGACGACACAGCTCGTGATCCTCCAGCCCACTATCGCGCTCGCGCTCTCTCCCGCGACGCTCTCCATCGCGCCGGGACAGTCCGCTTCGACCGCCATCGGAATCACCCGCTCTTCGGGCTACGCCGGGGCGGTCACCCTGTCCCTCGAGGCGCCTCCCAGCGGGATCAGTGGCGTCTTCACTCCATCGCCCGCGACGGGTGCCACCTCGAACGTCGTCGTGAGCGTGTCCGCCGCCGTGCCCGCGGGGTCCTACTCGCTCACCGTGAAGGGCAGCGCGCCCGGAGCGGTGGACAAGACCACTGCCATCGCCGTCACCGTCGCCTCCGCGCTTCCCGTGGGCTTCGGCATCACGGTGGATCCTGTCGAGATGGAACTCCCGGCGGGACGCGGATGGGGCGCCCACGGGATCGTGAGCGTGCAGCGCACCAACGGCTTCACGGGTCCGGTGTCCGTGAGCGTGTCGTCCCTTGGCACCGTCGCCTTTGTTGCGCCCTCGCCCAGCACGATTGCCGCCAACCAGAGCGCCACGAACCTGCTCGGCCTCGCCCTGGATGCCGCGCCGCCCGGGGTGTACAGCGGCATCGTCCGCGTCACCGCCCCAGGGTTCGCCGAGCAGACCGCGCCCATCCGGCTGCGCGTATCGCTGCCGTCCACCGGCTCCCTGACGTGGAGGTTCTGCAATGGGAGTCGCGTCCCGCGATTCTTCGCCGTGCGCGACGGCAACGGCAGCTGGCGGCATATTGTGCCTGACGGCCCCGCCGCTCCCACCCCTGCCGCGCCCACGACGTTCTCCTTCTCCCTCACCCAGTCGACGGCGTCCATCGCGATGATCGGACTCGGCGAGAAGACGAGCGCGAGCCCGCTGATCGAGGGACACAACTGGACCGTGTACCACCTAAGCACGCAGGAAGTGGTTGAGCAGGCCGCACAGGAGTGCGTGTTGTACCCCGCCGTGCCGACGCGAACCGCAAGCGGCTCCGTGACTGGCTACACATCCTTCGACGCCGTGCTCCCTTCCGTCAGCGGCAAGGGCCTCGCAAACGTCGGCAGCACCGGCCCCCTCACCACCAGCCTGAGCCTGCTGAACCTGCAGCCCGGGCCGTTCGACCTGATGCTGACGCGGTCGTCGTTCAGCGCCGGCGGGAGCAACCCGCTCGTCGTGCAGTCGGTGGCGTTGCGACGGGGGCTCGATCCCGCGAACGGCGGCATGCTTGCGCCGCTCAACTTCGCGACCGAGGGGGTGCCAGCTACGGCGGCCACCGTGACGTTCACCAATACGGGGAACGAGAGCTTCTTCACCGCACAGACGTTCATGACCGCGGCTGGGCTCAACGCGCTGTTCAGCGCCACCGGGACGTACGCTACGTCATCGCGTCCCTGGTTTGGCGTGCCCGCCACCAGGATGATCGCGGGTGACCTGCACCAGCTCGTCGCCACGACCAACGTCCCCGCCGCACGGCGCGCTGTGATCACGTTCGCGCGTGAACCCAGTAGCCGAACGCTCGCCTTCGGACCATCGCTCACCTCGCCGTCGGTCACGCCCGGTGTGAGTGCCACACCCTGGCTGGTGCGCGCCACAGGAAACTTCTCCCCCGACTACACGGCTAGAGCTTCCATGTACCTGCGGGAGGACGTCGCCGACCCGCGGACCATGACCATCGTGGCGACGCGCGGATGGCTGGGGGCGGGCAGTACGTACGATGTGGCCGTGCCAGACCTCTCGGCCGCGACAGGCTTCACCGCGTTCTGGAACTTCCGGCGGGGATCACCGGTGAAATGGACCGTGACCGGAGGCGAGGGGGACCCCGGCGGCCCGAACGAAATCTTCTGCACGTTCACCGGCAGCTGCAGCGTGAAGGCGGTGGATGGCGCCGTCTATCGCTCGGCCCAGGCGACGGGGGTGGTCACGATACCGTGACCGCCATGCCCTCAGCCGTATCTATCATGACCATCCCGTCCACGCGACGCGAATTCGCGGGTCGGGCACGTAGGCGCAGCAGGTGCCGGTACGAATCGCGTGACCCAGGTGCGCGCCAAGTGATGGATGGTGCTGACCAATACGCGTCATGGCGTGGCGGATGGCGCGCGTCACGCTCGCTCTCGCACGCTCCGAGGCGGAGCCCGCCCGCCGGTCGCGGCCGCCGAGTCCGACGGCGCGGCTCAGCTCTCGAATCAGGAACTCGCGCTCGAGCTGGGCCTGTGCCGACCGCTCACCGTCCTGCAGCGCCTCCGCCTGCTCGATGTCGTCGTCAATCTCGGCGAGGCGACGCCGGTACGCTTCCTTGGCTTGCGAGTCCAGCAGCACGCCCGCGTCGGACCTCGAGGCATATCCCTCGCTGTTCGCTGCCGTCGATGCATGCATCTCCCGTACGCTGCCGTGCTCACTGGCGACGAGGTCGAGCGCGTGGAACTCGCGGCCTGGATTCGCGAGCAGCCGCGCGATGTAGCGCATGCCCTTCACATCGCGTATCCGCATCTCGGCCCCGTCGAATACCACCCACCAGTAGTCGCCCTCCCGACGGAACACCTGTTCTGCCCTGTCACCGATGGACCGCGCGGCGTGTGATCCGTCATGAGGGTGGCCCTGCGGAGAGGTCGTGCGTTCCATTTCGCCCAACGCGCTAGCGGCCTGCGCAGCTTCTCGCGTGGCGCCGAGACGCTCGAACGCCCCGCGTGCCGACTCGAACTCCAGCAGCGCCTGCGCCTCATTCGAGGCGGCGCGATGCGCATGTGCGAGGCCCAATCGGGCGAGCGCCGTCTCGTAGGGCGCCCCAATCTCCTGCCAAAGATGGGCGGAGTGTTCGAACTCACGACGGGCGGCGTCCGGGTGTGCCTCGGCCAATGCCACTCTGCCGAGCGCCAGTGCAGCACTGGCGACGAGTGCCTTGCTCTCGAACTGCGCCGCGATGCGCGACAAATCGAGGGCAGCTGTTCGGGCCGACGGCACGTTACCGGCTGCCAGCTCGATTTCGACCTGTGCTTCCAGCAGCGGCGCGCGCCGGAGTTCCGTGTGCGGCGGCAACTCCTTGGACGGGACGTGCGCAGCGCTCGACAGCGCGTGCCTGATCGAATGGGTTGCAAGGGAGACGTCGCCTTTGGCCAGATGGACGAGCGCGAGGCCTGGCTGCGGGTCCCACCCCGTTTCATGCGCCGCCCGAAACGCCTCTTCTGCCCCTGTTATATCGCCTCGTCGCAAGCGGATCCGGCCGAGCTCAGTCAGCGGCCACCCAAACTCACGACGCAGCCAGGGCCGAAGCTCCTCGCACGCTGAAAGCGCTTCCCGCTCCGCCTCGCGACAGGAACCGCGCAGGCGGAGAATCTCGGCGCGATGGACCCGACAGCGCCCGTGCAGGCTTCCCACGGGCTGTCCGCGGCACCACGCCTCCATCGCCGAGGTCCATTGCTCCGCCAGATCATACTGAGCGAGCGCCTGAAATGCGCACACGACCTCGCAGTAGACCATTCCGGTGAAGAGCGGATCGAGTTCGCCCGACACCGCCGCCACCGCCGCTTCATTGAGTTGCCTCAGTCCCTGCGAGACATCGCCGGCGAGGATGAGCGCGCGCGCTTCGGCGACCCGGGCGATGGCGGCAGCGGCCGCGTTGCACTCCGTGCCGATATCGATCGCCTCGCGTGCGCACCGCTGCGCACTGTCGAAGTCGCCCGACAGCAGCCGTTCGTAGCAGTGCACGACCGCCACCCAGGCGTGGACCGGCGTTCTGTCACATCCGGCAAGCAGACGCTCCGTACGACTGATCCATCCCCGGACCGGAGCCATGAGCGCCGTATCGAACAGCAGGTGCATGGCGACACGAATGGCGGCCCCTGCTGCAACGAGGTTGTCGCCCGCCCGAAGACCCTGCGCATGCGCGCGTTCCCACGCGTCGATCGTCACGTCGAGATGTCCCGAGGCGTAGGCGACTTCGGCCCGCAGCGCGAGCTCCGTCGCCGTCAGCGATCCCTTGTCATCCGCTTCGGTGAGCAGCTCGTGGGCACGTGCCCATTCGCCGCACGCAACGGCGTCGCGCGCGCGATCAATCAATGATTCGTGGGAGGACTCACGCATTTCGGCTTTTCGTGGTGTGCTCTCCCGGTTGCGGCCCCGGTAACGGCCAAAGTTCCCGCGGTGACAGGCGTCGTTACGCCTCAAAGTCAGGCGGGTCGAAGGCGCCGCGAGCGTTCGGAAGCAGCGCGGCTCCGTGGCCGACGCCCACACCCTAGAACTACGTGGAGGAAGCGCCATGGAACAGATGCCATTCGACGGAATCGAGCTGCCGTACGAAGTGACCGGATCGGGGGAGCCGCTGCTACTGGTCAGCACCGGCCCGATCGCCGACAGTTTCCTGCCCTTCGTGTCGGCGCACTCCATTGCGGACCGCTATCGCCTCATCAGGTATCAGCAGCGCCGCCTCAGCGCCGGGGCCGGGGGATCCGCGGCCGTCAGCTTCGCCCAGCACGCGTCTGACGCCGTCGCGTTGATGGGGCACCTCGGTGTCGACCGGGTCCACGTCGCTGGCCACTCCACGGGCGCCGCGATAGCGCTCCAGATGGCCGTCGACCATCCGGCGCTCGTTCACTCGCTGGTGTTGCTGGAGCCTCCCTTCCTGAGCGTACCGAGCGCCGCGGCATTTTTCGAGCAGGCCGCACCCGCCCTCGTTGCTTATGAGACGGGAGACCGCGAAACGGCGATGGTGCTCTTTCTACGCATGGTGTGCAGCCTCGACTGGGACACCTGTTCGAATTTGGTCGAGCAACACGTTCCCGGCGGCGTCGCGCGAGCCATTGAGGATGCGGACAACTTCTTCGCCAGCTACCTGCCCGCGCTCAGCGCCTGGAACTTCGGCGTCGCGCAGGCCGCGGCCATCCGCCAGCCCATTCTCTCGGTGTGGGGCACCGACACCCAGCGTCTGTTCGCCGACGGACAGGACGTGCTCCGTGCCTGCTTTCCGCAGCTCGAGGAGTGCGTCATCGATGGGGTCGCCCACCTCCTGCACTTTCAGCGGGTGGAGCCCGTTGCACGAGGCGTTGCCGCCTTTCTGGCGCGGCATCCCGTGCAGCGACTTCTGGAGGCTGCGACCTGAGCACGAGAGGCAGAGCTGCGCCCTCGTCGTTCCGTCGCCTCAGCTCTCCGGCGGCGGCGCGTGTTTCCAAACCGTGCCCTCCCCGTTTGCCCCAGCGGGCATACGAGTGGAGGAGGCCGCACTGGTCACGATACCGTGACGGCTGTGCCGTCGCCCGTGTCCACCATCACCATCCCCTCCGACTCACCATCCATCTGCGCCAGCAACTCGCCGCGTGGGTTCCAGACGGCAGACTGCCCGACGCTGACGAAGTCATCGGAGGGACCCACGCAACTGGCCAAGCACACGTACATGTCGTGCTGGCGCGCGATGTCGGAGTAGTGCCGCAACGCCCTCGCCATCACGTGCTCGGGCTTGGCCACGCTGGCGAGATACACGTTCGTTCCCAGGGTCGCGGCGCCCGCCGCGTGGCTTGATTGCAGCGATTCGTAGCAGATCGCGGGAGCGAGCGTGTGGCCTGCCGCTTCGAGGACAAGCTGGTCTTCGCCCTGTACGAAGTACGGCAGTTCATCCGCGTGCAGCTGCTGCTTCGCGTAGGAGCGGCGCGGTGCACCGGGCGTGAACCAAACCATGCCGATCTGCACCTGCGATCCGTGGGAGAGCGGCACGCCGATTCCGATGATGATGTGCTGCGCGTCGCTCTGCTCCTGAAAGACGTCGAGGCGCGCGTCGGCAAGGTGCATGGCCAGAGTTGTCGCCAATCGCGGTTCGTAGCCCGTGAGCGACAACTCGGGGAAGAACACCAGGTCAGCGCTGTTGGCACCAGCGCGTCCAATGAACCGCTCATGCCTGGCAGTGTTGGCGGCAACGTCGCCAGCGATGGGGCGCAACTGCACCGCGCAGATCTTCATGGGGAGATACTCGACCCTCGCTCAAGCGCTGGGAGATGCGCGTGCTGCCCGGGAACGCGCGTCGTGACCATGCAATCTAGCGGCGGCTGTGCTCGGACACCGTGAAGCCTCCTGTCTCGAAAGAATTCACTGATGCTGCCGCTCTCACGCCGGGCCCAGCAGATCCCACCGGTTTCCCTCGAGGTCCTCGAACACCGCCACCGTGCCGTAGGCTTCCACCCGAGGGGACGAAACGAACTTGACGCCGGCAGCCACCATGCGCGCGTAGCTGTCCTGAAAATCATCGACGCGCAAAAAGAGGCCGACGCGCCCGGCAAACTGCTGGCCGACGACCGCACGTTGCGGCTCGCCGTCGGCCCGCGCAAGCAGGATGCCGGTGGCCGCGCCGGCGGGACGCACCACGACCCACCGCTTGGGACGGCCGTCGTTCGTGGTCGACGGCATATCCTCAACCAGCTCGAACTGCAGCACGTTGACGAAGAAGTCGATGGCGGGTTGGTACTCCCGTACGATCAGTGCGACGAGTGTCAGCTGTGACGCATGCATCGACCTTGCATCCGGGAACTGTCCGTCGTCGACTTCGCGCTGCGTGCGCCTATGCCCCTGCGACCCGTACCAGTTGTTGACCCAACCATTCCATGAAGGTGACCAGCGACTTTCGTTCAGGCACTCCGAGTCGTGGATGGTCCCGTCCGGCAATGCGCCCCAGCCGCCCGATTCCAACTCCGATCGCACGGAGTGTAGCCGACCGGCTCACCGACTTGGTCTCACCGTCGCGGCTCTCATCCCGCTCAGCCGCGTCGTGCTCGGCCAACGCCGTATACGCCTCGGCGACGCCCGCGAACTCCCGCATGAGTCTCCGTGGACGCTGGGGCAAGCACTACCTGCCCCGAGATCATTCGCACCAACAGCGGACCTACCCACGGCGCCAGGTGGAGCGCGACTCGCGACGAATCCTCTGTGTTGAGCAAGCGCTACCAGCGGTTGGCTGATGCACCATGTTAGCCCGCTGCATTGCGGTTACTCACGAGCGAACGAGAGGGTCGATCGTCACGCTCGCGCGCCTGCGCGAGGCAGGCGAACCTCACGGGTGCGTCAAGCGCACTGCTGCCAACCCCAGCGCCGCCCCCCCAAGCAGCACGACGAACAACCCAGCCCGAAAACGGAGTACCGCCACCAGCGCGACCGCAGCAATTCCCACCGCGGGCCAGCTCACGCTGGACACATCGGGCACCCACAGTTGCAGCGGACCCGCCGGCATCCGCACCACGGTGCCGAACGCCACGTGCAGCGCGAACCAGAGGGCGAGGTTCACCACCACGCCCACCACCGCGGCCATGATGCCACGCAACGCGGCTTGCACCTGCCGGCGACCGCGGAGCCACTCCACATACGGCGCGCCGGCAAAGATGAAGAGAAAGCACGGCGCGAAGGTGACCCACACGGTGACGACGGAACCGATCACCCCCGCCAGCAGCGGAGAAAGCGCCCCCGGCGACCGATAGGCTCCGAGGAATCCCACGAACTGCACCACCATGATGAGCGGCCCCGGCGTGGTCTCGGCGAGTCCGAGTCCATCGAGCATCTCGGTGGGGCTCAGCCAGTGGTAGACGTGCACCGCCTGCTGTGCCAGGTAGGCCAGTACCGCGTAGGCGCCGCCGAAGGTGACCAGCGCGGCCTCGCTGAAGAAGATCGCTTCCTGCAGCAGCACCGGACTGCGGCCGGGGATGAGCATGATGATGAGGAAGGGCACGGACCAGACAAGGAGCCATATCCCGGTGGTCCGGAGGAGACGTCCGATGCGCGGTCGCACGATGACAGCGGCGCCCTCAGCACCGCCCGCCGCGACCGGGCGCAGCACCTCGCGCAGCATGCCTAACAATGCGGCCCCCACGACGATGAGCGGGAACGGCACCGCCAGCGTGAAGATCGCGAGGAATGCCGCGGCCGCGATGGCGTAATCCGAGCGGCGGGTGAGCGCGCGCTTGCCGAGCCGCACGATCGCCTCGACCACGATCGCCACCACCGCCGGCTTGAGTCCGAAGAAGAGCGCCGTGACCAGCGTCGTCTGCTGGTAGAGGGCGTAGGTGACGGAGAGTGCGAGAATGGTGAGAAAGCCAGGGAGGACGAACAGCAGGCCCGCCGTCAGGCCGCCGCGCACGCCGTGCAGCAACCACCCCGTGTACGTCACGAGCTGTTGCGCCTCGGGGCCCGGCAGCAGCATGCAGTAGCTCAGCGCATGCAGGAAGCGCGGCTCGTCCAGCCACTTCTTCTCGTCCACCACCACGCGGTGGATGACCGCGATCTGGCCGGCGGGCCCGCCGAAGCTCTGCAGCGCAATGCGGGTCCACGCGCGCACCGCTTCGCCGAACGGGACGTGCGTGTGCGGCTCAGGCATGATGACGAAAGTGTTCGTAGAGCCCGTCGAAGACCGTGCGTCCGGCGGTCAGGCGAGCGTCGTCGTCGAGAAGACCGCGGGCGATTCCCTCCAGCACCGTCTGCACGCCGTCCGTCTCGTCGCGCTCGAACTTGTCGTCCTTCATGTCGATGTCATGCACGATGCCGGCGATGGCATCGAGCGCGGCATCATCCAGGGCGAAGCGGCGCAGCAGCGTCTCGAAGGTGCAACGGTCGCCCTCGTGGGTGTACTCGCCCTCAAACATGTCGAAGCGCAGCTCACCCGGTGCCGGCTGGTATCCCCTCGCGGGCACAAACTTGAACAGGGCGCCCCGATCAATGAAGCGCGCGATGAGCCACGCGCTGGCGATGCGGTCGACGTACACATTCTGGCGCGTGACCCAGGTGGCGCCGTTGTGCGGAACGGGCGGCACCACCGACGCGGACGCCCGCTCCTCCGCGCGCGTGTGGATGGTCGATGGCCGCCACCGCCTGCTCGGCAGCCTGCCGCCCCGGGGCATCCATGTAGTCGCGCGCCACCACATGACGCAGCTGGCGCCGAAGCCGAGCGACGTCATGCTCCGCCGGTTCCGCGCCTAACGCCCGGACCGCCTCCAGCACCTGATCGTACTCCGCGTTCCGTTCGGCGCTCAAGAGCGCCTCAATGTCCGCGTCGCTCACCCCTTCGAGCAGCTCGCTCGCGCAAAGCGTGGCCTCGCCTCCCGCGTCCACGATCTCGCGCCGAAGCCACCGGAAATCCTCCAGGGCGTCGGGCATAAGCGGGAGCACGTACACCGCGTTCCGCAGCGCCACCGCGCCCAGGCGCTGCAGCCTCCTTCGCACCTTCACCCGCAGGTAGTCGGGCGTGGGAGGGAGTTGGTGCAGGAATAGCAGCCACCTCGCCTGGCCCGATGATGCCCCTAGTGTTGATGATTCATCTGAAGCGGTCATTGATTCAACTGTATCATTCACCCGTTTTGGCGGCAACCCCTCCGCGAGGCGCCCGATGAACTCCCATCGACGCTCGTGCTCACGTGCCTCGCGGTGGCAACACTGCTCGATCTCGACGGGTGCAGCGCGGCGGTCGAGTCCGCGTTCGGGGCGCATGGGCGCGGCGCCCACGCCCGGCGTCCTCGTCATCCACGCCGAGCAGAGCGGCTTTCATGTTGAAGGCGAGGCTGGTGCCGGTGGATGGACGGGAACTCTTCGTCGCCAACTGCAACGGTGACCTGCTGCGGAACCCTGCGCGCCATTCGCGCGAAAGGCTCGACACCCTTCGAGGACACGAGCCATCATTCGGCTCGCCCGCGTTCTGGACCACCTTGGGCAACACTACGACGTCGAGCGCGAGCTCGGCGGCGGCGGAATGTCGCGCGTGTTCGTCGCCACGGAGCGCGCCCTCGCGCGTCGCGTGGCAATCAAGGTCCTTCCGCCCGAACTGGGCCAGCGCGTCAACCTCGAGCGATTCCAGCAGGAAATTTCGACGTCGGCCACGTTGCAGCATCCGCAGATCGTCCGCGCGCGCGCGCGCTTACGCCCACCGCCAGGGGGTCGTGCACCGGGACGTGAAACCGGAGAACATCCTCCTCTCCGAGGGCGAGCCGATGCTGGCCGATTTTGGCATCGCCAAGGTCGTGCGCGAGGGCGCCACGACCGGGCTCACGTCGGCAGGGATGTCGATGGGCACCGTGACGTACATGTCCCCCGAGCAGGTCGCGGCGGACCCCGACATCGATGGGCGCTCCGACGTGTACTCGCTCGCCGCAGTCGCGTATGAGCTGCTCACGGGTGCCCCGCCCTTCACCGGGTCGCCGTCCCAGTTGATGGCGGCTCACGTGACAAGGCTTCCACCTGACCTGCGGGAGCTCCTCCCCGAGTCGCCGTCCGCCCTGTCCGAAGCGGTGATGCAGGGACTGGCCAAGGAATCGTCCGCGCGGCCCGACGCCGAGCGATTCGCGTCGCTGCTCGAGACGGCCGATCGCCACGTCCCGGCGCCGCCGCCCCTTCCCGCACCACAACCGCGTGGAGCGCGCCGCGGATTGCTGTTGATGGGAGGCCTCGCTGCGGCGCTCGTGGCAGCCATCGTGGCGTGGCGCGCGGTGGGTGTCGAGCCGGCACACGCCGCATCTCCCGCTGTCGCGGTGCTCGCCTTCGAGATGATTGGTCCCGACTACGATGCCTACTTCTCGGCGGGCGTCACGGACGAACTCACCACAGGCCTTGCGCAGGTGCAGGGGATTCGGGTCCTCTCGCGATCCACCGTACGGGCCTTTGCCGACTCCCAGTTCACCCCGACGGACTTCGCGGCGCGGGCCGGCGTGGCCGCGCTGGTCGAGGGGAGCGTGCAACGCGCGGGCGACCAACTGCGCATACGATCTCTTCCTGTGCGCACGCTTCGCGCTGCGCGAGCGAGGAGAGCGCGGTCTACGTACGGCCATGACGCTGTTCAGTGAGGCCGCCGCGCGCGACCCACTCTTCGCACGTGCCCATGCGGGCATCGCCGAGTCGGCGGTGCTCTTGCCGCTCTACAGCAACGTCTCGCGCGCGAGTGTCGCGGATACCATTCGTGCCAGTGCGTCGCGGGCCATGGCACACGACTCGCTGCTTGCCGCCCCGCATGTCGCCCTCGGACTGCTGGAGAAGGGACTCGGGCGCTGGGCAGACAGCGAGCGTGAGTTCTCCGGGGCGCTGCGTCTCGATCCTAACGACGCATCGGCGCACCAGAATCTCGGGGAGCTCTACCTCACGCTCGGCAGATTCGACGATGCCCGCACGTCGCTTGGCAGGGCGGCGTATCTCGAGCCGATGGAGCCCGTGATCGTGGCCGAGTTTGCGTACGCGCTCATGCAGGCGGGGGCGCTCGACAGCGCTACCCGGGTGGCGGCGCGCGCCGGCGTGGCCGCGCCTCGCAGTCCGTTTGTCGCCTACACGCTGGGCATTCTCGCGGAGCGCGACGGCAACGCCGTGCTGGCCTCGCAGCACATGCGCACGGCGGCGGCCGCGGCGCCCATTCCCTTCTTCCGCGGAGCGCTGGCGCGCTCGCTGTCACTCATCGGCGACACGACCGGCGCCGACGCGATACAGGCTGAGCTGGCCGCATTGAAGGATGCGCCGGGCGCGGCGTTTGGGCGCGTGATCGCGGGAGTGGAACGCGATCCGCCGGAGCTGCTGTTCGAAGGCCTCGCGCGTGCGGTTCGTGAGAATGATCCGTTCGTACTCCTGCTCCCGCTGCGCGACCCGTGGTACGACCGACTGCGGAACGATGCTCGGTTCAGCGCGCTCGCCGAGCGACTCAGGCTGCCGATATCGAGCATCGCGCCCAATGCGCGGCGAGCAGGGGGCAACTGACCGCCGACGCTACGCCGGGCACCGCGCATTCAGGATTTCATCCATTCGCTTCTGCATTTCGTCTGCCCATTGGTGCTGCACGGCGCGATCGAGCGTCGGCCCAGGTGCCAGCTTGCGCTCAGCGGCCACGCGATCGACCAGGATCTTCTCCATCCGATGGATGCGCGCCTTCTCAAAGATGATGCGGAAGTGCTCGCGATCGAGCCTTCCGCGGATGCGAGTATCGATCATCGCGCGCGCGGCCTCGGACACCCGATGGACACGGCCGATGGGATAGTGGAGGGTGCAGCTGGCCGGGTCGCGAAAGACCGCGCCCTGCGAGAACGTCAGGAACTCGCCCCGGGGATGCTTCTTCATGTCGGGCACGTACCCATCGTCGCCAGCGACGGCCTTGGCACCGCCTAACGTGCCTCCAAGGTCCGCCACAAAGGCGACCACTTCCTCGCACTCTCCAGTCTGCTTGTCCCACTTGCCCCTGCGGCACACGAGATCGTTCTGATACGCATGCGTGTTGTTGTAGCCCACGATGTTCAGTGCGATGGCGTGCGCCTCGACCTCCACCCGCCGGGACTCGGGGGGCCTGGACACCAGCTCGTTGAGCTCGTCGAAGCTGAAGCCGTGGTCGTACTTCCCACCGAGGCGCAGGAACCCACTGCCGCGTCGCACGGCGATTGTCTTTCCTTCGATCGGTCGTTCAACCGATGCGAGCGTGAAAGTCTGCGGTGCCTCCTGGGATACCAGCGCCGTCTGCCCGAAGGGGTGCGGGTTGCAGCCGAAGCATTGTACGCTGGCGGGCATGTACACCCGATCCGCCGGCACGCCCATCATCCAGAACACGTGACTCACCACCGTCTCGGTGAACATCTCACGGTAACGGCCCGCAGGATATGAACCCATGAAGTACTTCACCCGCAGCTCGTCGCCCTCGAGTGCTTGTCCGTCTTCGTCCAGGACCTTGTTGCCCAGGCGGTCGAGCAGGTTGTCGTCAGCATCAAAGCTCGCCGCCGCCGGCACCAGGGTCCCGTCGTTGTCGTAGAGCTGGTTCTTCGCATCGGTGCGCAGGCAGCGGAACTTCAAGCTGCCCCCCTGTTCCTCGCGCGGCTTGAGCCGGCAATACACGTCCGCATCTGCTCCGAACGGCATCTTGCTGGGAGGGCCAGCCCTCAGATCCTCGTGCGAGATGTCCGGGACGTCCGGCACGAGAAGCTGCGCGATCGTCACGCACGCCCGTCTGGTGGCGTTCGTGACACGCACCCGCGTTTCTCCGTGCTTACCGGGCACGACGCAGGATTCGGCCGAGTCTTCGCCGGCACTCACCCGGGGCAGCGTAGCCCGTCGTCCGGCACGCTCGAGTTCGGTGAACGACAAGATGGCCGCGCTGGCGGCCAGCCAACCAAGGTATTGCATCTGACTCCTTTGGATCGAGTGCGCGCCCCGCGGCGGCTCGCGGCGACTTGCGGCGACTTGCGGCGACTTGCGGCGACTTGCAGCGACCTCGGTGCTTCGTCCTCGCCCGACGTCAGGCCTCGCCGCACCACAGACGATCGCCGCCGAGGCTGGTTTCGTACTGTGGTTGTACTCGCCTGTGCTCAATAAGGTGTCGCCCGCTCAAAATTGAAGCGGACCCAGGCGCAGCACTGCCGAGGCCGCGCTCCGCGGGAGGACCGATGCGCGCGACGTCGCCGGCAGCGAAACGCGCCTGAGCAGACGCTCGGCCGGTGCGGCTTATCGTAGAGAGACGCGAAGATCTGATCGGGGTGCGGTGTGCCGTCCGACCCCGCCACCGCTCATGGCAACGACGGTGTCGCGCGGAATGCCGCGATGAACGCCAGGCCCAGCATGAGGTCTATCATCCCGAAGACGAGCACCGCTGCGTCCACACGTCCCGCCACGAACAGCAAGGCGACCGGCACAGCGAACGCCAGCTTCTCGAGCACCCCGACCAGCATCAGCCGCCGGTAGCGAATCGGGTCCGCGGCGATCAACAGGAATGCCAATTGCCACACCAACGCCACGCCCACGAAACCATAGAACTGTTCTGGACGTTGCATCGGTTCGGGCAACGCCGGCCCAAGTCCGAGTTCCAGAAAGTATTGCGGCAGGAGTACGAGAATGCCGTAGAACGCGGCAACTCGAAATACCCAGCGCGGGAGATTGGACAGAGGCGTCATGTTGATTTCAGGAATTCCTGTGGATGGGGAGTGTGCCTGACTTCATGTGGCGTCAACGGTGCTCGCCCGTTTCGTTGAGCACACGCCTGAAGTAGCGTGTGCCTGGCAACGCCGTGGAGTGATACGGCGCAATCTCGTCGAAGCCGGCGCGTTCATACAGCCGGTGCGCCGAACCCATTGACGCCAGGGTATCCAGTACGAGTTCCGCATAGCCCGCCGCGCGCGCCTCGGCGACCAGTCGCTCGACCAGCGCGAGCCCCACTCCGCTCCCTCGACCTTCCGGGCGCACAAAGAGGCGCTTCATTTCCGCGCGCGACGACCCGGCGTCCCGCAGCGCGGCACACCCCAGCACGTGGCCATGCGCTTCTGCGAGCAGCAGGCGCCCGCTGGGCGCCGCATATGCCCCGGGGAGGGTGAGGAGTTCCGTGCCAAACCCCTGGTAGCTGAGATCCACGCCGAGCTGCGCTTGATACTCCAGAAAGAGCTGGCGCACGAGGTCGAGATCGGCGGGAGAGCTGGCGGGACGAATGCGCATCAGTGATGCCCGTTGGTATAGGCGTGACCGCAACATAGCGCGGGAGGAACCGTCGCCTCCGGAGGATTGCCGGGGCCGGCGATCTCGCACTCGGGTCCATCCTCAACCACCTGTCGCCTGCCGGGTACCGGCGAACGTCGGCATGAGACAGGCGGCACCATATTTACAACCAAATGGTTGACTATTAACAGACACCGATTACATTCAATCACATGGTTGAACATACCCAATCACGCCTCGACGTCGTCTTCCGCGCACTCAGCGACCAGACACGGCGTTCGATGCTCGCCCGGCTCGCCAAGGGTGAGCAGACTGTAGGAGAGCTGGCGGCGCCGCACAAGATGTCGCTCGCCGCCGCGTCCAAGCACATCCAGACCCTCGAGCGTGCCGGGCTGGTGCGACGCACCGTGCGCGGACGTATTCACTACTGCCGCATCGATCCACGACCTCTCGCGCGCGCCGACGACTGGCTGCGCGGGTACGAACGCCTCTGGGATACGCGCATCGAACGGCTCGCGGAGCTGCTGCGCCATCCCGAGAACAACCCTTCAGACTCCGAGTGAGGACTCCCATGACCACGACTCCCGCCGCGACGACATACAGCGACCGCATTGAGAAGCAGGTGACCTTCGACGCGCCGCGCGCTCGCGTGTGGCGTGCGCTGACCGACGTTACGCAGTTCAACGCCTGGTTCGGCGTCTCGCTCTCGTCGCCGTTCGCGCCCGGCGCCGAGGTGAGCGGGAAGCTCAACATCCGCAACTACGAGCACATGACGTTGACGATCTGGATCGAGACCATGGAGCCGGAGCGATTCTTCTCCTTCCGCTGGCATCCGTACGCCATCGAGGAAGGGGTCGACTATTCCTCCGAGCCCACGACGCTCGTTTCATTCACGCTAAACGACGTCGGCGGCGGCACGCAGCTTACCATCGTCGAATCGGGCTTCGATGCGCTTCCCGAGTCGCGCCGCGCCAAGGCGTTCACGATGAATAGCAACGGTTGGGCGGGTCAGTCGGAGAACATCCGGAAGTTTCTCGCGGCCTGAATCCTGGCATCGACGTGCATCAGGGGTTGGGTGCCGTCGGGGCGTCGGCGCTCAGCCCTAACGTCGCCACCAGTGCTGTCGCGGCAGCGTTCCCCGCGCGATTGGCGCCGATGGTCGAGGCGCTCGGGCGATAGCCGACAAGGTGCACGCAGGAATCCCGGGCCACCTGGGTGGCGAGACCTCCCGTCATGACAATGCCGCCGTCCGCGTTGCGCAGTTACAATGGGGCCAGGTGATCGAGCGAGCTTCGAAAGCCCGTACACCAGAGGAGCACGTCAGCGCGTTGCCTGCGTCCGTCCCGCCATCGACCACGCTGGGCACCAGCGGACGTGTGGGAGGAGCAGGCGCACGACGTGGGACCTTGCTCCGGCGTTCGTTAGGCAGCTGGTCCCGGAGCGCGACGCCGGTCGCGTCGCGGTGCCGGCGCAGGTGATGCCGCCCGCCGCTCAGCTTCGATCTGGAAACTGAGGAGGCTCAACGCCGAGGGCGCGGAGGTACACGTACGCTTGGGCGCGGTGGTGGATCTCGTTGTCGATGATGTAGAAGAGGAGGCTCCACACCGGCATCGTCCACTGTCCGAATGCTGTGTCGGTCTCCTGCAAGCGGGCTTGGGGGATCTGGGGCCAGAGTGCCTCGATCTGCGTTGTGTCGGCGTCCCAGCGCTCCAACGCTGCCATTCGCGTGGCAGGCGGCTCCTGCTGCTCCATCGGCCACGTGCCGGATACGATCCCCGTGAGCGTGGGGACGGACATGCTGAGGAATTCGTTCACGAGCACGGCGAACGGTCGCATGCCGCCTGCAGAGAACGAGGTGAAGGACTTGTCGTCAGGAAACGCCTCGATCGTGCGGCGAGTGACGCGGCGGTGGCCGAGCCAGTGGGCGAGGAGATCGTCGCGAGTAAGAGTGCGATCCATGAGGTGGCGCCAAGGTCTGGGGAGCGCGGATGGTGCGGCGGGCAGATGCAACGACGCAGTGTAGGCACCCTGATTCGCACGATGCAAGCGCGCTGAAGCGTGCAGCCCGGGCTGGACGAATGTGATGGACACGTGGCGGGCTGGCACGGCCGCTGGAGGCCCTCCGCGCACATCACTCCCGGACACTCGAGCGCGGCCGTACTTTCCCCGCCACTTCTCTTCCGGACCCCGATTGTGCGAATGCTTCCGTCTCTCCTCGTCGCCCCTGCCGTCCTGATCGCGGTGGCCTCGCTCGCCGCGCAGCCGGCGCAGCGCACTCGCTCACAGGTTCCGTACGTACCCGGCGCCACGTGGGAGCACCGGTCCGCCGCCGCGATGGGTCTCGATTCCGTGCGCCTGGCCGACGCGATCGCCTTCGCCATCCGCAGCGATGCCAAGGCCCCGCGCGACATGGAGGAGTCCCACTATCGCTCCTTCGGTCGCGAGCCGTTCGGGCAAGGCATTGGCCCCTTCAAGTCCCGCGGCGAGCCCTCGGGTGTGATCCTGCGCGGCGGATACGTGATCGCAAGCTGGGGCGAGCCCGATCGCGTGGACATGACGCACAGCGTGACCAAGAGCTTCCTCTCCGCCACCGTCGGATTGGCGGTGGACCGGGGCATGATCGCCTCCGTTCGCGATAGTGTGTGGAAATCGCAGGCCCCGACGTACACCTTGCGGCTGACGGCACCCGCTGAGCCCGGCAGCACGGTGGGTCACCCGATGTTCCTGCAGCTCTTCGACACGCCGCACAATCGCACCATCACGTGGGACGACATGCTGCGCCAGACGAGCGACTGGGAAGGGACGCTGTGGGGCAAGCCGGAGTGGGCTGACCGACCCTCGCAGAACTCGGCCGAGTGGACAACGCGCGCGCGCACGGCGCCGGGAACGGCCTACGAGTACAACGACGTGCGCGTCAACGTGCTCGCGCTGGCCGCCACGAACGTCTGGCGCCGTCCCCTGCCCGAGGTGCTGCGCGACTACATCATGGGCCCGATTGGCGCGTCCAGCACCTGGCGCTGGTACGGATATGACAACTCGTGGATTACGCTCGACGGACGCCCGGTGCAGGTGGTCTCCGGCGGCGGCCATTGGGGGGGCGGGATGTTCATCAACGCGTGGGACATGGCGCGCTTCGGGCTGCTCACGCAGCGTCGTGGTGTGTGGGGCGACACACGCATCTTCTCCGAGGCGTGGGTGCGCCTCTCGCTCACGCCCACCGTCCCACAGCCGACGTACGGCTACATGAACTGGTTCCTGAACACGGACCGGAAGTGGATGCCCAGTGCGCCCGCCTCGTCGTTCGGTCACGTGGGCAACGGGACGAACCTGGTCTTCGTGAGCCCCGACCAGGATTTGGTGGCCGTCGTCCGGTGGATAGAGAACGGCGCCATTGATGAGTTCCTGGGAAAGATGCTCGGGGCAATCGTTCGTTAGGCGCCCAGCTGCTTCGCGTGATGCCGGAGGTGCACGGCGGCGAAGCGCATGGCCTGCGGCGGCGTGAGGTCCCCGAAGACGTGGTGTGTCATCACGCAGCCGTGGTCGTTCCACCGGCTCGCCAGCGCCTCCTGCGTATGCCTGGCCTCCTGTGCCAATGATGCGAGCAGCGACGCACGCGGAAACGGACCGTCTCCCGGGCGAATCTCGCGCGGGGCACGGGCGCCGGCGGGAATCCTTCCCTGTTGCAGGATTCCCGCGAGGAAACGCCAGCGGATGAGCGGGCGGATCCACCACGGCGTACGCACGCGAAGGCCAACCCCGCCGGCCAGCTGCTCGCCCACCACGACGTAGGTGAGGCGCAGATGCTCCGCTATCTGTGCCGGCGACCACGCACCAGCCGCCGGCGCCGCGTCCCATCGGGAGTCGGGCACGCGCCGTGCAGTCTCCATAAAGTCCTGCAATGCGGAGGCATGTTCGGCGATGGCGGTAGACACGTCGCTCGACACGGGGGAGGGCGCGATGACTGGAGAGATCATGGAAGTGGGCGAGCGTCGTTTCCTGCGTGCGGTGACCAAGGACAAGGGAATGCGAGGCGTCACGGTCCCCGCAAAATAGCAGCGCGCCCCGCGAGCGCGACTTCCGCGAGCACACGCTGGGCTACACTGTGTCATTCCTGCAGGATTCCCTGGACAATGCCACCCGAACGAGGAGAACATTGGGGCGTCAGCGTCTGCTCCCCGCGCATTGGCTGAGGGCTATGCGATCACGAGACATCATGCGCGGTGCACTCGCGATCGGCCTGCTGAGTGCCCTCGCAGCCGCCGGCGTCAGCGCCGTCCCCGAGGCCATCACGATCGGAGCACCGCTGCCCGACAGCGGCGACATCATCGTGCACCTGCTGGGCCGACCGGTGGGCCGCGAACGATTCATGGTGCGGCAGGAGGGGAACGAGCGCGTACTCACCTCGTCGCTCGACTTTGTCGATCGCGGAACCCGCGTGCAGCTCGAAGCGTCGTTGACGACCAACGCGGACCTCACACCGACCCACTTCCGTGCGCTCGGCGCCAGCTACCGCTTCGTGCGCGTGGACGCTGAAGTGAGCCTTGTGGGTCGGCGGGTGCACGTCAGGAACGGCGGTGTAACGTCCCGCCTGGCCGCACCGCCATTCTTCTTTCCGGCGCGGGGATACGCGCCCCTCGCCGGCCGCGCGCTGCTGGTGCAGTACTGGGAACGACATGGCCGCCCCGCCCACATCGCGCTCCTTCCCTCCGACGCGCCGGCGAGCATTCGCGTGCTGTTCCGCGGTGTCGATACCATCACGGTGAATGCGCGGCCTCAGGTCGCGCGTCGATATGCGGTGGACGGCGTTGTGTGGGGACGCGAAGCGGTGTGGATTGACGAGCGCGATCGATTCGTCGCCGTGATTACGCGCGTGCACATCCTGCCCCTCACGGCGGTGCGGGAAGACCTCATAGCTGCCCTGCCGCAGCTGCAAGCGAGCGCACTGCGCGACCGTATGACCGACGCGGCTCAGTTCGCGGAGGCGCTGCCCCCCGTCGCCGAGGGCAGCTTCGCACTCGTGGGCGGACGGGTGGTGGATGGAACGGGACGTCCGCCCCTCAATGACGCGACCGTCATCATACAGTCGGGTCGCATTTCCGCGGTGGGACCGCGCGCTGACGTGGAGATTCCGGACGGCATGCAGGTGGTGGACGCGAGGGGCAAGACGCTCATCCCCGGGCTGTGGGACATGCATGGGCATGTGAGCCAGCTCGAGTGGGCGCCGGCGTACCTGGCGGCGGGCGTGACCACAGTGCGCGATGTGGGCGGTGAGTTGCCCTTTCTCACGGCCCTGCGCGACACGCTGGAGACGACGCGCGGCATCGGCCCCCGTTTGCTGCTGGCGGGCTTGGTGGACGGCGCGGTGCCGAACGCATTCGGCACGACGACGGCCGCAACCGCCGACGAGGGCATCGCCGTGGTGAATTCCTTCCTCGCGCAGGGATTCTCGCAGGTAAAGCTGTACGGCAGCGTGTCGCCCTCGGTGGTGCGCGCCATCACGCAGCGCGCGCACGCGATGGGCATGACGGTCACGGGACACATTCCGACCGCACTGGGGCTGCGCGGTGGCGTCGATGCGGGGATGGACGGCGTGGAGCATCTGCCAGTTCGTGGGCCGGCATCGAGCCCGGACGCTCACCTGTTGATCGACCTGCTGGCCCGCCATCACACGGTCGTGACGCCCACGCTGGCGTGGAACGAACTGCTCGGCCGCGCGCCCGGCACCCGCATCGCGTCGTTCGAGCCAGGCATCACAGGTGCCGCTGCGCCGCTCGCCCTCAACTACGAGAGTGTGCGGAACGACATCGACGCCGCGGGAGCGGCGGAGGCGAGGCGACAGGGGCTGGAGATGGTGCGAGCGTTGCACGTGGCCGGCGTGCCGGTGGTGGCCGGCACGGACGGCGGCGTGCCTGGTCACAGCCTACTGCGCGAGCTGGAGCTCTTCGTCGCAGCCGGCTTCACGCCCATGGGGGCCATCCGGGCGGCCACCATCGTACCCGCCACCACGCTGGGCCTGCAGGACGAGACGGGCACGATCGAAGTCGGGAAGTGGGCGAGTCTCGTCGTGCTCGATCGCGACCCGCTGGTCAACATTCACAACATTCGAACCGGGCGATGGGTGGTCGTGCGAGGGCGCATGTATGCGTGCCGTGCGCTGTGGCAGCTGGCAGGGTTTACGGCGCCGAGGCCTTGAACGAACGGTGCGCCGCGCGTTATCGCCGGGGCGGCGACCGGGCGCGCCGAGGATTTGCGCTACGTTGCGAAGCTGGCGGAGGACGGTCCCGGGAGACAACCGGGATGGAAGGGAGCGACTCGTTCAGGACTTCTGACATTGCCCTGCAGACGGCTGGAGTCGCTGCTGCGCAACGCTTGCGTGAATCTCGAGCCGCCTTACGAGTCGCGCACGAGCAACAGCGCGAATGCCAGATGCACTTCGTGGACAACATTACGCGTACCACGCCACCCCATGAGCCTTCCGAACGCTTCTCGCGAGACAACTCCCGCCCGCTCGACTGTCCGATTTCACGTGTGACTTCGTCGAGCGACGTCGCATGCCGCCGTCCCTGAAGCTCCAGCCTCACGTGGCCATGACGCACGCCAACGACAGGTCCCACGAACCACGATGAGTGGCCCAGGATCCACCACGTTTCGAGGCCGGCCACCACCGTCTTCCCCGATGGTATCCACGCCGTGACTCCGACGCTGGCAGCCGAAAAGCCGGCAGGTGCAAAGGACGAATCCACGAACACGCCGGGCGGCAGGGGCACGCACGATGCGGCGTCGTACCGGCCGGCCCTCGTGATGTACTCCAGTCCCGCATCAAACCGGAACGCTCGCAACACGACCCCCGCGCGTCCGGTAGCAGCGAGTCCATTCAGTCGCCGCTCGCCACTGCAAAGCGGCGCCAGCGCACGGGGAATGGACCCGATGCCAACTCCCGCGGCAAACGTGACCTGCTGCGCGGACGCTGGGAGCGCGCTGGCCACGAGAAAAACGCCGGCCGCTCGAACCGCCATGGCAAGCCTGAACATTCCGTTCTCTTCTGCAGCCGAGGTTCACCGGTACTCGCATACATCAAGCGAGCCAATCATAACTCGCCTGTCAGGCCCTTCCAACGCCGCCCGGCGCCAAGCGTGTGGGGGCGTGCTGGAGCGAGGAGTGCGTTGGTGAGCCGAGTGAAGCGAGCATGGCGGGCGTCGGCCTCCATCGCCGCCGCCTGTCGCACTCGTCGCACTCGTCGCACTCACTCCGCCAAGCGAAACCTCCCGCTCAGCGCCCTCCCGCCGGCAACGCGTCCACGAACTCGATGATCTGCCTGCGCTGCGAGGCCGTCGGCAGGCGTCCCATGCCGCCCCCGATGTTGTCGATCATGTTCTTCGCCTGGCTCGTGGCCGGCGTGACCGCGGTAATGGCGGGGTTGGCGAGAATGAACTTGAGGAAAAGCTGTGCCCAGGTAGCGGCGTCGAACTCCGCGGCGAATTCCGGCAGGCTCTTGCCGGCGGCGCGGCGAAAAAGGCTGGTGCGGCCAAACGGCGCGTAGGCGAGCACCGCAATCTTCCGTTCCACCGCCAGCGGGAGAATGACTTCTTCCACATCGCGATTGTCGGCTGCGTAATCGATGCCGATGAAGTCCAGCGGCTCGTTCTTCATGACGTCGACGAGCTGCGGGTACTGGTTGGAGGAGGTGGTCGTGATGCCCACGTAGCGCACGCGTCCCGCCTTTTTGAACTCGCGCACGACCGCAAGCTGCGTGGCGGGATCGCCCATGTTGTGCACCTGCATGAGGTCGATCTTCGGCTGCTTGAAGCGGGCGAACGACGTCTCGATCTGGGCCCGCGCCGCCGCCGGGTCGGCACTCGAGCCACCGCGGCCAGCGACATTGACCTTGGTGGCCCAGAACATCTTGTTCGCGATTCCCAGCTCATTCACGATCTCGCCCGCCACCTGCTCGGACGCGCCGTATCCCGGTGCCGTGTCGAACACGCGGGCGCCACGCTCCGCCATGGCCGTGAAGACCGCCTCCAGCGCACTCTTGTCCTCACTGCGAGCAGCGGATGAGAAAGTGGCCGAGCTGCCGAGGCCGATGACCGGAATTTTCTCGCCCGTGGACGGGATGGCCCGCTGGATGAGCTGCCCCTGCAGCATCGCCTCGAGCAGGCGCGGCGTGACGCCGAGCGCGGCGCCGACGCCGGCCGTGACGCCAAGAAATTCGCGACGACTGACCATCGGGACGACCTCGTTCTGACGGAGTGAGGAGTGCGCCGCCACGTGAGATTCACACGGCATCAGACCACAGGACCCTCAGAGTATACGCCGTGCCTCTCGTTGGTGTTGCCGTACGCCTGTCATTGCGGCACGGCGCACCTCGCGTATTACGCTGCGCAGCGCGACACATCGTCACCGAGAGCAGCAGCGTTTGCTCACGGTGAACGGATGGTGCGCCCCGGAGTCCACGGCGCCCCCGCTGCACCGAGCGCGGCACCGATGCGTGCGAGGGCGCCGGTTATCAGCGTACTCAATTCCTGCTCCACCGCGCCAAGACTCGACCGCGCGATCGCGATATTCTCCCGTTGCGTCGCGGTCGGCGCCTGTCGCGTGTCCCAGTGTCCGCCAATCACTTCGCCTACGCGCCCCGCGATTCCCGGGCTGGTTGGCTCGTCGAGCCGTTGCCGGGCCGGGTCTCCATTGACACGCACGGCCAGAGAGGCGACGCGCGTCGTCACCGAGTCCATTGAAAGAGCCAGCGCGGGATCGGCCCTCGGTGTTTGTGCGAACGCCGCGCGCAGATAGCGCAGGCGCTCGCGCACCGCACCCATGTCAGACGAGACACCCTCGATGCGCCGCATCAGTTCCGATGTCTCCTGCTGGAATGCCGCGACGGCCACGTAGTCTGTTGCGGGCAGTGCATTCGCGACGGGCTTCACCGTGAACGACTGCCGCTCGCCCACCCGTCGCACGCCACTCGCAGACACCACCAGCAGCTCGGCGGAGTAGCGACCCGGTGCCGCAAGCGGGCCGCGCGGATCGCCCGCCCACGGCGGCCGGAAGCCTCCCGTGTTCAGCTCCACCGGGTCGGGCACGGGGCCACGCAGGTTCCAGTTGATGCGGTGCAGTCCCGACTTTGCCGGTGCGTCGAGCCGCCTTACTGGCGTACCAGCCGAGTCGAGGACCTGGACGAACACCTGCGGCCCACGCTCGGTCGCCTCGGCGCGCAGCGTGTCGAATCCCGGGAACGGCGCGTTCTTCCCGGCATCGCGTAGCGTGCGCTCGGTGGCTTCCCGCGCCTCACGCGCGGTAGTCGGCACCTCCTTCAGCCAGAAGGTGATAAGCGCACCGTGAGGTGGATTCGGTGCGGTGTAGTCGTCGCTTCCCGCTGTCGGCCGGCCCGGCGCCTGCGCCACGGCAGAAGGAATGAACCACCATGCATCCCGGACGGGCAGCACACCACCGTCAGTTGCAAGCGTGCCAGCGGCGATGGAACGCAGCGGCGAATAGTCGTCGAGCACGTAGAAGCCGCGTCCGAAGGTCGCCGCGACCAGGTCATTGTCACGCCGATGCAGCTTGATATCGCGCACCGCGATGGTCGGGACACCGCCACTCAGCTTGTGCCAGTTCTGGCCGGCGTTAGGCGACCAGTAGATGCCGAACTCCGTGCCAAGGAAGAGCAGCTCCGGGCGCACGTGATCCTGCTGGATGGCCCAGAGTGTCGTGCCCTTCGGCAAGTCGCCGGATATCGAGCGCCAGGTGCGGCCACGGTCGGTCGTCACGAAGGCGTACGGCGCGAAATCACCGATCTTGTGCGCATCCGCCACGACATAGAAGGTGTTGGCATCCTCCAGTGACGCCTCCACGCGGTTGATGAACGAGTACGGTGGCAGCCCGGGTATTGGCGCGGCCTTGTTCCAGCTCCGGCCGCCGTCCGCTGTGAACTGCATCACGCCGTCGTCGGTCCCGACGGCGATCACCCCGGCCGTCACCGGCGACTCAGCCACCGTGGTGATCGTCGAGTACTTCGACATGGCGCCGTGATCGTACAGCGCATCGACGCTCCAGACGCGCCCGAAGTACGGGAGCTCGTAACGGTTTCGGGCCTGCGTGAGATCACCGCTGATTGCCGTCCACGAGTTCCCGCGGTCGTCGCTGCGCCAGACACGCTGCGACGCGAAGTAGATCCTCGCATGATCGTGCGGGCTGATCAGGATCGGCGAGTCCCAGTTCCAGCGTTCCGGCGCCTCACCCTCCTTGGGCATCGGGCGGATGCCGAGCGCCTCATCGCTCCGGCGGTCGGTGCGATAGAGGTCCCCCTGCTGCGTCATCAGGTAGGTGATGTTGTCGTCGACCGGGTCGATCGCGACCCCATAGCCATCGGCCCCCATCGGCACATACCAGTCCTGGTTGCGAATGCCGTCGCGGTTGAGCGTGCGCGAGGGACCGTGCAGCGTGCCCAGGTCCTGCGCGCCGCCGAGGATATCGTAGAAGGGGAGCTTGTTGCTCAGCGCGACCTTGTAGAACTGCGAGACCGGCAGGTTGGGGAAGTGGCGGAACTCGCGGCCGTCATCGAGGCTCTCGTACAGTCCCGCGTCGGTGCCCACGAGCAGGTGATCGGTGTTCTTCGCATCGATCCAGATCGCGTGATTGTCGCTGTGCTTCGTGTGGCCCGTCTCGAGCACGTTGAAGGTCGCGCCGCCGTCACGGGTGACGTTGATGAACACGTCAGCCTGATACACGACGTTCGCGTCCTTGGGCGACGCCTCGATCTCCTGGTAGTAGTGCGGGCCCGTGCCACCGGAGATGTAGCTGTTGCGCTTCTCCCAACTCTCGCCGCGATCGCGCGAGCGGTAGAAGCCGCGCTCCTCGCTGCTCGCTTCGACGGTCGCATACACGATCGTCGGGTCCGCCGGCGTCACCGCGAGTCCGATCTTCCCTTTGTCATCCTTCGGAAGTCCCGTCGTGACCTTGCGCCAGTTTTTTCCGCCGTCGGTGGACTTGTAGATGCCCGAGCCCGGGCCGCCGGAGAGGAAACCGGCCACGTGACGCCGGCGCTGGTACGCCGCGGCGTAGACCGTGCTGGGGTCGTCAGGTGCAAACTCGAGGTCCGTGACCCCGGTATTCTCGTCGATAACGAGTGTCGCCGTCCACGTCTTCCCGCCGTCTTCCGTGCGTAACACCCCTCGATCGCCTCCCGCAGACCAGAGCGGTCCCTCGGCGGCCACGAGCACGACATCACCCTTTCGTGGGTCGATCAGGATCTTCCCGATGTGCTGTGAGTTAGGCAGACCCATGAGCTCCCACGTGCGACCCGCATCGCGGCTGCGGTAGACACCGTCGCCCCATCCCACGTGACGTCCGCTTACGTTCTCGCCGGTGCCCACCCACACGACGTCGGGATTGCCGGGATCGAGCGCCACCACGCCGATTGAGTACGACGGCTGGTCGTCGAAGATCGGGGTGAATGTCATGCCGCCATTGGTCGTCTTCCAGAGTCCGCCCGATCCGGCCGCCACGTACCATGTGGATCGGTTGGTCGGGTGCACCGCGACGTCGGCGATGCGCCCTCCCATGAGGGCGGGGCCGATGCTGCGCAGCGTGAGCGACGCGGCGGCCTTCGCCGCATCGGGGGTGGCGGGCGTGCCCTGCGCACCCTGCGCGTGGAGCGTCGAGGTGAAGAGGAGCAGGGCGGCAGCGCGGATGATCGGGGTACAACGCATGGCGATTCGGGGTTCGGGTCCCGGCTACTATCGCAAAGTGCGCCGCGCGGCGAAAGGCAGCGGCTTGCTCCGCTGAACCCTCCGGCTCGCTTCCCCGCGCGCCACAGGCAGACCCAGTTCAGGGGCGGAGAACGACTGTGCGGCTCACGGTCACGCCGCGGGACGTTCGCGCGGCGCGATGCCGCGGCTGCAGTGCCCGGAATCGCTCCGCCAGTTGCAAACTGTTGTTACGTCGCCTTCTCTCCCCTGACAGAGGCAAATCGAAGCACGGCGTAACCTGCGAGCCCGCAGAGCAGTGATCCAATCAGGATGCCAAGTCGCTCCAGCCCGAGGTAGCTCGCGCTGCCCGGCTCGAACGCCAGCGACGCGATGAACAAGCTCATGGTGAAGCCGATACCGCACAGCAGGGCCGTGCCGTAGAGCTGCCACCAGCCCACGCCCGCCGGCAGCGAGGCGATTCGCAGCCGTATCGCAATCCAGCAGAGCGCCATCACGCCGACCTGCTTTCCAACAAACAACGCAGCCACGATACCGAGTGGCACCGGATGCAGCGTGTCGCGGAGCGAGAGCCCAGCGAGCGAGACACCGGCATTGGCGAACGCAAAAACAGGCAGGATGCCAAACGCCACCCAGGGATGCAGCGTATGCTCGAGCTCTCGCAGTGGCGATTGCGATGACGGGGACGCCGCCTCACCCGGCACGCGCAACGGGACGAACATCGCTATTACGACGCCCGCCAGCGTCGCGTGTACGCCGGACTTCAGCACTGCCACCCAGAGCGGTATGCCGATGAGGATGTACGCCGCTGGTCTCGTCACGCCCGCGCGATTGAGGACCGCGAGGGCCAGGGTCAGGCCGCCGGCGACAGCCAGCGAGAGCGTGGAGAGCTGGGCGGTATAGAACAGCGCGATCACGATGATCGCGCCCAGGTCATCGAAGATGGCAACGCTCAGCAGCAACGCCTTCAATGCGGTGGGAACGCGGTTTCCCAGCAGCGACAGCACGCCTAGAGCGAAGGCAATATCGGTGGCCGTCGGAATCGCCCAGCCATTCATCGCGACAGCGTCATTCCAGTTGAATGCCGCATACAAGCTCGCCGGCAGCAGCATGCCACCCACGGCGGCGAACGCCGGCAGTGTCGCCTGACGCACGCTCGACAAGTGTCCTTCCAGCACCTCGCGCTTGAGCTCCATGCCGACGAGGAAGAAGAACACCGCCATCAAGCCGTCATTGATCCACAGCAGCAACGGCTTCGCAATGCCCAACGACCCGACGCTCACCGAAAGTGGGACATCCAGCAGCGCCGCGTAGTAGACCGCGAGGGGTGAGTTTGCGACGACCAGTGCCAGCACGGCGGAGGCCATCAGCACCAGGCCTCCTGCAGCTTCCAGGCGCAGGAAGTCGACCAGCGGCTGTATCAATGGGTGGGCTGGGGACGTCGCTTTTCCTTGCAGGGGACTTCTCCCGAAGCTGGGGGTGGCTGCACGTCGTCGATGACGTCATCGCGGTCAGGGGTGATGATGCAAAACGCTTTCAGATCAATCCGTGATCCCGCCAACCAACACCGCCTGCCGACATGCCTGAGGCCCTCGCACACCTTTTCTCGGCGCTTGTGCGCGGCGCGTCCCCCGACGGGAACGCGTTCATCCTCGACTCCTCAGGCGTGGGGCTGCTGCGCTCCCTCGATGCCCTCACGCCAGAGGTTCGCCAGCGTCGCGCGCGTTGCCTCTCATTGGGGCGCCATGCGCGCCTATCGCAGGCAACGCGCTCGGACCGCGCGAAGGAACCTTCAGGTAGAGTCGGCCCGTTGAAGCACCGTGGGCGCCCGCCATCGCACGCGGCGATCGACTCGCCAATCCCTGCTCGAAAACGACGTGGGCGCTCGTCCGCTCAAACGATGGTTCTGATTCCCCTTGCCCACTCTGCGCCGGCTCTTTCCGATTTTCCTGCTGCTGGCGGTGGCCGGCGCACTATTCGTCGGCTACCGCGGTATCGCCTCGCGCCCCCCGCTGGTTGAGGTGACCGAGGCGCGAACCGAGGACGTCGTACGAGTGCTCGCCGTGACGGGGCGCATCAAGCCGCGACTCGCGAACCAGGTGCAACCGCTCGTCTCGGGCACGATCCTGACGTTGACCCGGGTCGAGGGCGCGGCGGTCCGTCGCGGCGAGGTGTTGGCGACGCTCGATGCGCAGACGTCGCGTGCGTCCCTCCAGCAGGCTACGGCGCAGCTCACGGCGCGGCGCACCGAGGCCGAGCAGCGCGCGCGGGACTACGATCG
>JBDSVW010000412.1:0-3377 GCA_039927015.1 Gemmatimonadaceae bacterium | reverse complement strand
CCGAGCCGCGGTTATGCTGGCGGTGGCGAGCGGGGTGGATTCCGTGGCGGCGACCGCAACCGCAGCAGCTCGTCGGAGGGTGGATATCGCGGCCCCGATCGCGGCCCCGATCGCGGTTCTGATCGCGGCCCTGATCGCGGCGGAGACCGTGGTGCCTTCCGCGGCCCGCCGCGCGACCGTGGTCCGCGTCGCGATGAGGGGACGAGTCCGCAGCGCGGCTCCATGCAGCGCGACGACACACGCGGTCCGCGCGCCATCGGCGAGTCTTCGGAGTGGGGCAACCGTGGTGACAGCCTTCGCAACGCGCGCCGCAGGCGTCCGGAGGAGTAATGAGTACGCTGCAACTCACCGGCGGCTGGATTGAGGTGGTGGCTGGCGTGATGTTCAGCGGGAAGACAGAGGAACTGATGCGTCGCGTGCGACGAGCCATGATCGCGCGCAAGCGAGTCCAGGTGTTCAAGTCGCACCTGGACGATCGCTACGCCGGACTCTTCTCCGTCTCGAGCCACGATGGGCGAACGGTGGAGGCCATTCCGGCGGATTCCTCGGCACAGATCGCGGCGCGCATCGATCCGATGGCGCACGTGGTCGCGATTGACGAGGCGCAGTTCCTGGATGACGGAATCTGCGACCTCGCCACGTCGCTGGCGGCTCGCGGACGCCGGGTGATTCTGGCTGGCACGGACACGGATTTTCGTGGGGAGCCGTTTGGCCCCATGCCGCGCCTGCTGGCCATCGCGGAGGTGGTAGACAAGCTGCACGCCATCTGCGTGTTGTGCGGGGCGCCGGCCTGCCGGAACCAACGGTTGATTCAGGGCGAGCCGGCCGCGTGGGACTCGCCCATCATCATGGTGGGCGCGACCGATTCATACGAGGCGCGGTGCCGGGCCTGCCACCAGGTGGGCAAGCGGGACGAGGCACAGCAGTCGTTAGGCTTCTAGTCCCCTGACGCATAGACAAAGGAGCCGGTGGCGAATCGCCACCGGCTCCTTTGTCGTACCCCCCTCGCCCGCATCAGGCGACAGCCGTTCCACCGCGGGCGCAGGGTGCGGTGCCGCCCGCCCTCGTCAGGCGATCAGGTGCCGGCCTGCAGCCGGCGATAGAACTGGGCGACACCGGTCGCGTTGAACTGCGCCGGGTCGATCTCGTAGAACTCGTTGTCCAGATACCTCCCGGTCAGCGGGAAGAACGGCGGCGAGTCCACGTCCAGACAGGCGTCCTTCACGCGATTCTCGGCGAATCCGGTGTAGCCGCCCGCGAAGGTGGCCGAGATCTGCTTCTGGATCACGCCGCCCGCCTGGTTGATGCATCCGCCGGAGGTTTGCGCGCTGTACGGCGAGACGGGGGTGCAGAGCCGGTTCGTGCTAGGCCCCTTGTCGAGCGCTTCGACGCCGAACGTGGCGTTGGGATTGCTCACCCCGGACAGCGTGACCGCGTGCAGGAAGAAGTCCTGGTTGTCGTCGAAGAAGCGGGTATTTGATGTCCCGGTCCCATCCACCCTTCGGGGGCGATTGATCGCGTTGTCTGCAATCCAGATGTTGCTGCCGGTCACGATGCCCAGGAGATTCTGGCAGATGGGCAGCGAGGCAGGATTGGTGGTATACGTCAGGTCGTCTGTGAAGATGATGTTCCCCGAGACGTACAGTGTGAGCCGTCCACGGAAGGTGCCGCTGAGGTAGATGTCGCCATTCACGTAGGCGACGCCCTTGGTCGAGAGGTTCTGCGTGCGATGCACCGGCCAGAGGAACTGCTCCTCGGCCGCCTGGCGTCGCGTGGCACCGGTGAAGAACGAGCCGGCGTATGCGGGCCACGCCCGCCATCTCCCGGTCTTCGTCACCGCGGTGAACGTCGTATCCTCGCCGCCGCGCTTCGACGCGTTAGGCAGCGTGTCCACCGACTGGCCGGCGGCGGCCGGGAAGGTGCGGAGCAGGCCGGGACGTTCGACCGGCATCAGGTAGGGGTCGCCCGCCTGGAAACACCGCGCACTGCCCGACGTGTACGCATTGCCCGTCTTGAGTAGGGTCGCCTGGTTGTTGTTGCTGTTCTTGATGTTCCAGAGGTAGGTGAGCGCAAGGGCGCGCGTGCCGGGCCGGGTAACACCCGCCGCAGGCGTTGCCAGCGTGTCGATGAGCCACTTGTAGCGGACGTTGAGCGTGTCGTGCACGATGAGCGGCACGAACTGCGCGCGCAACGGGGAGCCCATGAGGTAGAACACCCCGCACTGGTTCTCGATCACACTCTTGGCAACGGTGGTGCCGGCCCCGAGGAGCTGGTCGAAGCGGGAGGCGTTCGGTGTGCCGCCGCGCGTGAACGACGAATCCGTGCCGAGAAGCACGAACGGTGACACCGCCGATGACGTGTTCCATGGGTTCGTCGTGACACCCGAGTAGGCGTCGAACACCCGAAAGTATCCCTCGGCCGCCCCCGTCAGCTGCCCATCGCCATCTAGGTCCACGGCCACGAACTCCAGACGGGAGCCACCCGTTGACCCCGTGCGGGCATTGGCGACGAGACTCAGGTTGCCGGTGGCCGCGAACCCGGGCATGAACGAGAGCTTGGCGACACTCGGGAACGGGATGACCGGGGCGTTGGGGTACTTCACCGACTGATACTGCGCCGTCCCCGTAATGGTGGTGACCGCACTCACGGTGTCCGTGTAGATGGGTCCCGGGGCACTGTTGCACGACTGCCAGCCCTGGTTTGAGTGCGACCGGCCACGAAGGATTTCGCCTGTGGTGTAACAGCCCGGAAACCACTTGTCGGTGAACATCGCGTAGCGGGCGAAGTTCTCGGCCTGGAGTTCCAGGCGCCGCACGTGGCGCGCGCCACCGTTGTCGTAGGCCACGGCCACCAGTTCCACAAAGCGTCCATACTGTCCCGTCGAGTTACCGCCAACGCCCGCGTACAGGTCCACGCGCACCTTGGGCACCGGCTGGCCCGTGGCGTCGGTCACCACCTGCCCGTTCATCAGCTGCACGTAGAGCGAATCGGGCAGTACCAGGGAGGTGTCGGTGGTGATGCGCGCCTTGCCGATGGACAACGCCCACTCGGCTGCGTATCGGTAGTCGCGCTCCCGGTCGTATAACTTCGACAGCAGCGACGAGCTTCCCGTCATGTAGATGGCGGAAATGGCCAGGCCGCTGAGAGCGAAGGTGAACACCATTGTCAGCATCAAAGCCGAACCACGACGGGCGCGGAATCGGAGGCGGCGCCGCAGCGCGCGCAGGCGAGTGGTCATCGGATGATTCTCCTCTTACGGATGCAAGACGACAGAGCTGGTGCGCATGGCCGAGTTGGCCGGAGAGCAGTCCTGCGCCACCACGCCATATTCGAACGACACGCCGCTTTGCATGTCGAAGTCTTCCCACATGTAGCTG
>JBDSVW010000411.1:0-4103 GCA_039927015.1 Gemmatimonadaceae bacterium | reverse complement strand
CACGCACGACTACCTCGGCTTCGTCGCGGCCGAGCTGCCAGGGCGCGAATCGCCGCCCTATCCGCCGACCATTCGTCTGGCCAACGTCATCTTCAGCGCCACCAGTGAGCAGGGCGCGGCGTCGCTGGCGGAGGAGGGCACCGACTGGCTGCGACGCCTCGTTGCCGCGCGCGCCGAGCTCGACCTGACCATCATCGGCCCCGCGCCATCTCCCGTCGAGCGCATCAAGCAACGCTGGCGCTGGCACACCCTCGTGAAGGCCAAGAGCAGCTCGGACCTCACGAGGGCACTGCGATACTTCGTCGAGCGCTTCGACGTCCCCAATCGCGAGGGAAAACGCCTCGTGGTCGACCGCGACCCGGTCAGCCTGATGTAGTACGGGCGTGCCACCCGGCACGACCGCGAGCTTGTTCGTTCACCCCGCACAGGGTGATCTTACCCGGGTGACCCCATTCACCCACCCCGACTTCAGCGTTTCCCCGTTCTCCAGCTCGCCCGACGCCCGGTTCGTGGCGTCGCCGACCGATGGCGTGCTCCCCGAGGGCTTCTTCTCGACCACGAACCTACCGACGTACGTGCGGGTCGGGGGCGAGTGGCGTATGCCCCGCGAACCGCGCATGGACGCCGCGCTCGTCCTCGACGCCGGTGGCGAGCTCTGGATTCGCGAGGGGCGTCGCGTGCGCGCCGGGGATCGTGTGGCGGTGGCCCAGCAGGAAGATGGCAGCGAGGGCATCTTCGTCTATGCGGACGCCTTCCGGGAGGAGGGAGCGGACAGCGGCGAGTTCCAGTTCATGACGAGCCAGGTGTCACGTGAGAAGCCGATCGACTACGCGCAGATGGCCGCCCTGCTGATCGACGAGCGCGACCGCCAGGGCTACATCATCTGGGTGACCGGACCCGCCCTCGTGCATTCGCGGGCACGCCTGGACATGACGTGGTTCATCACGCACGGCTTCGTGGGCGCGCTGATGGCCGGCAATGCGGTCGCCGTGCACGACATCGAGGCCGCGATCTTCGGCACCACGTTAGGCATGACCGGCACGGGCCAGGCCTCCAGCGGCGGACATGGTCTCCACATGCGCGCCATCAACAAGGTGCGCGGTGCGGGCTCCATTGCTGCGGCGGTGGAGCAGGGCATTATCACGTCGGGCATCATGCATGCCTGCGTGCGGAACGCCGTGCCCTTCGTGCTCTGTGGCTCCATTCGCGATGACGGTCCGCTGCCGGGCGTGATCACCGATGCGGTCGCCGCGCAGGAGGCGATGCGCGCGCACGCCATCAAGGCCACCATGACGATCATGATCGCCACCGCCCTGCACGCGATCGCCACCGGCAACATGTTGCCCGCCTTTGTCACGGAAGCCGACGGCTCGCTGCGGGCGCTGCCCACCATCTGCGTCGACTCGTCGGAGTTCGTGGTGAGCAAGCTCAAGGACCGCGGCACGCACCAGGCCTTCGGCGTGGTCACCAACGCCCAGGACTTCATGCACATTCTCCGGCTATACGTGGAACGGGAACTCGATGTACGCGCCGCCGCCGCTGTGGCGGCTGCCGGAAGCGCACCCTCCGCAGGAGCGACGCAATGAACGACACCACGCGTCGCTTCCTCAACGCCATTGTCGAGAAGGTCCCCACGGGCGGGACGATCGCGGAACTGCGCCTCTTTCCGGCCATCCGGCAGGGAGGGGTGGAGAGCGGGGTGGCCGTCGTCGCGGTGGAGACTCCCGACCTTGTGCTCGCCGATGTGGCGGCATCCGGCGACGACGATGCGTCGTCGTCCGAGGCACGCGACACTTCGGTGGAGTGCGATGCCGAAGTCGTGGAGTATGACGGAGACGACGGAGACGCCGGAGACGCCGGAGACGCCGGTGACGCCGGAGACGCGCCCCTGGCCGCCGACGTGACGGGCGAGGTTGAGGACGCCGTGGAGATGCTCGAGGTGCTCGAGGCGGAAGTGCAGGGTGACGCGGCGGGCGATCCGTCGACTGACGCAGCCGAGGCGGAGTCTCGCGACGTGGGCGATAGCGGCGCGTCCGTCGTGGTGGATGCCGTGGACGTGGACGTGGTCGAGTTCGTGGAGCTGAAGGACGCCGATGAAACCACCGATGCAACCGCGGAAGTGATCGCGGACGCGGCGGCGACGCAAGCGGACGCCGAGTCTCCCGCCGGTGCGTCCCACGGCGAGGCGCCGCTTGCTGCTGACGGCGACGATGATTCACCGTATGCGCCCGAGCTCCCGACGTCGGTCGCGGAGGAGATCGTGCTCGAGGTGCAGGATGCACCGGCGCTGCCCTTCAAGCGCTTCGCCATCCTCACGGCGCGCTATCGCCTGGTCTTCAAGGGGCCCGATCGGGGGAAGTGGGAGATGGAGATCACCCACGAGGCGGATGCACCGCTCGCCACGGTCGAACGCGTGGCACGGGGCGTGGCCAAGCGCGCCGGCGAGGAGAACGAGCCGGAGCACTTCTCGGCCGCCTCCCTTCGCACCGCCCTGGACGCCCCGGCGTGGGTCTCAGCGACGTAATACACGCGTTCACGTCCTACCTGCGCGATCACGGCCTGCCCGTGACCGCGCAGCGGCTCGCGATCGCGGACATTTTGCTGAGTTCCACGCACCACCTGTCAGCCGACGACGTGGCGATGGAACTGGAACGCCGCGACAGCGGGATCGGCCTCGCCACGGTGTACCGCACCATCGACCTGCTGGTAAAGAGCGGACTGGTCGTCGAGCGCGATTTCGGCGAGGGGTTCCGGCGATATGAACCCGCCCGCGACGCCCCGCATCACGAGCACCTGCTCTGCACGGTGTGTGGAAAGGTGATGGAGTTTCGCGATGAACGCCTGGAGCGAATGACGACGCTGCTCGCCGAAGCGCACGGCTACTCCCGCCAACGCCACCGCCTGGTGATCTACGGCGTCTGCGACGACTGCCAACGAGGAGGAAACAGGGAAGGGTAATGAGGAACCCAACCTCGTCTTCACGTCTTCTCCTCTTCTCGTCTTCTCTTCTCCCGTCTGCTCAAAACCATGGAACCCGCCTCGATCGGCCTCTTCATCGCCTTCTCCGCCGGGCTGCTCTCTTTCCTGTCGCCGTGCGTGCTGCCTCTGATTCCGAGCTACATCACGTTCATCACGGGGCTGTCGTTCGATGACGTGCAGTCCTCGCGGCGGGTGGCCCTGGTGCACGGGCTGCTGTTCGTGCTTGGCTTCACGCTCATCTTCCTCGCGCTGGGCGCCACCGCGACGGTCATCGGCCGGGTAATGTTTTCGCAGCGCGACCTGATCACGAAGGTGGGCGGCGCGATGATTATCGTGTTCGGCCTCTACCTGGTGGGCGCGCTGAACATCGGATTCTTCGCCCGCGAACGCCGCGTGCACCTGGCGGACAAGCCGGTCGGCTACCTCGGTACGGTGCTGGTCGGGATTGCATTCGGCGCCGGCTGGACGCCCTGCATCGGCCCCATTCTCGGCTCCATCCTCCTGTACGCGTCGTCGGAAGCCGACCTGTCACGCGGGCTCGCGCTCCTCTTCGCCTACTCCATGGGGCTCGCCGTGCCGTTCATCCTCGCCGCGGTGGCGGTGGACCGGTTCATGAGCTTCTTCCAGAAGTTCAAGCGGCAAATGATGTGGATGCAGCGCGGCGCTGGCGTGCTGATGATCGGCGTGGGCATCCTGATGATCACGAACCAGTTCACGATCCTCGCGTCATACCTGCAGCAGTTCACGCCCGAGTTTATCCTCAAGCGGCTCTAGTCACGCCCGCCGGGAGGAAGGGGCACACTCCCTTCCTCCACGGCGTCCTCGAGCTGCTGGCGCGCCAGCAGCTCCCAGTACCGGCCGCGGGCGGCGAAGAGCGTCGCGTGACGCCCCGCCTCGAGCACGCGACCGTCGCCGAGCACGATGATCCAGTCGGCGTCCCGGACGGCACTCACGCGATGTGAGGCGATGAGCGCCGTGCGCCCGCGCAGTTCCTCGCGCAGGCCGTGAAGGATCGCGTCCTCCGTGTGCGTGTCCACCGCCGACAACGCGTCATCCAGCAGCACGATCGACGGACGGCGCGCCAGCGCACGCGCCAGCGCGGCGCGCTGCTTCTGGCCGCCCGA
>JBDSVW010000410.1:0-9516 GCA_039927015.1 Gemmatimonadaceae bacterium | reverse complement strand
GACGACCTACGCGACCCTGCAGACCCCGCGCGCGCGGGATACCGGCCTCTTTCGCCGCGTGTTGGCCGGGCTCTCGTGTCGCGAGTACGAAGCGGCTGCGGAAGCGGTCCCCGAAGCGTTCGGGCTGGCCAAGTCGAGCGTGTCGCGCCCGTTCATCCGCAACAGTGCGCGCGCGGTGCAGCAGCACGAGCCACTCGGCGTCGTCATGCCGCCGCTCCCCTTTCGGGACCCGGTCACCCTCGATGCTATGTGCCCATCCGAATAAATCGCTTTGCCTTCCAGGCTCGGACTTCCGCCGGGATGTACACTATGATGTGTCGCCCCTTTATCCCCTCTCCTTGTTCAAGCCCCTTGGGACAGTCAGAGCTACGCAGAAAGGACGGGGAGTAGCCAACGATTGCGGCGGCGTGCTTTTGCTTCCAGGTTCCTCCCGCCGCTTCTAAGGCGACGGCTTCGGCGATGGTGTTGATCAGCTGTCTGCTGCGTTCGGTGAGTTCTGGAGTGCTCATACGTGGTGTCCATTGGTTATAATAGTTATGCAGCACAGTACGAGACTTCGTCGGTCGTGAACCTTTGTGATACAGTTGTTGGCGCGGAGTTGCCTAACGAATCTTGGCACTCACCTTGGCACTCATTGATGTGCATGTAGGTAACGTTCTGTGGGCCTGCTACGGGCATTTAGCTGGGAGAGGCTTTTCCTAAAGGGCTGTAGCATCGTTTGCAAGGCGGGGGTCAAGGGTTCGAACCCCTTACGCTCCATGCGAATCGCCTCTCGATGCTCCGCGTCGGGAGGCGATTTGTCGTCCGTCGCATTCCATAGTACCCGCGTGTTGCCGCTTGCTCCTGCGGGCGCCCGCGCCCTAGCTTCTCGCCCGCTGCGTCCTCCATTCCCCCGCGCCTCCACCGATGACTGCTGCGCCAGTTCTCGAGACACCCATCGTGGGCGCCCTCGCCCCCGACTTCACCCTGCCGTCCACCGACGGTAGTGCCGTCACGCGCTTCCACGCGAACCGTGCCGACTTCCTCGACGACAAGGCCCGCGTGCTGCGTTGGGCCTTCGGGGAGGAACATCCGGGGTGGCGCCGCACGAACACTGAGCTCCTGGCGGAAATCGCCCGGCTCGCCTGACGAAGCCGACGACACGTTGATCGATCCCATCGAGGCGCTGGCGCGCCACGACAAATGGTACCTCGGCTGCGGCGACGGCACCATCTTCGCGCCGCCATTTCCCGCCTGGCTCGATGCTCCCGGTTTCTGGGACGATGCCACGATCTTCCAGTACGGGGTGGGGCCGCTTTATACCGTCACCTTCCTGGACCACAACGGCCGGGAGTTGCCGCTGGCGTGCCGGGAGCGACGATGGACTCCCGCGGAGCTCACCGTCGAGTACGACTTGCCGAACGGCATGACCGCCACGGAGGTGCGCAGTGTGCACCCGGGTGGGGTGTTCGCCAGTGAGTGGCTGCTGCGCGCACCGGAGCCCGCCACGCTGCACGCCGTCGCGTGGACCGTGCAGGACACGAGCACGGTCGTCCTGCCATCGGTACAATGGGATGGCGCGCTGCAGCTGACGAGAACGCTCCGGGACCGGCGCGACCTCCCCTTGGACGTGCGCATGGAGCTGGCGGCCGTAGGGGAAGCGACGAGCTGGTCGGCCTCGCTGTCCGAGCGCAGCGCCCTGCAGCCCCACTGGCGCTTCACTCCGTTCGGGGAGTTGTGGCGTGGGGAGTCGCTGCCGCGTGTGGTACGCATGCAGGGCATCTCCCCGGCAGGTTTCCTGTACGGTGCGGTGCACACCGCGTTGCCGGCCGGCCGCCTCGAGATGAGCGTAGCGTTCGCCATGCGCGTGACGGCGGCGGAAGACACGCTGCGGGCAGGCCGCACGCCGACGCCGTTAGGCGCCAGCGTCGTGCGCAGGACGCGCAAGCCGTCGCCGACTCCCATCGGCGTGGGGGTGGCCGAGGCGCCGCACTCGGCGTCGATGCCGCTCGCACGCGCGAGCCGCCGGCGCTGGCGCGACTTCTTCGCGCGCGTGCCGCACTTCACGTGCACCGACCCGTATCTCGAGCGCTACTACTGGTATCGCTGGTACGGACTCTTCCTGAACAGTATCCAGCCTGGCACGGGCCACTACCAGTGGCCCACCGTGTGCGAGGGCATCGGGTTCTTTCATGAACCCATCACCTACAGTGCCCAGTGCCATGTGCGTGAATTGCGCTGGCTGGGCGATCCGGCGCACGCCCGCGGCGTGCTGCGCACCATCTTCGAGCACCAGAAGCCCGATGGCTCGCTCCACGGGCGCGTGTATGTGAATCATCTGGAGGGCACCGACTTCTATCACGCCAACTGGGGCGACGCGCTGCTCGCGCTTGACGCGCTCCATCCCGACGACGCGTTCGTGGCGGAGATGCTGCCGGCGATGGCCCGCCATGCGGAGTGGCTGCTGCGCACCCGCGATGCCGATGGAACGGGCATGATCGACGTGGTGGACCAGTTCGAGACGGGCCAGGAGTACATGTCCCGCTATCAGGCGGTGGATCCCAACGCCGACACGTACGGCTGGGAAAACCGCATCCGCCTCAAGGGCATCGACGTCACCGTCTACGCCTACGCGCTCTTTCGCGCGCTGGCGCGCCTCACGCTCCGCTGCGGGCGCGACACAGAGGCGACGCTCTGGGACGTCTACGCCAGCCGCACGGCACAGGCAGTGCGCGAGCGGATGTGGGACGCCGAGTCGCAGATGTTCTCCGACGTGAATCCGGCTTCGGGACAGCGCACGGGGGTGGCGGCGGCCGTGTGCTTCTATCCGTACTTCACCGACCTGGCCACCGAGGAGCATCTCGCGGGCCTCGAGCGTCACCTGCTCGATCCCCAGCGTTTCTGGACGTCCTTTCCCGCGCCGTCCTCGGCGCTCGACGATCCGCTCTTCAGCGCGGTGGCGGAGTGGAAGGGCAAGCGACACGTCTGTCCTTGGAACGGTCGCGTGTGGCCCATGACCAACTCGCACCTCATGGAGGCGTTAGGCCGGTGGGGCACGGCGGAGCGCCCGCGGCTGCGCCAGGCCGCCGGCCACTTCCTGCAGCGCTTCGTGCGCATGATGTTCCACGAGGGCGACGTCGACCGGCCCAACTGTTTCGAGCACTACAACCCCCTCACCGGCGCCGCCTCGGTATACCGCGGCATCGACGACTACCAGCACTCGTGGGTGGCCGACCTCATCCTGCAGTACGCCTGCGGCGTGCGGGTACTCGACGACGCCATCGTGATCGATCCGCTGCCGATGCAGCTGGAAGCGTTCGAGGTGCGGGGGCTGCGCGTACGGGGCGTGGACCTGAGCGTGCGGCTCGACTCGGGCTACGTGACGGTGACCGCGAACGAGCAGCTGCACATGGCCCCCCTGGGTGAGCCGATCACGCTGCCGCTGTGATGCGCCTGCTGGTGCTCGTGCCCGCCGGCGGCGACGACGGTGCCCGCGCCGCCATGCGCTGGGCGCGTCGGGCCGGCTACGACGTGGTGCGCTGCTCGTTAGGTCGCCGGCCCCCCTCGCTGCCGGGCGACGGCGTGGCGTGGTGTCACGCCGCGGCGGCGGTGCCGGGACTCTCGGCGGCGTGGCGTGAGGCGCTCGCATTGCACGTGACGGGCGGCGGACGCCTGCTCCTGTCGTTGCTCGCGACACCACTCGCCGCCGCCGCCGGTGCGCCCGATGACAGCCCCCAGGTGTTCCCCCCCGGGCCCTGGCACGCACAGGACGATGACTTGTGGCCGCCGGATTTCCGCGACTGGCCCGATTGTCCGCACATTCGCGGGGCACAGGGCTGGGGCGATCATCCGCTCTTCGACGGGCTCCAGCGCGGCACCTTCACGTGGACGGCGACCGAAGGGGAGTGCCTCTCGGGCACGCGACTGGTGCGAAGCATGGTGGCCCGGGCGCCCCACGCCGCGCGCGTGATCGCGGTCAACCGTGCGTACGTGCAACTCGATGCCCACTCGGCGGTCGCGTGGGAGTACGAGGTGGGGGCGGGTCGCATTCTCTGCCTGGGCGCCCACGTGCACTACCGTGCGCCCGACTCCCGACTCGACGCGCAGCGTGACCGTTACGTGCGCAACGCCCTCGCCTACCTCGACCCGCAGCGGACGTCACGGCACATGGTGCGCACGTGGTGGCCGGCGGCCGGTGTGACAGCGGAACCTTTATCGGTCCCCGTCTCGCCGTTGCGGGCTGCCAACCATGCGAGGCACACGCTGCCGTTGCGCGCCCTCGACGTGGCGCCGGCGGATGACACGCACCCGCTGCAGCTCACGGGTCCCTCGCGCGCTGATGCCCCGTACTCGCTCGCCGGGCGGCAGGCGCTCGCGCTCGGGACGGAGCACGAGGGTCTGGCGGAGGTATGGATGTTTCCCCTCTGCATCGTGTCCGGTGGTTCCACCGTGAGCGTTGATGATGCGCCGTTGCGCCCGGCGGAGGTGCGAGTCGCGCCGGGGACGATCACGCGCGAGCTGGAAGACGAGGGGAGGGGAGCATGGCGTGAGACGGTGGCGGTCTCGCCCGACGAGCCGCTCGCCGTCTACCAGCTCGTCCCGCTCGGCGCCGCCGCAAACGGCTCGGCAACGCTCTCCTTCCACCTCCGACTCCGACTGCAGTGGCCGATGCCGGCCGATGCGCTGCATGCGCTGCGTTGTGACGTGGTGCAGGAACGCGGGCGCGCGCGCCTGCTGGTGACCTCTCCAGATGGCGAGTACCAGGCACGCCTCGTGCTCGATGGCGTGGCGGGCGTGGAAGTTCACGATGCCCCTGATGGCCCGCGCGTACGCATTACCTCCGCCCCCGGGGTCGGCGTGCGCATGGTGATGATCGCGCGGGTGGGCGAAGGCGCCCCTCGCGTGTCGCGAGGCAACCATTCCGTCCACCTGCATCTCGGCCGTGCTGCGGCAGCAAAGGGAACACGCGGATCGGCTCCGGTTGCGTGTCGTTGGCGTTGCGACGCCGTCGCCGGAACTCGACACGGCGTGGACGTGGAGCGCGGCGCGTCTCGCGTCGTTCGTCGCGCGAGTGCCGGGCGTCGGTACGGGCCTCATGGCGGGTTTCGCCTCCTCACGACCCGGATGGGGCGACGCCCGGCCCGGGTACGCGTGGTTCTTCGGGCGCGACGCCTGCTGGTGCGGCGACGCACTGCTGGCGGCGGGCCTCTTCACCGAGGCGCGACTGACGCTCGAGTTTCTTGCCCACACCGCCGACGTCACGGGGAAAGTCGCGCACGAGGTCACGGCGAGCGGGGTCGCGCATTACGACGCCGCCGATGCCACGCCCCTCTTCCTCCGATACGCCTGTGCGTACGCGGAATGGACGGGTGACGTGCATACGATCCGGTCGCTCTGGCCGCAGATCCGTGCGGCGGTCGCCTTCGTGCGCGCCAATGGAGCAGATCGAAACGGCCTGCCAGACAATCGCGGAGTCGGGCACGGCTGGATCGAGTCCGGGCCGTTAGGCGGTGGTTCAATCACCTCGTACACCGCCAGCATCTGGATCGACGCCCTGCGCCGCCTGCAACCCCTCGCGGCGAGAATGGGTGACGAGCCCTTGCGTCGCCAGCTGGCACGACTGGAGGGTCGGGCTCGCCGAGCGTTCGAGGGCTCCCTCCGCGACCCAATCACTGGATTGCTCTATCTGCAACTGGGGACGGACGGCACGCCCGTGCGCGAACTGACGGCGCTCGCCGCCGTTCCCATCGCCCTTGGTGTCGACGGCCACGTCAGTGCTCAGCACATACTCGCCCGCCTCGGCTCCGACGAGTTCAGTACTCCATGGGGCGTGCGGCTCATCAGCCGGCAGGATGCGCGTTACCGTCCCCGCGGCTACCATTTCGGCGCCGTCTGGCCGCTCTTCACGGGATGGACCGCGCTGGCGGCGTATGCGCGGCGGGACGGCGCGCTCGGCTGGCGGCTGCTGCTCGCCAATGCCCGTTGTGCGCAGCTCCGCTCGCGCGGGGCCTTCGACGAGGTGCTCGACGGCGACACCGGCGCCGCGGCCGGGGTCTGTGCCGACCAGGCGTGGTCCGCGGCGATGCTCATTTCACCATTCATCCAGGGCGTCGTGGGAATGCAACCGTCCGCGCTCGCGGCAACGTGCACCATCGATCCGCAGTGGCCCGCACACTGGGCGGGTGCGAGCCTTCATGGACTGCGAGTGGGGAAGTCACGCTTCTCGCTCGCGATGGAGTCGCACCGTGGACGGAGCGCGGGAGGTGGGATGCATCGCTACGCCGTCCGCCTGGACGACGGCCCGCCGCTTTCCCTTCGCTTCGGACGTGGGAGAGCCGCGCGCACCGTGACGCTGGAGCCCGGGCGCGAGGTCACGGTGGAGCAGCGTGCGTCCCGCCAGCCTGCGGCGGCAGGGAGGGGCGACGATGGCACGCGTTAGGCTCGAAGGCATCTCGAAGCGCTACGACAGCGATGCGCCGGCCGTGCGCGAGGTGTCGCTCGACATCGCCGACGGGGAGTTCGCGGTGCTCGTGGGCCCCTCGGGCTGCGGCAAGACCACGGTGCTGCGGCTCATTGCGGGCCTCGAGACACCGGACTCCGGCCGCATTATCATCGGCGATCGCGACGTGACCGACCTGGCACCGAGGGATCGCGACATCGCGATGGTCTTCCAGAACTACGCGCTCTACCCGCACTTCTCGGTGCGGGAGAACATCGCCTTCGGCTTGCGCATGCGGAAGGTGGCGCCGCTGGAGGTGGCGCTCCGGGTCGAGCGGGTCGCCGAATCGTTAGGCATCGGCGCCTATCTCGACCGGCGTCCCGGGCACCTGTCGGGGGGCCAGCGCCAGCGCGTGGCGCTGGCCCGCGCCATCGTGCGCGAACCGGCCGTCTTCCTGTTCGATGAACCGCTGTCGAACCTCGATGCACAGGTGCGGTCGCGGACGCGGGGGGAACTCGTGCGGCTGCACCGGGCGCTGGGCACCACCATGATCTACGTGACCCATGACCAGGTGGAGGCCATGACGATGGCGCAGCGCGTCACGGTCATGAACCAGGGACGCGTGGAACAGGTGGCGCCCCCGCTCGACGTCTATCGGGCGCCCGCGTCGCTCTTCGTCGCCGCCTTCGTCGGCGCCCCCTCCATCAACATCTTTCCAGGGCGCGTGCTGATGGACGGCGGGAAGCCCCTCTTCGACGGCGCGGTGCGCGTGTCCGTGGTGGCGCCGCTCTCCGAGGTGGCGACCCTCGCCGTGCGTCCGGAGCACCTCGCCCTCACCGAGCCGGGGGCCGGTGCAGTGGGTGACGTCTCGCTGGTGGAACCGCTGGGGCCCGAGACCATCGTGCACGTGCGCCTCATCAGCGGAGACGAGGCGGTGGTGCGGCTGACGGGTGCGGCGGCGCCGCTCGTGGGCTCGCGCGTGGGGATCGCGGTGCACGGGGCGCATGCCCTGGTGTACGACGCGGCGGGACGGCTCGCGGGGCGCGGCAGCGCGTGAGGGCACGATGCGTGACGCAACTTCGTCGGGGGGCGCGCCGTGTGGTGCTCACCGCGAGTCTCACCGTGTTCGGCATCGGCTGCGGAGGGACGGGCGACGACGGCATCGTGCTGCGCATGACGTCGTGGCAGTCGCCACAGGAGAACGTGCTCGATCTCCCGGTCGTGCGGGAGTTCGAGCGCGCGCACCCCGGTGTGCGTGTCGTGAACGAGCCAGTGAGCAACCAGGCGGAGTATCGGGAGAAGGTCATCACCGCCATCGCGTCGGGCGCGCCGCCCAACGTGCTCCTGCTCGACGGCATCGACGTGCCGGCGTTCGCGCAGGCGGGAGTGTTGCTCGATCTCGCGCCCTTCGCGCCTCGCGTGGGGCTCTCGCTCGACGCGTTCTATCCGACGGTACTGTCCATGTTTTCGCGTGGCGACGTGGTGCTGGCCTTCCCGAAGGGCTTTTCGCCCATGGTGTACTTCTACAACCGCACGCTCTTCGACGAGGCGCGGCTGCCGTACCCCACCGACGGCTGGACCTTCGACGACTTTTTGCGCACGGCTCGCGCGCTGACCCTCGACCGCGATGGTGACGGCGTACCGGAGCAATGGGGGACCGCGGTGGACCGGCGCTTCTTCTCCTGGCAGGCGATGCTCTGGAGCGGCGGAGGCGACATCCTCACGCTCGACGGACGTCGCGCCACGGGCGCACTGGACAGCCCCGCGTCCATTCACGCGCTCGAGTTCCTCACGTCCCTGGTCACCTCGCAGCGGGTGGCGCCACGGCCCAACGCCTTTCGCGCGGTGTCGGGCACCGAGACCCGGCTCTTCTACTCGGGGCGGCTCGCGCTGTATCCCAGCGGGCATTGGCTCGTCCCCAACATCCGCGCCCAGCTGGCGCAGGGCCGGTTGTCGTTAGGCGTGGTCTCCTTTCCGCACGCGGCTGGCGCCGAGACGGTCACGCCGCTCTTCGCGTCGGCGTGGGCGGTGCCCCGCAATGCGCCGCATCGCAAGCTGTCGGTGGAGCTGGCGGGCGCCCTCGCCGGCGCGGAGGCGCAACGCCAGCGGCTGGCCGCAGGCCTGGAACTGTCCAGCATGCCCGCAGTGCAGGAGGCGTTCGCCGCGCATGACACGCTCGGCCTCGAGCGCGCCTTCCTGCGCCAGATACCCAGCGGCCGGGCGCCGTGGGGCGCGCGCATTGCCCGTTTCCGGGAGATCGAGGCGGAGCTGCCGGACATCATCGACCGCGTAGTGATTCGCGGCGAGCGTGTGCCGGCGGTGGCCCGAGACGTGGCTCGTCGGCTGGACCAGATCCTGCTGCGATGAGCACGCCGCGCCGTCTCGCCTCGTGGGCCGCGGTGCTCATCTGCGTCGCCTGGGCGCTGGCATCGCTCGCCACAGTGGCCGCCACGTACGCCCGCGTGGAGTACGCGCTGGCCGCCGGGGAGGCGCGACTCGTGGCGGAGGCGCGCGCCGCGGGCGTCGCACGGCCCCCGTCGCCCAGGCGGATCCTCATCGGCGACGGCCCAGTGACACAGGTGCGCACGGACCTCTCGCGCTATCTCGGACGCGAGGTGCGCGGGCTGGAGTCACAGGATCGCGCCACGGTACACGCGCGCTGGGGACGGCGTGTCGTGACGGTGCCCGTGAAGGACCGGGAGGAATGGGACATTATCGGCGTCGTGGCGCTGCGCGCCGAACCGTGGCGGAACGTGCTGGCGCCCGCCGCCGGCATTGTCGCGGCCATGCTGTTCGCGCTGATGCTCGCCCTGCGCGGCATCCGGCGGCTCGACGCCGATCGTGCGACGTCGGTCTACGAGGGCATGATTGCGCCGCTGGCGGCGCTCGCCGTGGTGATGGCTGCCCTGGCCGTGCTGGTGCGTATGCGCATCGACGAGGCCGCACAGCTGTTGCCCAGGCCGTCACTGCAGGGCCGCTTCGATCCCCTCGCACTGCCGCTGCCTAACGGGCAGCTGGCGGGACTGCTCCTTGCGCTCATCCTCGTGTTGGCGGCGGGGGTGCTCTTCGCGGCCGGCTGGGCCGCGTCGGCGGCGCGC
>JBDSVW010000409.1:0-3801 GCA_039927015.1 Gemmatimonadaceae bacterium | reverse complement strand
TCCCGAGCGGCGGCCTGAACATCCGGTACGCGGTGTTCAACGGACAAACGGGCTCGGTGTGGTTTGGCACCGACGCCAACACCATCGGCAGGGCACAGCTTCCGTAGGTCGCAGCAATGGTGGGAGGGCAGGTCGCCGAAACGCGACCTGCCCTCCTCTTTATTGTGGCGCGCGCCGGAACGGACTTCCGCGGTCCGGTTAAGCATTCACATGAGCAGACGAATTGTGTGGGGAGGATGCGCTATTCTCGCGATGGCCTGCGGCGACCGTGCTCCGCCACCCTCCGCCGCCACGCAAGCGGCAGCGAGTACGCCGGACGCGCCTGTGACCTCCGCGCCCAACGCTCCCGACAGCGTGGTGCACGCCGAGATGCGGCATGTCAGCATGCACGTGGAGTCGGGCATCGTGCTGCACATCAACCGCCTGCGTGGCCAGGTGCTCTCCACCCGGCGCGGCGCGCCGCCGGCCCTCAACGACAAGGCGTCGATGATCATCGCCATCGAATCGGGCGATATCTCCATCGACACCGCCAGCCTGTCGACGCTGCTCAACCGGCACGTCTTCGGTTATCGCAAGTCTCCGCTCCGCAAGCTGCACGCCCGCGTGGACGGTGACCAGCTGGAGCTCAGGGGAGACCTGCACAAGCTGGTCTGGTTACCCTTTCGCATTCGGGCGACGCCCTCGCTCACGCAGGACGGGATGATCCGCGTGCACCCAACCTCCATCCGGGTGCTCGGCCTCGGGGTCACGGGATTCTCGAAGAGCCTGGGAGGCATGAGTGGGCTGCTGAAGCTCGAACCGGGCCATGGTGCGCGCACCGACGGGGATGACCTGCTGCTCGATCCCTCCCGGATGCTCCCGCCTCCGACCATTCGCGGACGCCTGTCATCCATCGCCGTCGAGCCCGGCGGCTTGCGCCAGCGGTTTGGCGCCTCGGACTCCACTACGGCAACGCCGCGTGGACGGCCGGGATCGCGCGCCACGAACTACATGTACTTCCACGGCGGCACCCTGCAATTCGGCAAGCTCACGATGCGCGACAGCGACCTCGAGATCGTGGACGCCAATCCAGGCGACCCGTTCGACTATTCGCTTGACCGGTACCTGGAGCACTTGGTCGCGGGACACTCCAACACCACCATGGTGGATGGGTTGATCGTCGTCATGCCCGACGTGGGAAGGCTCAAGCGTGCGGACAAGCCCTAGGGCTTCGGCGCCGCGGGAGCAGCGGCCCATGCGCGCGCCACTTCCCGCGACCTGGCCTGCACTCCGTCAACCGTGACGCTGTCCAGGGGCGCGCGCTTTCCATCCCGCGTGTGCGTTGCTTCGACGGTCGCGCCCCGCGCATCGAACGCCAGCACGAGCCGATCCTTTCGTACCGCGGACTTCGCGCCAGCGTCCGTTGTCATGACGTCGCGATCCGACTCGAAGTAGCGCAGTCGCGCGCCGTCGAAATAGTAGCGCGACGCGGTGCGCTCCTTGTCTTCCAGGTTCACGCGTTCCCTGATGAGGCGTAGCGTATCGCCATCGGCGAAGCTCGTGAGTGTGACCTCGGAATCCCCCGCCACCAGCGTCCACTCCTTCTTCGCCAGTCGAGGGCGATCCTTGTCCACGGCAATCGCGAATTCACGCGCCGCGTCTCCCGGACCGCGTGCCACAGTGGAATCTCGCGGATACGACTCGCCGGCCGAACACCCAACGAGGAATGCGAGCGCGAGTGCTCCGGCACGCCGCAGGGACATGTCACCCGCGCGCGTCCGTCCCGTCGCGGGCACTACGTCGGGCATCCGGTGGTCCGTCTCGTGTCCGACAGTTCCAGGATGCGCCACGGCTGCCCTTCCTCCTTCACGAGGAGAAAGTGGTCGATGCCACAATGCGAGAACTGCTCCCCCGCGTGAAAGGTGTAGTCGGTCCATACCGAGGCCACGGGCCCGTCGATGTACACCTTCGTATTCATGATGCGTTCGTTCCATACCACGGGATGCGGAGTGCCTACCGCGCGCGCGAAGCCGTCCGCGTTAGGCTCGACCTGGATGGAGACCTTTCCGTCGCGCCTGGAGGCGCTGATGAGGCGAACACCGGGATGAAAGACCGAGCGGACCATGGAGGAATCGCCCAACCGCATGCCTTCAAAGAGGCGGTGGATGACGGCGAGCACTTCCGTCTCCTCGGTAGCCTGGGCCGAGGCAGGTGCGGCCAGGAGAAGCAGCAACACGAGCGAACGTGAGATCGAACGCATGACCGGAAATGGCGTGGGACGGGAAGGTTGAGGCGCGACGCACCGTCGCGGCACACGACGCCACATCCGCGCCACAGGACGCTCGTGCTACGGCCGGTTGCCGCGGCGTGCCGCGGCGGGAATCGGGTCATCCTCCCGCGAGTTGTCGAGCGAGGGGACGAAGGCGGCCCCACCGGACGAAACGGACGTGATGGCGAGCCGAGCCAGCGAGGTGAGGAGCGGGACACCCACTCCCGTGCCGGCGAGCACCAGGTTCGCCGCCAGCAGTCGCCCCGTCCAGCGGTTCACCAGGGTGCGATCGCGCGTGGTGTACAACGCGAAGAAGGCGACGCTGTTCAGCGCGACGAAGCCCACCAGCGAGAATGTGAACGCGCGCGATCCCAATCGCGCGAGCCAGTCGAGTGCGGCGACTTCCATGGCAATGCTCCGTGACGGAGAACACCTCTCGCGCCCGGCCGTACTCGCCCTCAGCTGCACCTCCGGCAGGCCGTCGCGTTTCCTACGCTACAGCGGAGGCACGCTTCGCGCGAGAGTCGGCGTCAATACCGGTTGAGCTGCCGCCTTACCAGTTGGCCTTGATGCGCTTCTTGGCGTCGCGCGCCGTCTCGCCCGCATATCGCACGAACACCTCGACACTGGCGAGGTGCGCATCGCCCCGGATGCGCAGCACGGGGGCGTCGGAGTAGCTCGGCAGGGTAGGATCCGGCATGAATTCTGCCGAACCAACGAAGCTGTCCACCATCATCTCCACGCGTACGCCGGGGGGCACGAAGATCTCCACGGAACCGAGTACGCACACGACATGGATCTCGGAGACGCCGGAGGAGAGAATCGCCTCACGCAGGTCAAGCTCGGCGCTCCCCAGCACGCACGCCACGCGCATTTGCTGCGGCACTTCCCACTGTCCTCGTCGCGTCTGTGCGCTCATGAACGAGATGAGGCCGGCGCGCTCGCGAACTGTGGCGGGCGGGACCAGCTGGTGACGCACGAGACGCGAGGAGCGGGGAGTGTTCATGCCGACGCAGGAAGGGTTCGAAGCAAACGGGGGATGTGACCGCGACACGCCTGACGCAGGCGTCGTGTGGGTGTTCGAGGCTATGTAAGGATTTCGCTGAAGCCAAGCGCTTTCGCAACCTTCAGCAGGGATTCTGGGGCGCCCTCGGCAGGCACCGTGCCCTGTGCCAGACGGGCGCTGCCGCCTCCCTTCCCCCCGACCTCCGCAAGCGACGCCTTGAGCGTGCGTCCAACGTCGAGGCCACTGTCATCAGAGGCCGCCGCGAGCACCGCGGGAGGATTGGCTACCAGCACGAGATACGCAGCCTGCGACAGCGCACAGAACGCGAGCGCGAGTGCCCGGGAGTCGTCCGCCCTCCCAGAGTCGCGGCGTTCGAGGCAGCGCCGGATGCCAGCGCCGTCGGGCACGAGGTCCGCGTACCGCTCGCGCGCCTGGAAGCGCGCCAGTTCCTCCGCGAGGCGTCGCTGATCGTTCTCCATGGCGCGCAACTGCAGGGCCTGCGCCGGCACCAGTTGCGCCAATTCGTCGATACTGCAGGAGAAGCCCT
>JBDSVW010000408.1:0-2502 GCA_039927015.1 Gemmatimonadaceae bacterium | reverse complement strand
ACGCTCATGCGGCGTGGGGCCGGTGAGATCCTGCTCACCAGCGTCGACAGAGACGGAGGGCGAGCCGGATACGACCTGGCGCTGACCCGCGCGGTCGCCCGGGCGGTGGATGTCCCGGTCGTGGCATCGGGCGGCGCCGGCTCGGTCGCGCACGTGCGCGAGGTGTTGCTCGAGGGCGAGGCCGACGCCGCGCTGCTCGCCGGCCTTCTGCACGACCGGGTGGTGGCGGTCGCGGACATCAAGCGTGAACTCGCATCCGCGGGCCTCGCGGTGCGCCGGGCTTCGTGAGCGTGGGAGGGACGGGGGTGGACCTGGATACGTTGAACTTCGAGAAGAACGGCGGATGGGTGACCGTGGTGGCGCAGGATGCCGTAACCGGCGCCGTGCTGATGGTGGCGCGCACCGACCGAGAGGCCCTGACGCGCACTCTGGCGACTGGAGAGATGCACTATCGCTCGCGCACACGCGGCCTGTGGCGCAAGGGGGAGACCAGCGGCAACGTGCAGCGCGTGGTGTCGCTCGCCCCCGATTGTGACGGGGACGCCATGCTGGCCCGCGTGTTGCCCGCCGGCCCGGCATGCCACCGGGGCGATGTCACCTGCTTCGGCGAGGGCGGCGGGGATACGCTCTCCGCGCTGGCGCGTACGATCGAGGCGCGAGCGTCCACGGCGGCGAGCCCGGGGGCGGCGGTGCCCGAGGCTGGCGCCAGCTACACACAGCGGCTACTCGCCGATCGCAACCTGAGGCTCAAGAAACTGGGAGAAGAGACCGCAGAACTGGTCACTGCGCTGGCGGACAACGACCGCGCGCGCGCGGCTGAGGAGGGCGCGGATGTCCTGTACCACGTGCTGGTGGCCTTGCGCGCCGCGGGGGTGACGCTCGACGATGTGCGCCGCATCCTGGAAGAGCGTGCGCCCTCGCTCGCTACCCGGCAGCCGGCTCCATCACCTTCCCCGGCCTCGGGCCCATGACGCCCTCCACCCCGTCGAGGCGGCCGAATTTCCGGTTCATCGTGCGAATCGAGGCCGGGCCGGCGATGCCGACCGCCTCGGTTGAAGCACTGCGGCCACCCCCCCCGCGGGGAGTGGCCGCTTTCGCCAACAGCCATGCTTCTTCGGTCGGCGCTGCCCTTGCTTACGGCGCCACGAGCACGAGTCTCTGCGTGACCGAGTTGCCCGCGGTCCGCAGCTGCACGAAGTACAGACCACGCGGCGTACCGCCCGCGATCCAGGCGACCGACCTTGTTCCCGCGGGCTGCCGGCCCTGTTCGAGAATCGTCACCAGCCGGCCCGTGATGCTGTAGACGGCGAGCCGGACGTCCGATTCCTCGGGGAGCGAGTACGTCATGTGTGCCACCCCGCGGTTCATGCCGAGGATCGTGAGGTCCGGAGCACGGGAGTTGTGCTTTCCGTCGCACGGTCGGAGCGAGTTCACGGCCTGTCCGTCGTCGACACACGTGGCCCCCGGTCGCTGGTCATGCGGCACGCACACCGATACTGCGCCATCGCACGAGCCGCCGTGGCCGTCGGTTGCGGTGAATGCAATGTGGTACACGCGGCCGTTGCCCTTGCCCGAGCGCTCGGCGCGAACTTGGGCGCTGCCGTTCACGACTACGGCATCCGAGCACGTTGCGCCGTCGCCCGACTCGTCGATCGCCTCGTCCTGGGTGACCCCCGTGACCGTGACGGTCACGGCATCGCCATCGGGATCGGTGACGCCGTGGATCGCAATCGGCACAAGCTTGTGATTCGGCGGCCAGAGTGTTGCCACATTCGGTGCCGCCTTGCTGCAATCGGGATCGTGACTCGAGCTCTCGCCCACACGCAGCGTGATCCCGCACTCCCGACGTGCGCCGCACTGATCCGTGGCCACGAACAGGACCACGTGATCTCCCGCGTCGATCGCGGCCGTGCTCCAATCGAACGTGCCGCTGACCGGGTTCCCCGAGGCCGGCAGGGAAGGCGTCACCGTCGCGCCGGACGGTAGGCCCGAAGCAGACAGTGTGACGACGTCGCCACTGTCGGAATCGGTGGCCGAAAGCGTGAACGACAGGTGGCCGCCGACCGACACGTTGAGGACCGAACCGCAAGCCGGCGTCGCGCCGCCGAACAGCGGCGCCGCATTGGTCGGAGAACAGTTGTCGCAGGCATCGCCAAGCCCGTCATGGTCGGAGTCTTTTTGCACCGGGTTCGCCGCGTCGGGACAGTTGTCGGTCTCGTCGCAAACGCCGTCGCCGTCCCGGTCCGCGCTGCCCGGGCAAACCGGATCGCCGCCCGAGGTGAGGCCGATGACCGTGTCGATCTCGTCGTCGCCATCGTGCTGGATCGCGCCCACGCCGCCCGAGACCACGTTGACATAGCGGAATGTCTGTCCTCCACCCAGGCGCCAAACGGTCGTGAACCCGTAGGCGATCCAGCTCGCGTTCCAGCCCTCGAGATAGACCTTGTCGAGCGTGGCAAGCACCCACTGGGTGTTGCCGTCGGTTCCCACCACGGTCGCATT
>JBDSVW010000407.1:0-8614 GCA_039927015.1 Gemmatimonadaceae bacterium | reverse complement strand
CGTTACGCGCGCGCGATTCCCTCCGCGGTTCGCAGCCCCACGGCCACGAAGGTGAGCGTGCCGTTGCAGCAGGACGCGATCACCTGTGCCGGTGCCCCGGCCACCCACAGGTTCTCGTGGTGGTGGGCTCGGCCCCAGCCATCGACCACGCTGTTGGCGGGATCGTTGCCCATACGGCAGCCGCCCACCGGATGCTCCTGACCCATATCATCGGTGCTGTTCGCCATCACGAGGATCTCGCCATTGCCGGCCTTGGCCATGCGTCGGAAGAGATTGCGCAGCTCATCCTCCTGCCACCCGCGCAAGGCGGCGCTCTCGGGCGCGTCCTTGAAGGTGACATCGGGCATCGGGTCACCGAAGCGGTTCTTCTTCGTCGCATCGAGCACCAGCTTGCTCTCGCGGTCGGGCAGCACGTCGTAGTACGCGCGCACGCGCGCGGTCGCGGCCTTCCCGGCGCGCGCACGCCAGTCGGCGAGCAATGCGTCGCCGAAGAGCGGCGCACCATCGTCGCCCCGCAGGCGAGGCTCGCGACCGACGAACGACTCCCAGATACGCAGGTCGTTGCGCAGGTAGCGTTGCTGGCGGCCGGGGCGCATGAACTGCTTGGAGACCAGCGAGTGCTGGGTGTTCACCCCCGGGAAGAGCTCCATGGGCAGCGAGATCTGTCCCCCGATATTCCGGTGCCCCGCGATATACTTGCCCACCAGTCCGCTGCGATTGGCGAGACCGTTGGGATGGGCGTCGTCGCGCGACAGCAGCAGGAGATGCGGCGACCAGACGAAGCCCGCCGCGAGCACGAAGGTCTTGGCGATGATGGTGACTTCCTCGCCGCTGGCGTCGGTGCGGTTGCCGGTGGCGCGCACAATTTGTCCGGTGCGTGGATCGGCCTCGAGCCGCCGTACGAGGGTCTGCGGCACCAGCGACACCTTCTTCTCCACCACGAGCTTATCCCACGTGAAGTCGGGCGAGTACTTGGCGCCGGTGGGGCAGACGGGATAGCAGGTGTCGCAGCGCTGGCACTGCGCGCGGTTGGCGTACTCGATGGAATTCTTCGCCGAGGGCGTGCTCCAGGTCGCGATGCCTGCCTTGGAAGCCCATCCTTGCAGCTGTGAGAGGTTGTAGTTGACTGGTAGCGGTGGCAACGGGTACGGCTTGCCGCGGGGATCGAGCGCGACCGGGCCTTGCTCGCCCGACACGCCCATGCGCTCCTCGGCCTCCTGGTAGAACGGATCCAGGTCTTCATACGTGTACGGCCAGTCGTCGCCCACACCGTAGAGCGACTTGAGACGAAAGTCCTCGGGTGAATAGCGGGGGGACACGCCGCCCCAGTGCATGGCGAGCCCTCCCACCGTCATGCTGGGGGAAAATCCCCACGTGGTGCCGAAGGCGTTCTGGTCGTCGAGATGATCCTCTTTCCAGGGGCTTTCGCCGTAGGCGAGGTAGCGATCGCGGGCCTTGGCGCGCAACGAGAAGGGCGTGGTGGGCTTTCCTGCCTCCACGACGGTGATGCTGCGCGACGTGGTTTCCGACAGTCGCTCGGCCATGAGGGCGGCGGTGATGCCACTTCCGACGATGAGGATGTCGGTTTCGATCGTTTTCATGCAGTAGCTCCAACGATGGGAAGCGGGCGACTGGTCACCCCGTCGAGGCGGCGGCAGGTGTAGGGACTCACCTGGGCACCCATCGCGAGATTGCGTGCGCCGGGGCTCGAGGCCCAGTGGGCGAGCAGCGCGATGGCGACATGGGGGGCGCGGAGCGGGTCGGGGAGCCGGTCGCCCCCGGAACGTGGAAGCGCGAGGGTCACCACCTCGCGGCGCGTGGCCTCGTCGAGTTCCGCGAACGACTTCTGCTTCGTCTTGCGGGCGAGCGTTTCCAGCCCTAGGAGCTGCGCCTGCCACGCGGGCGCCGGATCGGAGGGCAGGTAGCGGATGTCCGAGTAGCCGTAGCCGTGCATCTCCTCGGCCACCGGGTCATAGCCGTTGACCCAGGTCACGAACGAGTCCACCGCGGCGCGGCGACCGTCGGCCCCCAGCTCGCCGGGCAGCAGCACGTCGCCCAGCGCGTCGAGCGTTGTGCGGTCGAAGGAAACGGACCGCGCGGTGGAGGAGCCCGCGGCCGCGGCCGCCGAATCGCCGTTAGGCGTGCCGGGCGAGCAGCCGACTGACGAGGCGGCCGCGCCGGCGGCCACGACCCCTGCCAGCTTCAGGAAGCTGCGGCGTGAGGCGCCGGAGGTGGGTGTCTTCGCGTCGCTCACGCCGCACCGAGCCTGCGGGCGTGATCGAAGATCGAGGCAGAGAATTTCATGAATCAAGCCAAGGAGGGAAGAATCGTGCGTCCAAATCCGTCTCCGGCCCATTATCGCGTGTGGTCACCGATGCGTCGAGAGGAAAAGCAGAATGCGAGATGACCGCGCGCCAGTTGTGCGCGATTCACCATCAGGTCGCGCGGCACTGGACGCCGCCGACGCTGGCCGGGGACGCCGGCATCTCCCGCTCTGTGCTGGCGGAGCGATTCGCGCACTTCGTGGGAGTACCCCCGATGCAGTACCTTGCGCGCTGGCGAATGCAGGTGGCGGCCCGCCTCCTGACGGACGGAGACTCGAAAGTGGCGACAATCGCATCAATGACGGGATACGAATCGGAGGCCCCGTTCAGTCGCGCCTTTGATCGCGTGGTGGGCGCTCCGCCCGCCGAGTGGCGCCGCCGACAGGCATCAGGCCGCACGTCGTCATGAGTCCGGCGAAGCGCCGGAAGCAACCGGCCGCCGCCAAGTCACCGCCGGTCGCCACCAGGTCTTCGGCCGCCGCCACGTTACCCCCAGCGGCCACTGCGCCTCCGACTCGCCTCGCGGCAGGCGCACGCACGCGCCTGATGGTCACGCTCGCGTGCTTCGTCGCTTTCCTGGTGGTGGGGCTCGGCGTCTACCGCGACTACGGCATTTCGTGGGATGAGGTCCCGACGCGCGAGTTCGGCATGATGAACGTGCGCGGGGTGATTCCCGACGTGGTGGCGCTCGACTCGCTGCGTGCCGAAAAGGGCCCGGCGTTCGAGCGCTTCGGGCCGCTCTTCGAGATTGTCCTCGTCCACGCCGAGGACGTGCTGCACCTGACGGATAGCCAATCGATCTTCTTCACCCGGCACCTGCTGACGTTCCTGACGTTCTATCTCGGCGTGGTGCTGTTCTACCTGTTCTGTCGCCGGCGATTCGACTGGGGCATCTCGCTGCTCGCTGCGGCGTGCCTGGTGCTGACGCCGCAGATGTTCTCGCACGCGTTCTTCAACACGAAGGACATCTCGTTCCTGACGGCCTTCGTGGCGGCGGTGCTCACCCTCGACGTGATGCTGGCACGGCCCGAATGGCGCAGGGTGCTCCTGCATGGCGTGGTGACCGCGCTGCTGATGGGCACGCGCGTGATCGGGCTCTTCGCCATGATGCTGACGGGCATGGCGGCCTTCGCGCGCCATCCCACGTGGCGCACGGTGGGTCTGCTGGCCGCATATGGGGTGGTGGTCGCCGTGTTGCTGCCGGTCGTGTGGCCGGTGCTGCGCATCGATCCCGTGGGCATCTTGAAGGACGCGGTGCTGGGAGCGACCGCCAATCCGTATACTCGCACGGACCTCTTCCGAGGCCAGACGATACCCGCCAACCAGCTGCCCTGGGACTACATCCCGACGTGGATCGCGATCACCACGCCGTTGGTGATCTCGTTGCTGTTCGTCGTGGGCACGGCGCGCACGGTGGCGGCGGTCGTGACGGCGCCGGCGCGGTTTCTCCGCGAGGAACAACGTGACGTGATCGTGCTCTCGTGGTTCCTGCTGCCGGTGGCAGGAACCGTGGTGCTTCGGCCCATCATGTACGACGGCTGGCGGCATCTCTACTTCGTGTATCCGGCGATGGTATACCTCGCCGCGGTGGGCATGGAGCTCCTGGCCCGGAGGGCCCGGCCCAAGCTGCGCGCCCAGCACGAGCGCTATGCCGCTCCGGCGCTGGTCGCGCTGTTGCTGCTGGGCCTCGCGCCCTCTACGCTCTTCATGATCCGTAACCACCCCCACGAGCATCTCTATTTCAACCGCCTTGCCGGCAGCGATATGCAGCAGATCAAGTCGCGCTTCGAGCTGGACTACTGGGGGTTGTCGTATCGGCGGGCGCTGGAGTACATCGTCAGCAGTGACCGCTCTTCCACCATCCGCGTACAGGCAGCAAACTACCCCGGTATTGTGAACTCCCTCATGCTGCCCGCGCACGAGCGCGCGCGCATTCGCTTCGTGAGCGCGGACTCCCCCGCGGACTACTTCGTGACCAACTATCGCTTTCATCCGGAGCCCTATCCGCTTCCTGATGAAGTGTTCAGCGTGCGCGTGGGCAATGCCTCGATCGCCTCGGTCTTCCGCCTGCGTCGCGCGCCGTGATGACATGTCTGTGCCTGGTACCTCGGCCCGCGCGGTGTCATCGTGACGCCTAGGGCGATCACCGCGTGCCGCTGCTGCGGCAGCGAAGCGCTCGTGTCCATCCTGTCGCTCGGGGAGCAGGTGCTCACCGGCACGTTTCCCCGGTCCCCGGCGGAGCCCGTCACTTCGGGGCCGTTGGAGCTCGTGAAGTGCCATGGCGACGACCCGTGCGGTCTCGTGCAGCTCCGGCACACTTACGACTCGCGGGAGCTCTACGGGCGCAACTACGGCTTTCGCTCCTCGCTCAACCAGACGATGGTCCGTCACCTGGGCGAGACGGCGTCGGAGCTGCTGTCGCGATACCCGCGCCACGAGGGAGATCTGGTGCTCGACATCGGCAGCAACGACGGCACACTGCTCTCCTTCATGCCGCGCGAGTCGCTGCGCGTGGGCATCGATCCCACCATCGCCAAGTACCGGGAGTTCTACGATCCGTCCATCAACGCGATCCCGGACTTCTTCACGGCGGAACTGTTTCGAGAGCGTTTCGGAGATCGCCGGGCGGCGCAGGTCACAACCATCGCGATGTTCTATGATCTGGATGATCCGCTCGCCTTCGTGCGAGACGTGGCGGCGGTACTGGCGCCGGAGGGTGTGTGGCACTTCGAGCAGAGCTACGTGCCGGCCATGCTCAGCAGCGATGCGTACGACACCATCTGCCATGAACAACTCGAGTATTACGCGCTCCGGCAGGTGCAATGGCTGCTCGGGCGCTGCGGGCTTCGCGTGATTGACGCCAGCCTGAATGACGTGAACGGGGGCAGCTTTGCCGTCACGGCGTGCCACGAAGGGGCGTCTCACGAGACCAACACGCCGGCCATCGAGGCGCTGGAATCGATCGAGCGCCGCCAGCGACTGGACACCCTCGCTCCGTACGCCGCCTTCGCCGAGCGCGTGGCCTCGCATCGGGAACGGCTTCTGGCCTTGCTGGCGGAACTCCGCGCGTCGGGTGCGTCGGTGCTCGGCTATGGCGCGTCCACCAAGGGAAACGTCATCCTGCAGTACTGCGGGCTCACGGCCAATGAGATTCCGGCAATGGCCGAGGTGAACCGCGACAAGTTCGGGGCGTTCACGCCGGGATCCAACATTCCCATCATCTCCGAGGAGGAGGCGCACGCGCGGCGCCCCGACTACTTCCTCGTCATGCCGTGGCACTTCCGCGAGAACCTCGTGCAAAGGGAGGCGGAGTTCCTGCGCCGCGGTGGAAAGATGATCTTCCCGCTGCCGTCCATCTCGATCGTCGGGTCGTGAGCGCGAGCACCGCGCGCTTCCTGCGCGGCCATTCGTGAGCCACGTGCCGCCCGCTGGCGCCACAGTAATCATCGTCCCCACGTACAACGAGCGGGACAATGCGCCGCGCATGGTGGCCGCGATCTTCGCGCTGCAACTCGATGCCGACGTGCTGTTCGTCGAGGATGCGTCGCCCGACGGCACCGGTGACGTGCTGGAGGCGCTGCGCGCCGTTCATTCCCGGCTGCAGGTGCTGCACCGTTCGGGGAAGCTGGGCATCGGCAGTGCGCACCTCGATGGCATCGCCTGGGCGCGGGCGCGCGGGTACCAGCGCGTGGTCACGCTCGACTGCGACTTCAGCCACAATCCGGAGGACATTCCGCGCTTTCTCGTGGCCTCCGACGATGCCGATGTCGTGGTGGGCTCACGCTGGGCCGCGCGGGACAGCCTGCCAGGCTGGAATATCCTGCGCCGTGCGCTCACCAACATCGGCCACGTGCTCACGCGACTCGTGCTTGGCCTGCCGTGCGATGCCACCGGCGCGTTCCGCGTCTACCGGCTGGACCGGCTGCCACCCGCGCTGTTCGAGCTGGTGCAGTCACGCAGCTATGCTTTCTTCTTCGAGAGCCTCTTCATTCTCTACAAGAACGCCTGCCGCATCACGGAGATTCCCATCGTGCTGCCAGCACGCACGTACGGTCATTCGAAGATGACGTTGCAGGCGGCGCTGCACAGTGTGCGCATCATGCTGGGTATCGCCGCGCGCTATCGCAGGAGCCCGGGCGCATTTCATCCGCCTGCGCCGGCGGCGGTCATCGATCCCAAACTCGTGGATCCTCAGGACTGGGCGCCGTACTGGCAGCGGGTGCAGGAGCCCAGCCGCCGCGTGTACTCCCTTATCGCGTCGCTCTATCGCTGGCTCTTCATTCGCCCGCGCCTGCACCGCACGCTGTCGCGGGAGTTCGATCGGGGGGCTGAGCTATTACACGCGGGCTGCGGGGGAGGGGCGGTGGACGTGGGCCTGCACGAACGCCTGCGCATCAGCGCCCTCGACATTTCCCCGGCGGCCCTCGCCCTGTACCAGCGACAAAATCCGGGCGCCACGCGAGTGCTTCACGGAAACATTCTCGCGCTGTCATTTGCCAGCGACAGCTTCGACGGCTACTACAGCCTCGGCGTGATCGAGCACTTCGTGGAGGCCGAGATCGACCGCATTCTCGCCGAAGCGTGTCGCGTGCTGCGGTCGCACGGCAAGGTGGTGCTCTTCTGGCCGCACGCGAAGGCGACCAGCGTGTTCGTGCTGCGCGGAGTGCATCGCGTGCTGCGCCAGAGCGGCAGTCAGGTGCAACTGCATCCTCCCGAGGTCTCGCTGATTGCGTCGCGCGAGATGGCCGAGCGTTATCTCGCGCGCGCCGGCTTTCGCATCACACGGTACGAATTCGGTGCCGTGGATCTCTGGATTCAGGCCGTGGTGGTGGCGGAGAAGCGGGGGTCGTGAAGGGCGCAGGCGCCCCTAGTCGCGCCCCACCCCCAGCGCGTCGGCGACCCGGTTGATGTAGTTGAACCAGGAGGCGATGAGCGTGATCTGCAGGATTGCGGTGTCGTCGAATCCCACCTCGCGCAGGCGCTCATGGCTGGACGGAGCGATGCGTGTGGCATCCTTCGTCAGCTGCACGACGTAATCGAGCATGGTGCGGTCCTGCTCCGAGATCGGCGCCGACCGATAATCCTCCGTCAGCGCGTTCACCAGGCCCTCGTCCAACTCTACCCGACGCAGAAACTCTGCGTGCGAGTCGATTCAATACCGGCAGCTGTTGGTGACCGAGACCATGGTCGCGATCATCTCGTGCTGCGACCGGGAGAGCGGCAGCGACGGCGCCATGAGCGCGCCGAAGGTGGAAAAGGCGTGCAGCAACGCCGAGGGAATAAGGCTGTGCGATGCGACGATCTCGGACGTGCCGTCTCCCGTGGGATGCACTGGCGAATCGTACTCCGCCGGATACATGGCCCGCTGCGCCTCGATGGCGTAGCGCAGGGCGTCGTCGGCGTCATCGAACGGGATGGTGCGAATCCAGGTCATGCTGGTTTCACCACGGTGCGCCTCCGCAGAAACTGGGACGACCCGGGAGTGATGGTGGGAGGGCTCCGGGCCCATGCCTAGAAGTTATGACTGGGCTGGCCACCAATGCATGCGTGGCTGAGTTGCGCGCGATGTGCATCGGAGTCACCAGAGCCACAGGCGACGGCCCCACACTCGCCGCTAAGGGGTTGTGAATAAATAACTGACTCATTACCGTTTCCCACGAACTGGATGCAGCGTGTAGTTCCAGTCGCCGTGAACGGTATGGGGCGTGAGCTGCAGGCGCGCCATTTGCCTGTCGCTGACCGTGATCCCCTTCGCGTACACGCGGTCATCCAGCTCGGAGCGCACGCGGAGCCCGGCGGTGCTGGTGGTCGCGCCAATCAAGCTGACGATCGTCGCGAGATCCACGAGCGGCTTGCCGCGCCAGTTCATCGCGATGTGCGAGAACAAGCGGTGTTCGATCTTGTTCCATTTGCTTGTGCCCGGCGGGAAGTGGCAGACGGTGATGGCGAGCCCCGTGCGATTCGCGAACTGCTGGAGCTCCCACTTCCAGAGCCGCACGCGTGATCCATTGCTGCCCCCGGCGTCGGCCGTGATCAACAATGCGCGCGTATCGGGATACGCCGCGCGCCCCATCACGCGCCACCACCGCCGAATCGCCTGCACCGCAAACCGGGCCGTATCGTGCGGGATCCCCACACTCACCCAGCCTTCGTTGCGCGCCAGGTCGTAGACGCCATACGGAATGGCTTTGCCCAAGTCCGGGATCAGAAAATCATGGACGCGCACCTCCTCGGGCGTCCCGGCGGGTCGCCATTCCCGCCCCGCATTCTTGAAGTCGCCGACCAGCTCC
>JBDSVW010000406.1:0-2967 GCA_039927015.1 Gemmatimonadaceae bacterium | reverse complement strand
GCACGACATCATCACCGGTTCGTCGCTCGATGGCCGCTTCGTGGCTGACACGATGGACACGACGTGCAGCAACTGGACGAGCAGCAGCGCCGGTTCCGCGCTCGTTGGGCATCACGATCGTCAGGGAGGGGGCGCCAACCCCACCTCCTGGAACTCTGCACATCCGTCGCGCGGCTGCAGCCAGGAGAATCTGCAGGCGTCAGGGGGCAACGGATTGTTCTACTGCTTCGCCGGCATGTAGTCGCGGGAAGCGGCGGCTCAAAACGAAGTCGCAACGGCGCACTCGACAGGGTGCGCCGTTGGCACGTCAGGCCCTGGCCTCGCGAGGGGCGGAGTCACGCGGACGCGGCAGGGTGATGCGGAATTCGGTGCGTCCCGGCCGCGACGAGAGCAACACCAACTCCCCGCCGTGCGCCTCGGCAATGCGGCGTGCGATGGCCAGCCCGAGGCCGGCGCCGCTGGTTTCCGAAGTCTCGATGCGCGAACGCGCGGGATCGGCGCGGAAGAAGCGCTCGAACACGCGCTCCTGATCGGCGGCCGGAATGCCCGGACCATCGTCCACGACCGTGATGATGTAGCGCTCCGCCGCCTCCGACAGCTGCACAGTCACGCCGCCTCCCGTCTGCCCGAACTTGATGGCGTTGTCGAGCAGATTGAGCAGGAGCCGGCCCAGCAGGTCGGCGTCGCCGCGGAAGGGGGCATCCACCACGGGGAGCAGCTCGACGCGGACCTGTCGGTGTTCGGCGAGGGGACGCACCGCCCGCGTGGCGTCATGCACGACGTCGTCGAGATACAGATCCTCCTCGCGCACTATCATCGGGCCGGCGTCGGATCGTGCTAGCAGGAAGAGGTCGTCCACGATGCGGGTGAGCCGACCGGCGGCGCCCTGCATGACGGTCACCGATTCCCGATATTCCTCTTCCTCGCGATGCGCCCGTGAGAGCGTGACCTGCGCCTCGGTGTTGAGAATGGCTGTGGGCGTACGCAGCTCGTGCGAAGCGTCGGCCATGAAGCGGCGCTGCTGCGAGAAGGCGCGCTCCAGCCGGTCGAGCAGGCTGTTCACCACGATGGCGAGACCACCCAGCTCATCGTCGGGGCTTATGACAGGCAATCGCTCGTGCAGGTTGGACGAGGTGATCTCGGCGGCCTGCGCCGCCATGGCGGAGACGGGGGAAAGGGAGCGCTTGGCCATGAAGTATCCCCCGACTGCGGCGCTCGCCAGCAGCAACGGAATAGCCACGAAGAACGCACGCAGGATGCGGGCGAGGATGTCCTCCACTTCACGCAGTGGATAGACGCCTGCGACCATCACCTCCTCCCCGCCGAAGGAGAGCGCGCGTGAATGCAGGCGATAGCGCCCGTGCGGCGTGACATGTGTCACGATCAACGACGACGCCGGATCGATACCGTGCATGGCCACGTCGATTTCGGAGGGCGTGAGTGGCTCGGCGAGGGCGACCCCTGGTGCAGAGGGTGCGTCAGCATCGCTGCGCGCGAGGACGCGGCCAGAGTCGCCGAGGATCACGATCTGGAGGTCGCGAAAGCGCACCTCCTTGATGGTGTTGCGCACGGCATCAACGCTGGTGGCGGACATGCGCCGCTCGTTGACCAATTCTCCCGCGAAGACGTTCAGCGCATCACTTACAAAGTGGTCGGTGCGTTCGAGCAGCGTGCGGCTGAAGACCAGATATGAGATGACCGCGAAGGCGACAAGCGGAACCCCGAGTACGATCGTGAACCAGAGCGTGAGGTGCGCGCGAAGGGAGGTGGGCCAGCGCGCCATAGGCTACTCAGGCCGAGGGGACGCGGGCTTCTCGTGAGGGGCGCTCGCCGACATCTCACCGGGCTTTCCAGCTGCACCGGGAATGGTGAGCATGTAGCCCACGCCACGAAGGGTCGTGAACATCGGCGTCTCGTCTCCCTCGTCGACCTTGCGGCGCAGCCGGCTGGCGTAGACGTCGATGATGTTGGAGTACGAGCCGGTTCGGTCATCCCACACGTGCGCCATGAGCTCTGCCCGTGGCACGACGCGTCCTGCCTGCCGGGCGAGGTAGTGCAGGAAGGCGAACTCCTTGGTGGTGAGGGAGATCTCCCGTGTGCCGCGCCGGGTGAGGCGCGTGCGCGTGTCGATCACGAGATCGCCCACCGTGAGATCGGTGGCCAAAATCTCGCCGCGGCGACGCATGAGCGCCCGCAGCCTCGCGAGCAATTCGCCGAAGTCGAAGGGCTTGGTGAGGTAATCATCCGCACCGGCATCGAGCCCGGTGATGCGCTGCTCCACTTCGTCGAGCGCCGTGAGCATGAGTATCGGTACCGCGCTCTCCGCGGCGCGAATGGCGCGGCAGACGGCCAGGCCGTCGGTGTTCGGCATCAGCACATCGAGGATGACCGCGTCGTAGTCATTCTCGCCGAAGAGCGCGAGCGCTTCGCTGCCGTCGGCTGCCTGATCCACCACGTAGGATGTCTCACGCAGACCGCGGGTGACGGATTCACGGAGTTGCCGGTCGTCTTCGGCGAAGAGCAATCGCATCGAGAGGGCCTAACGATCGGTCGGTGGAAGGGGCGCCACTTCCTGGCGTCCGATGGCGCGCGCGGCGATGGCGTCCATCCGGTCGTCCTGGTTGTTCTTGACCGCTCGCAGCGACCGGCGCGTGCGCCGGCAGGTGGCGTGAACGAAGACGCGGGCGCAGTCCAATTCGCCCGCGACCGCGTTCAGGTCGCCGCCGGCCTCCTCGATCTCCGAGGTGATGCGGGAAAGCGTGGCGGTACAGAAGAAGAGGTCGATGGCGGCGTTGGCGAGCCGCTCCTGCACATACTGGCGTTCGATGATTGCCTTGCCATGCTTGCGCAGCGCCCATTCCACGGCGCGCCCGAGGTCGTGCACCTGCGAGGCCACCAGGTCGGCCTCGTCGGCGAGTTCCTCGTGCACCTTGTCGAACGACGGGGCGCTGAGGGTGCTCTTGGCGC
>JBDSVW010000405.1:0-6182 GCA_039927015.1 Gemmatimonadaceae bacterium | reverse complement strand
CGCAACTTCGTTGTAGGTCCCGGGGAGCACGCGCACGTGTCCACCGGCGCTGACCGCATTCAGCGCGGCCTGAATCGTCTGCTTCGCATCGGCGATGGACGTGCCGCCGTTGGCGTCGTTACCGCCGGCCGCGTCGGCGTAGCAGGTCGTGGTACACGGCGGAAGATTCGGCTCGAAGTTGATGGTGGCCACCGAACCGTCGAAGAGCTCGATGCGCACGCCGTCCACCTGCCCCGTGAAGCCGTTCGCCCACGCGCTCCCCGTCTGGACCGAGAAGAAGAGAACCTCGTGCGAGGCGTAGAGAGCACCGGACAGCGCGTAGCCCCCGATCAGCTGCGCCCACGTCGAATCCGTGTAGCTGCCGAAGGTCGCCCCCGGGGGCCCCGTCGTGGATTCAAAGAAGCGCAGCGTGTTCGTCGCGCCGCCCGTGGACCACTCATTCCACGTATTGGCCGGATCGTTGATCCCCGCTGAGAAATAGGGCTCGCTGCCAATGCGGTCGCCGTACCATGAGGGCGTGCTCACGTCGCCCGCATATGGCTTCGTGTAGATGACGAGCGCCCAGTCCCGCGGATCGGCGGCATGTGTCGCCCCCGTCTTCGTCCAGTAGCTGAGGCTCTTCACCTCGCTCAGCGTGACGTCGCGTGTGAACAGGGTGGTGGGCGTGAAGTACATCTCGGACTTGGCGCCGGCCACCGTGGCATTCGCGCCGATGCTTCCGGCGGCGTACGCAGGGGCCGCATCGAGCGACACGCCCACCAGGTTGTTGGCTGCGCCCCCTTGATCGGATGGCCGCACCACCAGGTTGACTGTCGTGGCGGACACCGCCAGACTGCTCGCGCCTTCCAGCACCTTCGCCCGCGCGTCTGCTGGGTTGGTCACCCCTTCAGCACATCCGCCAAGCAGCACAACACTTGTCGCCCATGTCGCCAGTCGCCGTCCCCACATGCGTCCACCTCCCCAAGAGTGAAGTGCGCCCTACACCACCGCACCATCGCCGCGTCCCCGGGCAAAGCTTCACCTGCGACGCATCGCGTCGCACCCAGCTGGCACGACATCGATGCGCGATGCGTGTCGAGCGATCCGAACCGCTGGCTCATAGCCGCGGTCCGGCACCGAAGATGTCGGGGGGGTCTGACAGGCGATAGAGGCCGGGGGCAAGCTGCGTGCTGCAAACTTGCAGGTGGTGGCGCGACGGGGCGTGTTCTTGGCGCCGCGCGATTGGCCGCAAGCGCCCTCACTATGCGCGCACTGAGCCGAAGCGCGGGCATGCTCACGCATTCGTGATCGCCGGGAACTTCATGCGCGAGGCGCAGCCTGTCGTAGTGCCTGCCGCAGTGCGCCATCTTCCGTGAGGTCGCTCCCCATGCCCAGTGTTGTCACCGCATTTGTCCTCGCCGGCGGAGGAAGCCTTGGCGCCATCGAGGTGGGAATGCTGCAAGCGCTCACCGAAGCGGGTGAGATCCCGTCGTTCGTGGTCGGCACCTCGGTCGGGGCGATCAATGCGGCATTCTTCGCTGCCGATCCAACCCTGCCGGGCGTCGAGCGGCTGGCAAGGATGTGGATGGACGTCGACCGCTCCGATGTCTTTCCGGTCGCGCCGTGGCAATGGTCTCCTCGCGCTGCTCGGGCGGCGGACGTCGCTGCTGCATCCCGCGGCGTTGCGACGTACGCTCCGGGCGCGTCTCCCCGGGAGCACGTTCGAGCAGACGCGACTCCCGTGCCACGTGATTGCCAGTAACGTGCGCAACGGACGGGAAGTCGTGCTCTCCCATGGCGACCTGGTCGAGGCACTCATGGCCAGTGCGGCCGTACCGGTCCCCCTTCCCATCCAGAGCACAAGCCGCGGCGAGCTGTTCGACGGCGGCATCGCCAACAACGCGCCGATGTCCGTCGCGCACTCGTTAGGTGCGCATCGCATCATCGTGCTGCCCGCAGGGTTTCCCTGCGCCACCCGTCGCCTGCCTGCCACCGCCGTGGCGATGCTCCTGCACACCTTCTCGCTCCTGGTGGCGCGCCAGCTTGCCACGGACGCGTGGCGTCTCCGCGATGCCTGTACGCTGCGCGTTGTGCCGCCGCTCTGCCCGCTACGCGTCGTGCCATACGATTTGTCGCAGACCGCGTCGCTCATGGCGCAGGGCGCCGATCACACGCGGCGCCGGCTCGCCGACGGCGGAATGGACCGCGACGAGATCCCCCTAACGCTGATGCCGCACGATCATGCGGGGGCGCCGTAAGGGCGCGAGCCGAGCGCCGACGGAACTTCTCCCCTACTCCCGCGCTTGTCGCACTGCCCGAGGGGCGCACGGGCTCCCATTCGGCGAGACACTGACCTGGGGGACGCATGATTGTTCGCGGCGTGAAACGAGCGGTGACATCCGCCTGCATTCCGGCCGGGCTCCTGCTGCTGAGCACGACCTGCCAGAATCCGGCCGCCGGGAATGCGCTATCCGATTTGGCCTGTTCCATCCCGTCGGCGTTCGTCGCCGACGGTGGCCCGGGGAAGGACGGGATTCCGGCGCTCACCAACCCCACCTTCGTGGCCCCCGACCACCCCTCGCTTGGGTACCTGCGCGACCAGGATCGCGTGATCGGCGTACAGGTCGGCACCGAGTACATGGCCGTGCCGATCAACATCCTCTGGTGGCACGAAATCGTGAACCTCAATCGCGGCACCGTGCGCCTGGCGATCACGCATTGCCCGCTGACCGGATCGAGCCTCGTGTTCGATCGGTCGTCCGTCGACGGTGTCGAGTTCGGAGTCTCCGGCCTCCTGTTCATGAACAACCTGATGATGTACGACCGCACGACCCCCTCCTCGCTCTGGCCGCAGATGTCGCGCGGGGCGCGCTGCGGAAATCGCGATGGGACGCCGCTCCCGCTCTTCCCGTCGGTCGAGATGGCATGGGTGGGCTGGCGGTCGTTGCACCCGACGACAACGGTCGTGTCGGGAGCCACCGGTCTCCCACGCGATTACGCAGCCTACCCGTACGGGGACTATGACGTCGAGAGCAACCCGCAACTCCTGTCGCCCGTCCCGCGGCTGGATACGCGACGCGCCCCGAAGGAGCGCGTGCTCGGCATCGTGCGTGGCAACGCGAGTCTCGCCTTGCCGTTCGGTGCGCTTCGCGCGATGGGTGACGTGGCAGCGGTGCACGTGACCGTGGGCGGCGCGCCCACCGTGGTGTTCTGGGATGCGGCCCGCGCGAGCGCGGCCGCATTCGACCCAGTCGTGAACGGCACGCCGGTGGCGTTTCGCATCACCGCCGGTGAGATCATCGATGACCGGAGCGGCTCACGCTGGAGCGCCGACGGTCGCGCCCTCACCGGCCCGCTCGCGGGGGAGCAGCTCTCGCACAGCAAGGATTCCTTCATCGCCTACTGGTTTGCCTGGGCGGTGTTCTATCCCCAAACGCTCCTGTGGAGCACCGGATGACGCGTGCGCTGAACTCGCGCGCACGCATGACGCGTACGCGGAGCACGCGCGCACACATGATTGGCGCGCTCTCGCTGGCGACGGCGCTCGCTCCCCTCAGCCGAGTGGATGCCCAGGCGATCTGCAGCGCGCCCCACTCGTCACCCACGCTCGCCGGTGGCGGGCGGATCGGCACTCTCGATCCCGGTACCGGGTGGGTGATGCTCTCTGCCCTGTATCAGTCGTCGACGAGTTCCTTCAACACCGCCGGAGCACGGCAGCCGTTCCTCGCCGACGGCCGCTTCCGGTCGTCCTCGCTCTATCTCTCGGCCGGCCTCGGCGTGGTGCGAGGTGTCGATGTGTGGACGCAGGTGCCCGCGCACGCCATGCACTACGAGGACCAGGGCGGCGCGCGTGGGCGCTCCGGGATCGGTGACCTGCGCGTCGCGCTTCGCGTGTCGCCCGCCATCGTGGGAGGATCGCTTCCGCTCGCGCTTCGCCTCGGCGTCAAGATTCCCGGCTCGGACTTCCCCATCGACGCGACCGTCATCCCGCTCACCGAGGGACAGCGCGACGTCGAGATGAGTCTCGAGTCGGGGCATGCGTTTGTTGAGAGCGGGGTCTACCTGCTCGGCTGGAGCGGCTATCGGTGGCGAGGCTCGAACCGCGCCGCCGACCGCACGCCTGGCAACGAGTTCTTCGCGCACGCGGCGATGGGCAGGACGTTCGGTTCCCTGCGACTCGAACTCGGAGCGGACGTCCTCGCGGGCACGGCGCCTCGTCAATTGGGTCTTCTTGTCCCGTCGGCCCGGCGGCGCATGTTCCAGTTGGCGCCCACCGTGTCGCGGGCCACCGGCCCTGGGTATCTCGAGTTCACGTCAGTCGTGCCCGTTGTAGGACGGAACCTGCCGAGCGGGCTTGGATTCAGTAGCGGGTACCGCGTGGAGTGGGGGCGGCGCGCGCCGTCCGCGCCGCGCGCGAAGGGGTTTGAGAGGCCGTCACCTTCGTGACGACCGACCCACGTCTTGTTCCCCGACGCGACGGCGGACGCGACGGCCACGCGAGCGCATCGCTCGACGAGCATCGGGATGGTGGGCGATATCTCACGCGCTTCTGCGAGTGGCTGACGTGGTCGATGCAAGCCCGCCGAGCGTTGATGCGTCCCTTGCCGTATACCGGGTCAGCGCCCGAGGGCCCGAGGTCATCGGCAGACTGCTGCAACCTTGCACGGATACGCGCCGGGTTGCCACCCACATCCTCGCTGATGAGCGCGGCCACGGCTGACGTGTGCGGCGCGGCCATGCTGGTGCCGCGAAGGCCGACAATGAACGTCCCCGTCTGACACTGCGGAATCTGCAGGCTGAATCTCGAGCACGCCGCCCACACCGCCGCCGCGCTGGTGCCGCCCGGTGCTGCGACGCTGTCCGACGACACGCCGTAGTTGGAGTACGACGCCCTGGCGTCAAGATCGGTCCAGGGTCCGTTGATCCCGGCGGACGCCGTGGGACTTGTCGCCGAGACGAGGACGACGTTCGGCGCCGAGCAGTACGCCTTGTAGCCGTTGCCGTCGTGGTCCGTGTCGATGTTGCAGTTGCCGGCGGAGACGACCATCGTTATCCCCTACGACGACCGGACGTGGCCGCGTCTTCGGGCCATCGCGGCTGCGGATGAAATGCTCAGGGCTCCAGGTCGACAATTCCTTTGTCGTTAGGCTCCGCCGCCGGGGCGGGAATGCGATCAGCGCACGCGAGCCATCTCTCGCCGTGCGCTGTCCACCACCGGCTGTAACGCCGGGTCCGCACGGGCCCACGTTCTCAGGAAGGTCGCATAATCCGCCTTCGCCTCGGGAGAACGCCCCAGTCTGACCAGCAAACGGGCCCGATGCAGGGCGGCGGGAGCGGCGAGCAAGAACGAGTTGGCGTCACCAAACACCAGACTGCCGTAGACGTCGAGCGCCTCCTCAGAGCGATCAAGTCCCTCCAGGAGCCTGCCGCGCAGGAGCCGCTCGTTGAGCTGAGAGGCGACGAGTTGTCCATGAACGCCTTGATTCGGTTCCGGCGCGGCAGCGAGTGTTGCAAGCGCGGCCTCGGGCTGTCCTTTGAGCGACAGCACGTGTGCTCGCAGCCCAGCCGAGAACACGGTGGCGACGTTGGAGCCCGAGGTAGTTGGCTTGGCGCTCGTAAGCGAGTCAGCAAAGTGAATCGCAGCAAGCGTGTCCCACGCTTGCGCCGCGAACAACCCGAGCAAGTACCAGCGAGTGAGCCGGCCAAGACCACTAGCGGAGGTTAAGTCGGTGTGTGCGCCGGAGTGGCGATTGTCCGATTGAAGCCGGCGGAGCACGGAGGCGCGTTCCCGAACCAGATGCGAGGATGCCGGCGTCGTCAGCAGCAGCGCCCGCAGCTCGAGGGCTTCCCCAGGATTGGATTCTGCTACCGCGTCTGCTTCCCTCAGTGCGCGTACCAACTGTCCTTGCGTCGCCGCGATCACTACAGCGAGGTAGTGAGCACCGCGTGCGTCAGCGGTCGCGAAGCCGGCCCGAAATGCGCGCTGCAGTACCGTGTCGGCCATGGCAGGGTCCCGAGCGTAGGCGGTCAGCCGATGCACGGCGTTGGTAATCGTCGACGGAGCCTCCAGCGCGAGGCGCGCCAAGGCAGCCCGACCAGCCGGGTGATCCTTCGAGATCACGGCGTGGAAGAACGCCACTTCGGGATCGGGGCCCGTGGCCATCAGGGCCCCCGCTGCGCGGAGAATGCTGTCGGCGCCGCGC
>JBDSVW010000404.1:0-2818 GCA_039927015.1 Gemmatimonadaceae bacterium | reverse complement strand
GCCTGGGCCGGGTCGAGCAGGGCCAGCGGGGGCAGGGTATAGCTGCCCGACTTGCGCTCGGCGGGTGCCTTCAGCTCTGATTCGTGATCGGCCAGCGACGTCGGCGTGGGCGTCGGGCGGAGCACCGGCTTGGGCCGCACCGGCGGCATGTCGGCGACCACGCGCGCCGGCGACGGGCCGACGCCGAACGTCGCGGCCGTGACGGGGGCCGTCCTGTCGCGGAGCGCGGGTGACACGGGTGACGCAGTCGCGGCCGGCGGGATCGCGCGCTTGCGTCCCGCGTCGTCGCGCGGTGCATCCTCGGCGCGCTTGATCGGCTTCAGTTCCTCGGGCGTGGCGTCGCGGCCGAGCCGCTTGCGGACCACTTCCCGTCGCTGGTCGTCGCGGCGCTTCGCCTCGCCGCGGGCCTTCAGCTCCTCGGTGAACGTCGAGATGCGCAGGCGGACCTTCTCGGCGGCCGCGGACGTGAGCGCACTCAGCGACACCTGGGTCGTGAGGATGAACCCGAGCAGGCCAATGGACAGGATCACGATGGCCCCGCCGGCGCGATTGAGGTACTGCACGGCGAACTCCGACAGCACGGCCCCGAGGTGGCCACCCGCGGGCACCGCCGTGTCGCCCGAACGCGGCATGCCGACGGTCAGTCCGAGCAGCGCCGAGACGCAGAGCAGCAGCACGATCGCGCCGATCGACTTCGTGTAGCCGGCCGGCAGGCTGCGGCACCAGAAGTAGTGATAGCCCGCGACGATCAGCACCACGGGAATCAGGAACGACGAGTAACCAAGCAGCTGGAACGACGACTCGGCGACGAAGGCCCCGAACGTCCCGGCGAAGTTGGCCGCCTGCCTGGGCGGACCGGCGTAGAAGAACCACGCCGGGTCACCCGGGGTGTAGCTCACCAGCGCCACGAACCACAGCAGGGCCCCGAAGAACAGGGCGACCCCGAGGGCCTCGCTCGCCCGCCTCGACATCACGGATGCCGACATCAGATCTCCATCACCACGGGGACGATCAAGGGGCGGCGCCCCGCCTTGCGCCGCAGGATGCGCTGCAACTCGGACCGCACGCGCTCGCGCAGCAGTCCCACGTCCGTCCGTTCTTCCTTCGGCGCACCGGCCACGGCCTCGCGAATCATCGCCGTCGCGTCGCGCCACAGCGCCTCGGACGCCTCGTCCACCACGAAGCCGCGCGTGATGATCTCGGGTGTGCCCGCGAGTTCGCCGGTCTGCATGTTGACGGCCAGCATGGCCACGATCAGACCGTCGCCGGCCAGATGCTTGCGGTCGCGGAGCACTTCGTCGGCGACCTCGCCGGTCCGGGTGCCGTCGATCAGTCGGCGGCCCACCTCGGCACGCGCCACGACGGTGGCGTCCTCGCCGTCAAACCGCAGGACGTCACCGTTGTCGATGACCATGATCTCGGTCGAGCGCGACACGGCCTGCGCCACACGCGCATGCCTGGCCAGTTGCCGGTACTCGCCGTGGATCGGCACGAAGTAGCGCGGCCGCACCAGCGAGTGCATCAACTTGAGTTCTTCGACGTGGCCGTGGCCCGAGACGTGGATGTGCTTCTGGCCCTCGTAGATGACGTCGGCGCCACGCAGCGCCAGATGATTCATCACTCGGCCGATCGCCCGCTCGTTGCCGGGAATCGCCCGCGCCGAGAACACCACCACGTCATCGTCGTCGACCTTGACGAAGCGGTGGTCGTCGATGGCGATCCGGGACAGGGCCGCGGCGGGTTCACCCTGCGATCCCGTGGTGATGCACACCACGTCGCTGCCCGGAAAGCTGCGGACCTCGCTGTCGCGAATCTGCACCCCGGTGGGAATCCGCAGCAGACCGAGGCGTTGAGCGGTCTCGGAGTTGTGCACCACGCCACGTCCGACAAAGGCGACGTGCCGGTCGAACTGCGCCGCCAGGTCCACCAGGATCTGCATGCGGTGGATGCTCGAGGCAAACATCGCGACGACGATCTTGCCGGCCGTCGAGGTGAAGATCTCCTCGAAGCCGTCGATGACGTCGCGTTCAGAACCGGCCACGCCGGGACGGTCCACGTTGGTGCTATCGGCAAACAGCGCGAGCACGCCCTGCTGCCCCAGCTCGGCAAGACGCGGGAGGTCGGACGTCTCGCCGTCCAACGGCGTGTGATCGATCTTGAAATCGCCCGTGTGCACCAGGACACCGGCCGGCGTGTGGATCGCCAGCGCCAGGCAGTCGGGCATGCTGTGCGTGACGCGCAGGCACTCGATCGTGAACGGGCCGACCTGGACGCGTTCACGCGGTGCGACCGGCTTGAGGCGACCGCGGACGTCGATGCTGTGCTGTTCGAGGCGATGCTCGACCAGCGCCAGCGCCAGCTTCGAACCGTAGACGGGCCCCTCGACCAACGGCATCAGGTACGGCAGGCCGCCGATGTGGTCCTCGTGCCCGTGCGTGAGGAAGACGGCCGCCACCTTGTGTCCGAGTCCCTCGAGGTAGGCCAGGTCCGGCACGACCAGGTCCACGCCGGGCAGATCCGGCTCGGCGAACATCACGCCCGCGTCGATGACGATCGTCGTCTCGCCGCACGTGATGGCCATCGTGTTCATGCCGAACTCGCGCAGGCCGCCAAGCGGCACCACGTCGACCGGCTGCGCCAGCGTCGTCTTGAGGTCGGTCATCTCGTTTGCAAGCATCCCAGGCGTCGGCGGTGTACCGACGACGTCTCCGCCGCAGCACCAGGCCACGCCGGTCATTCACGTGCTGCGCCACGAACACCGGTCGAAGCGGGGGACCGGGGCGGTGGACACGGACGGCCGACAGGCCTGGCGGGCGCC
>JBDSVW010000403.1:0-9337 GCA_039927015.1 Gemmatimonadaceae bacterium | reverse complement strand
AGGATCGTGAGCGGTGAAAGGGGCGTGGCGCGCAGTCGCTTGAGGATGCCGCCTTCCCGGTAGATCGAGATGATGGCGAGCAGGGACAGCACGGCGTTGATCGCGATGAGCACCGCCGCCAGGATCGCGACGTTGAACGGGGCGTCGTTCATCGCGGCGGGGTCCACCCGGCTCGCGCCTAACGAACGGCCCAGCACGATGAAGATCACCACGGGAATGCCAATCGTGCCGATGACGCCCATCGGCTCCCGCATGAACACCTTGGTCTCCACCCACGTCAGCTTCCAGAATCCCTTGAGCATCGGTCAGTCCCTGATTCCGTGGCCGGTGAGCTTGAGAAAGACGTCTTCCAGCGTCGGGATCTCCGTCCGGAAGCCGCGCACGCGGATGCCCTCGTGGGCGATGACGTGGATGACGTCCGTGACGAAGTCGTCGCCCTCGCCGCGCAGGGTGTGCGTGGAACCCTCGTTGCTCATGCCCCGGGCGCCGCGCACGCGCGTGAAGGGTTCGGCCGCTCCCACCGCGTCGGTGGTGAAGACCACGCGACGTTCGGGGCAGTGCTTCGCCACCAGCACCGCGGGAGCGCCCACCTCGATAATCCGTCCGTGCTCGATGATCGCCACACGATCGCAGAGCCGCTCCGCCTCCTCCATCAGGTGCGTGGTGAGAAAGACCGTCTTGCCGCGCTCCTTGATGCCCAGCACCAGCTCCCAGATCGCGCGCCGCGCCTGGGGGTCGAGCCCGGTGGTGAGTTCGTCGAGGAACACCACCTCCGGATCGTGGATGATCGCGAGGGCGACGAAGAGACGCTGTTTCTGGCCGCCGGAGAGCGTCATGAACCAGGCATCGCGCTTGGCGTCCAGGCCGAGCCGAAGGAGCAGGTCGTCGGTGTCGACGACGCGCTCGTACAGCGTGGACCAGAGGTCCACCGCCTCCCACACCTTGATGCGCTTCTGCAAGTGCGCTTCCTGATGCTGCACGCCGATGCGTTGCCGCAGCGCCACCGCGTCGCGCCGCGGATCGAGACCGAGCACCGAGATGGAGCCCCGATCGGGCTTCCGAAGACCCTCCACGCACTCCATGGTGGTCGTCTTACCCGCGCCGTTCGGCCCGATGAGGCCGAAGATCTCCCCCTCATACACCTCGAGCGAGACGTCGTCGACCGCCACCGTGGAGCGGTAGCGCTTTCCAAGGTGCGAGACGGAGATCACGGTCGGCGGCATGCTGTAACGTACGCTCGCGACACCGCCTTTCCCTCAAGGGAGCGATTCCTTTGGCGGACTTTCCTGGACCCATGGCGCCGCCTGGCGCTGGTTGCGCCTTCTCGATCGACAAGGCCAGATTCTGCGCGTCTGGCAGGGAGATTGGAGTCGGTTCTCCCGCATCCCCTGCCCGGCGCTGCGCCCTCCGCAACGGGGTGCTCAGCCTAACAACCTCAGGGGGTCCCATGCTTTCATCTCGCCTGATCTCACGCGTGGCGGCGTTCGCGCTCCTGGGCGGGACGCCACTCGCCCTCGCTTCCCTCCCGCTGTCGGCGCAGGGAGGTCCGGTTGCCGCGAAGGTCTCCAGCGATCCCGATGTGCAAGGCGCCGAGCGACTCTTCTCGGCGTGGATGGAAGGCCAGATCGCGTATCGCGGACTGCCCGGCATCGTGGTGGGTGTCGTAGCCAATCAGGAGCTGGTGTGGGCGAAGGGCTTCGGCTACGCCGACGTGGCCAACAAGCTCCCCATGACGCCGCAGACGAAGTTCCGCATGGCGTCGCACAGCAAGTTGTTCACCGCCACTGCCATCATGCAGTTGCGAGAACAGGGGAAAGTGGGCCTCGACGATCCCGTCTCGAAGTATCTGAGTTGGTTCAAGTACAAGACGGCCGGGGCAGATGACCCGCCGATCACCATCGAGGACCTGCTGACCCATGCGTCGGGGCTGCCGCGCGAGGCGGGCGCGCACTGGACCACTTACGAGTTTCCCACGCAGGATGAGCTGCGACAGCTCACCCCCGACCGGCAGGCCTCGTTCTCACCGGATGTCCGCTGGAAGTACTCCAACCTAGCGTACTCAGTCGCCGGCATGGTGGTGGAGCAGGTGAGCGGGGAGACGTGGGCGAACTACGTCACGAAGCACATCTACCAGCCGTTAGGCATGACGTCGTCGAGCGTGGACCAGAAGGTGAGCGGCCTCGCCGTCGGCTACGGACGGCGCATGCCCGACGGCTCGCGGGCCATCATGCCGTTTATCGACGCCCGCGGCATGGGCGCGGCCACCGGCATCACCTCCACGGTGGAGGACATGGCGAAGTTCGTCTCGGCGCAGCTGCGCACCGGTCGCACGGGTGGCAACCAGATATTGAGCACCGGTTCGCTGCGCGACATGCATCGCGTCCGCATGCTGGAGACGACCTGGACGCGCGGCAATGCCATCGGCTTTGCGGTCAACCGGGTGGGCGACCGCACCATTATCGGCCACGGGGGCGGCTATCCGGGCTACACCACGCAGACCAACATCGATCTGGACGCCAAGGTGGGGGTCATCGTGCTCACCAACACCAACGACTCCGATCCCGGCGGCATCGCGACGCAGCTCATGAAGACGGTCGGGGAGGCCGTGGCCAAGGCCACCGCGGTCAAGCCGCAGCAGGTCGCGTGGGATCCGTCGTGGTCTCGCTTCGCGGGCTACTACCGCGGCCCCGGGGGCGATTCCCAGGTGATCGAGCTCAACAAGCGCCTGGTGATCATCTCGCCCAACTCGTCCACGCTCGACAGTCCCACCCAGCTGGAACCGATTGGCGATGGCACCTTCCGCTTCGTGGCGCCCACCGGTGGTGGCCCGGTGGGCGAGGTGGTGCGGTTCGTGGAGGAAGGGGGACGGGTGGTGCGGATGATCACGGGCGACAGCTTCGTGAATCGCCTGCGCGACTAGTGAGAGGTCGTCGCCGGTGGCGGGTTCTTCCCGCCATCGGCGATGAACTGGGCCATGCGCGCCTCGAGCACCGGGAGCGGCACCGAGCCTAACGCGAGAATGGCGTCGTGGAACAGGCGCTGGTCGAACTGCGCGCCGAGGGCGGCTTCCGCCTCCCTCCGATGCCGGCGGATCTGCATCTCTCCCAGCTTGTAGGCCAGGGCCTGCCCGGGCCACGCGATGTACCGGTCGATCTCCGTGCCTATCTCGCGGTCGGAGAGTGCGGCATGCGTGCGCAGGTAGTCGACCGCCTGTTCCCGCGTCCAGCCGTAGTGATGGACGCCGGTGTCGATGACGAGGCGGCAGGCGCGCCACATCTCGTAGGTGAGCCGTCCGAAATCCTCGTAGGGCGTCTCATAAATGCCCATGAGGGTACCGAGCCACTCCGTGTAGAGCCCCCATCCCTCGCCGTAGCCGGAGAAGGAGGTACCGCGCCGGAACGCCGGACGCGGGGGCCCCTCCAGTGCGAGCGCGGCCTGGAAACTGTGGCCCGGCGTGCACTCGTGGAGGGTGAGCGCAGCGAGCGTATAGAGGGTGCGCGATGGCAGGTCGTAGGTGTTCATCAGGCACGCTTCCAATCCGCCGCGGCCAGCCGTGTACACGGGGGCGATCGCGTCGGGCACGGGCAGGATGCCGTGACGATAGCGAGGCAGGAAGCCGATGGTCTCCTTGAGCTTGAGATCGGCCTGCTTCACCACGTACGCCGAGTAGGACAGGAGTTCGCGCGGCGTCTTGGCGTAGAACTGCGGGTCGGTGCGCAGGAAGTGCATGAACTCGGGCAGCGTGCCTGAAAAGCCCGCCGTCCGCATGGTCGCCCGCATCTCGCTGTCGATGCGTGCCACCTCCGCCAGGCCCATCTCGTGGATCTTCTCTGGCGTCAGCTGCAACGTCGTGTACTTCTCGATCTGGGCCTGGTAGAAGGCCGGGCCATCGGGCAGCACGCGCGCCGCCAGCGTGGTGCGCGTCTTCGGCATGTACTCCGTGCGCATCATCACGAGCAATCGCGCGTAGGCGGGGGCGACGGTGTCTCGGATGATGGCGCTGGCCTCGCTGCGCAACGCCGCCTGCTCCGCCGCCGCCATGGCGTGCGGCATCATCGTGAAGGGGATGAACAGCGGGTTGGTCGAATCGCCCTTCGTGTACGGCACGATGGTCTCGTCGCGGCCGGTGATGGTCACCCGCGGCACGCTGTACCCGCGCGCCAGGCCGGCGCGCATGTTGACCACCTGCTCATTGAAGTAGCGCGGGATGTCCCGCAGTCGTGCCACATAGTTCCGGTAGTCCTCCGCGGTCTGGAATCCCTGCCGCGGCGTGAACTCCGACCAGAAGAACGTGTCGCTGTTGAATGGCGCTTCGTAGGTCTTGAAGCGGATGTCGTCGGCCAGCGCCCGCAACGACGTGCGAAACACCTGCGCGTTCACCTGTTCATCCGGGGAGAGCTGGGCGAAGGGAATCGAGTCCAGCGTCGCGAGGGTGCGGGTCCAGTAGGCGAGCCGCACCGCCTGCGATGCCGCGTCGACGCGCGCAAAGTGATCGGGCACGGAACGCGGCCCCTCTCCTTCCTCGCGCCCCATCTGCGCCTGCCGCCAGCTCCACTCGCTGTTGTAGAGGGCGCGCAGGCGCTCGTCCGCGGAGCGTCCCGGGGCGGACAGGACCTGCGCAGCGAGCGGGACTGCGGACGCGAACAGCGCCAGCAGGGGGAGCAGCGTGGGGAGTCGGGTGGACTGTGACAACGGACTATCTCCTCGGGTCATCCGGGCATGAGCAGCGCCTGTCGTGCGTTAGGCGGTCGGCGGTGATGCGCCGTGCAGCGGGCACGGAGCGCGCTGCGGCTCGCCGAGCCAGTTCTGGTGGCTGGCGGATCTATAGCGGAAGGTGAAGGGACCGCGCCGCGGGGGCAAGGCAGGGGCGCGCGGCGCGTCCCGCCTTGGGCGCGTACCACCCAGGTGTGCAGCAGATTCGCCGTGGCGTACCCTTGCCGAACGATCGCGCCGCCGGAAGCTTCTGCAGAATGCAGACTCTCCCTCATCTGGTGGCCTCGACCGCGCGCTGGGCCCACCGCCTGCGCGCGCACATCCATCGTGCTGCCGTGTGCGTCTTGGCCATGCCCGCGCTCGTTGTGTCCTCCGCCGCGACACAGGCGCAGCCGTCACCCGCACCCGTCACCATCCTCCGCGCCGCACGCCTGATCGACGGCACTGGCACGGCCCCCATCTCACCGGGCATGCTCCGCATCGAGGGTGAGCGCATCACGGAGGTGGGCAGCAACCTCCGCATTCCGTCAGGTGCAAAGGTCGTCGACCTCGGCGAGGCCACTCTGCTTCCGGGCCTGATCGACCTGCACACGCACCTCACTGGTGATGAGCGGGTGCACTGGGAAGACGCGCTGGTCACGACGACACCGGGCAGCGCCGCACTGTGGGGCGCGCGGAATGCCCGCGTCACCCTCATGGCGGGCTTCACGAGCTGCCGTGACATGGGGACCACCTGGCCGTTCGTGGACGTGGACCTGCGGCGCGCCATCGACGAGGGCGCCGTGCCGGGGCCGCGGCTCATGGTGGCTGGCAACTACGTCTCATCCACCGGCGGCGCCGGTGATGCGCGACAGTTCTCCATCTACGTGGACGTGCCCGTGGTCCGCAATCTCGCCGACGGCCCACTCGAGGTCACGAAGGCCGTGCGCACGAACCTCAAGAACGGCGCTGACTTCATCAAGATCCTCGCCACCGGCGCCGTGCTCTCCAAGGGCATTTCACCGGGCGCGCAGCAGTACTCCGACGAGGAGATTCGCGCCGCAGTGGTCGAAGCCCGGCGCTGGGGACGGCACGTCGCGTCGCACGCCCACGGCGCCGAGGGCATCAAGGCGTCCATCCGCGCCGGCGTGCGCACGGTGGATCACGGCTCCTACCTCGACGACGAAGCCATCGCGATGCTCAAGGCCTCCAATCGCCAGATCTTCTATGCGCCCACGCTCTACACGTCAGCGGCCATCCAAAGCACCGACCCCGCCAACCCGGTGCCGGAGAGCGAGCGTGAACGCTCACGCCAGATTCGCGGCGTGAAGGAAGAGGGATTCCGGCGCGCGGTCAAGGCGGGCATCCCGATCGCGTTCGCCACCGATGCCGCCGTCATTCCTCACGGTGCCAACGCGAAGGAGTTCTCCGAGCGCGTCCGCCTCGGCGAATCCCCCATGGCCGCCATCGTCTCCGCCACGTCCCTCAACGCCGAGATCATGGGCTGGCAGGACCGCGTCGGCTCGCTGGTCGCGGGCAAGTTGGCCGACGTGGTAGCCGTGCCCGGTGATCCGCTGCGCGACATCACCGCGCTCGAGCGCGTGCACTTCGTGATGAAGGGCGGCGTGATCTACCGCGAGCTCACCAGGGGTTCACCTTGAAGCCCTGCGTCTGCAGCACCGCGTGCGCCCAGGTGGCCGACGGCGCGACCTGAACGAAGGGAAGCAACTGGTCACGCGTCATCTTCCGTCCCGCCATGGTCTGGCCGCAGATGATGATGCGCACCCCCGCCTTGGACATCTCCTCGAGGATGGCGACGTTCGGGTTGTCGCTTCCCTTCCGCACCCGGTACTCGGCGTTGCCCAGCAGCTCCTCGCCCGCCGTGCCGTGGACCACGATCGCCAGCTGCATGTTCGCGCGCGGAATGCCGTTCCCAACGCTCTGGTTGATGAAGCGCGCCGGGCCATCGAACGCCGCATTGGCCTCGGATGGCTTCGACGATCCCGCGAGAATGTCCCAGGACACGCGGTACGTGAGATCCTTCGGCACCTCGAACGTGGGATTGACGATGGGAGTGAACCCACCACCGCTGTTGATGATCGGTCCCGCCTGCTGTGCCATGAGCGGAGCGGTGGTCAGCGCGAGCAGTGCTGCGGCCATGGTCGTGATGCGCATGAGTGCTTCTCCAGTGATGCGTAGGAGTTGCCCAACGTCGGCAGTGAATGCGTGTTATGCGTCCGGTTCGATTTCGTCGTCCTCGACCGCTTCCCGCTCCCAGATCCAACCCTTCCGCCAAAAATAGTAGAGCATTCCCGCCGTGGTGAGGGCCATGACGGTGAGCAGCGTGGGATATGCGTTGTGGAACTTGAGTTCGGGCAGGTACTCGAAGTTCATCCCGTAGATGCCCGCCAGGAAGGTGAGCGGAATGAAGATGCTCGCCATGATCGTGAGCACCTTCATCACCTCGTTCGTGCGCTGACTCATGCTGGACAGGTAGATGTCCATGAGGCTGGCAGCCAGTTCTCGATATGTCTCGATGACATCGGCGATCTGCACCGCGTGGTCGTGGCTGTCGCGCAGGTATTGCCGCACGAGATCGCCGATGAGCGGCGACTCCTCGCGAATGAGGGAGTTCACCGCTTCGCGCTGCGGCCATACCGCGCGCCGCAGCGCCAGCAGGTCGCGGCGAATGCGATGGATGCGCTGCAGGCCCGCATGCGTGGGATTCTCGAGGATTTCCTCTTCCAGCTCATGCAGGCGGTCGCCGATGGCTTCAATCACGGGGTAATAGCCGTCGATGACCGTGTCGATGAGCGCATACGCCAGATAATCGGAGCCCTGCTTTCGAAGGAGCCCCTTACCGCCCCGGACGCGGCGCCGCACGGGATCGAACACATCGCCGTAGCGCTCCTGCAGCGTGAGCACGTAGTGCGGGCCGATGAAGATGCTCACCTGCTCGGTGTCCAGGCCGCTTCCCTGCGCCAGCCTGGTCATGCGGGTGATGAACAGGTGCTGCAGTGCGTAACTCTCGGACTTGGGACGTTGTGGAATGTTGACCGCGTCCTCGAGCGCCAGCGGGTGCAACTGGAAGATCTCCCCTATGCGCCGCAGGGTCGCTTCGTCGCCCAGCCCCTGCAGGTCGATCCAGCTCATCTGCTCACCATCCAGGCAGGCACGCAGCTCCTCGACGTCCGTCACCTCACGCTCGATCACCTCATCGAGGCCGTACGTCATCAGGTGGATGACAGGCGGATGCCCCTCCGGCGATGGTGCCAGTGTTCCTGGCCGCGCCCCGACGGGTGGCTGGCGCTTGTGGAAGTTCAGCGTCTGCGGCAGGCGCAACGGGAAGCGGGACGGACTCTTGGTCATGGTCGCCGGTACTCCTTGCCGTGGGGGATGATGCAAGATGCCCGCGCATCCTGTCATGGGCCAGTATTTCCTGCAGATGCAGAGGTGCCCGCCGCTGTCAGCGTGACGCGCTATCCACGCTCGCGGTGCAGGTCACCCGCAGGTGTCCGCCGCCTAAAGAATCGCAGAGAGCGAGGACTCGTTCGTCCATGTCGAGCCGGTTCCGTATGCACGACGGGCCGCCCGAAGTGGACGGCCCGTCGTGTCACTTCGCTGTGGCCCGCTCAGCGATCCGACAGCACGAATGCCCGCAGCGGCGCACCGCCCGTGGTGTTGTCCGCCAGTACGATCGTGCGACCCGTGGCGCCTCTCAGCGCCAGCGAGGCCAGGTTGATGGTCACGCTCGCCGCGCGTGCAGCTGGCGCGGTGCCGGCCGGCACTGCCCGTATCTGATGGGTGCCTGCATTGAGCAGCAGGTATCCCGACACACCCTTGTACGCCACGTTGGAGAGCGTTGGCGTCGCGGCCGCCAGGTCCGCACCCACGGCCGTAACGAAAACGTCCACATTCCCCGCCGTTGGACTCAGCTGCACCACGCGTACGCGCGCCTGCGTGGCGGGCGCCACCGGGTTGGTGTCAGTCGTGACGAACGACGTGACGGCAGCGCCGCCCGCGCCTCCAATGGCGTAGACACTGCGGTCCTGGCTCACGGCCATGGTGAAGGGAATCGTCGCCACGGTCGTGGACGTGTCAGCGGTGCGCTTGAGCACCAGCGTGCGATCGCCCGCGAGTATCGCGGCGTACAGCGCGGTGTTCGGCGCCGCGAGCGTGGCCGGTGTGCTCTGGGTGTAGGTGACGTTCACCCCGAACGGCACCCGCTCGAGAATGGCGTTCACGCGACCGCGCGTCGTGTCGTTGATGACGTTCACGAATCGCACTCGGCCCTGCGGACCCGTCGGAGCCAGCGGACCGGCGGCCGTCTCCGTGCCGCAGGCGGTCACGATGGCGATGAGTACGGAGATGAGTGTCAACTGCAGGCGTGAAACCACGCGATCCGTCCGGGAAGAATGGGTCAGGAAGTTGGTGGACATGATGCGGCGCCTCACTGGAGCGGGCACGAGGCGGGAAACGATGCGGGCTCCGCAGGATCGGGAAGCACGGCGAAGGTGGCGTTAGGATTCGCGTTGCGGTCGCCCAGTGCGTACGGCAGCCAGCAACGCTGCGCATCGCTCGGCACGCCAGGCGCGGCCACGGGGCCTCGAACGGTGCCGCGACGGCGCGCATCCTCCCAGCGCAG
>JBDSVW010000402.1:0-3037 GCA_039927015.1 Gemmatimonadaceae bacterium | reverse complement strand
AGGTCTTCGTCGGCGACTCCGTGGTCTTCCGCGGCTATACGCAGCCCCGGCACGTCGTGACGCTCAGCTCGGGGCTCGACCTGTTCAATCGTCGCCTGCGCATCCAGTCGGTGCTCGACTATCGCGGGGGCAACCTGCACTACAACAACACCGAGCGCATTCGCTGCGTCTCGCGCCAGAACTGCAACGGCCTCATGAATCCCACGGCGTCGTTGGAGGAGCAGGCCATGGTGGTGGCCACGCGCGACCACCCGTCCCGCACGCTCGACGGCTTCTTCCAGCCGGGCGCGTTCACGCGGCTGCGCGAGGTCTCGGCGCAGTACACGCTGCCCACGAGCTGGGCCTCGGCCCTCGCCAATTCGCGCAGCATCAACCTCGTGTTCTCGGCGCGAAACCTTGGCGTCTGGACCGACTATCGAGGCGTGGATCCGGAGTCGGAGTTCAACTCCACCACGGGCAGCGATGCGCCGTCCGAGTTCCAGACCATCGCGCCACCGTCCTACTTCATCTTCCGTGTCAACATCCAGCGCTAACGCCAGCCTCAGGAGCTCATCTATCATGCGAACCCGCATCCTGGCCAAGCGCGTGTGCACGCATTCGCTTGCCGTATTCCTTGCCGGGGCCGTGGCCTGCAGCAGCGTGACCGACTCGCTGCTCGAAGCCACCGACCCCGACCTGATCAACCCCACCGACGTGGCCTCGGCGGACGGTGCCGTGGCGCTCTACAACGGCGGCATCCAGCGCTTCACCGCCATCACCGCCGGCGCCGAGAGCACCTGGCTCTTCGGCGGCCTGCTGGCCGACGAGTGGTCCAGTTCCTCCACCTTCGTGCAGAACGACGAGACCGACCAGCGAGCGATTCAGGACAACAACTCGCAGGTGAACAACATGCTCCGTCGCCTGTATCGCGCGCGCACGTCGGCGACGCAGGCCATCAAGTCCCTGAAGACGTACGCGCCCACCGATCGCGCACGGATCGGAGAGATGTACTTCGCCCGCGGCTTCGCCGAGTTGCAGCTGGCGTCCGACTTCTGCAACGGCATTCCGCTGTCGGACGGAACCGAAGTCGAGATCGTGTTCGGGCAGCCGCAGCCGGTGGCGGCGGTATTCACGACCGCGGTCGCCTCGCTCGACTCGGCCATCGCCACCGCCAATGGCACATCGGCGAACGAGGTGCTCGTGAATCGTGCGGCCCGCGTGGCCAAGGCGCGCGCGCAACTGGGGTTGAACCAGATTGCGCAGGCCGCGACCAGCGTGGCGGGTATTCCGACGAGCTTTGCGTACCAGCACACCTTCACGGAGACCACCACACGCAACACGATCTGGTCGCTGGGCTTGTCGGCGCTGCGCTACAGCGTCGCCGACTCGGTCGAGGGCAATGGCCGCAACATTGTCGTGGCGAATGCGATCCCGTTCGGGTCGGCGAAGGATCCGCGCGTGCCGGTGATCGACACGAGGAAGGCCGGACAAGACGGGCAGACGTTCACGCGCACCACCAGCATCTTTGCGCAGCTGGGCGCCGTGGACGTGGTGAATGGCATCGACGCGCGCATGATAGAAGCAGAGGCGGCGCTGAAGGCCGGCAACGTGGCACAATGGCTCTCGATTCACAACGCCCTGCGCGCGGCACCGCCGGCGTTAGGCGCGGTTCAGCCGGCGGCCATGGCGCCCCTGACCGACCCGGGTACCGATGCGGCACGCATCAACCTGCACTTCCGCGAGAAGGCGTTCTGGACGTTCGGTCGCGGACAGCGACTGGGCGACCTGCGCCGTCTCATACGGCAGTACGGACGGACGGCGGCCAACACCTTTCCCAGTGGTGTGCACTACAAGGGTGGGAACTACGGCACAGACGTGAACCTGCCCATCACGCAGAGTGAGCAGAACAACCCGAACTTCACGCAGTGCCTGGACCGGAACGCCTGAGGTCGAGGTTCACCTGATGGAGACACGGCCCGCGAGATTCTCGCGGGCCGTGTCGTTTGTCGTGGTGCACGGCTGGCTGGCGGCGCGCAGAGTTGGCGCGCTAGACGGCCAAGTCCCCCGCTGACTACAGCGGCAACCAGTAACTCATCTTCACCAGGAAGGTGTTATCCGTGGGCGCGCGCATGAGTGCCGACCAGTCGCGACGCGCGGAGAAGTCACCCAGCACCTCGTAGCTGCGCTGCTGCCGCTGCCACACGAGGAAGAGCGTGGAACCCGGGCGGTACTCCCAGCGGAAGACGGCGTTGCCGATGAGCGAGCGGACGTTGAAGTCCAGTTCCGAGACGGCGTAGTCCGATGTGCCGTTGCCATCGAAGTCGAAATGGCGGACGTTGGACGCGTCCACGCAGGTGCGACCGCCCTCGCAGCGCACCGTGCTGCCGGTGTTGGTGGCGCTGCCCTCGCCGAAGCGCGTGAAGGCATAGCTCGCGGGCGCAGCCAGCTGCTTGAAATTCGAGTAATCACCCGAGGACAGCAGGGGCTGCGCATACAGCTGAAAGCTGAGCGCGGGTGAGAAGGTGGCGTTGATACGGGTGGGGAACGACAGCTCGTTGCGCACCACCTCGCCGAAGAGAAAGCGCTTGTTGAATGTATCGGGATCTGGCAGCACGCTGCTGGTGCCCACGTACTGTGCGCCGAGCGTGCCGTGGGAGTAGCGGGGCTCCACCTCGATCTCGATGCGCGCGGACGGCCGGTAGTTCACCTGCAGCGATGTGCGAAAATCGTTGCCGCTTCCTAGGGCCCCCCGCCGCACACTCACATTGGGTTCCAGCGACAGCGCGTTGCGCCGGTCGGTACGCAGGTGGATGCGCGCCTCCATGGAGCGCGGATCTACCATGAGGGGACCGCCGCGCGTACCCGAGCGATCCATCGTCTCGGGCTTCGCCTGCACGTTCAAGTCCACGCGCCAGAAGTTCTTGAACTCCAGGTTCGAGTTCACGTTCACCGATCCGCTCACGTGCGCGCGCCCCCACGCACTCGCACTCGGACCGCCCGCTACGGCATCGTGGCTCCAGTTATTGAACACGGACATGGAGACGTGATACGAGCGGAA
>JBDSVW010000401.1:0-28900 GCA_039927015.1 Gemmatimonadaceae bacterium | reverse complement strand
GTGGGTATCGATGTGGATTTCATGATCGACGGCGGTGCGTACGCCACGCTGAGTTCGGTGGTGCTCTCGCGCGGGGGCATCCACGCCGCGGGACCGTATCGCTGCGACAACACACGCATTCGGGGGCGGGCGATGTTCACCAACACGCCGCCTAACGGCGCCTTCCGGGGGTTCGGCGCGCCGCAATCGCTGTTCGCCATCGAGGCGCATGTGGAACGGGTGGCCGAGGCACTGGGAATGGACCCGGTCGCCTTCCGCGAACGCAATGCGTTGCAGCCCGGCGACTCGACGGCAACGGGACAAGTGCTGACGGAAGACTGCAGCGCGCTGGCGGTGTTGCGCGAAGCGGTGCGCCGGTCCGACTTCGTGGCGAAGCGCGCCGCATACGCTGGCACCGATCGCGGCATTGGCCTCTCGCTCTTCTATCACGGCGCGGGCTTCACGGGCAGCGGCGAGGCCAAGCTCAAGTCGAAGGCGCGCCTCGAGCTCACGCCCACCGGCGTGCGTGTGTTCGTCTCCAGCACCGACATCGGTCAGGGCACGCGCACAATGCATGCGCAAATCGTGGCGGACGCGCTGGGCGTTCCCTACGCGTCGGTGGAGATATCGCCGCCCGACACATCGCTGGTGCCAGACAGCGGACCCACCGTGGCATCGCGCACCTGCATGGTGGTGGGGAAGATTCTCGAGCGATGCGCAACGGAAATGCGCGAGCGGCTCGGCGACATGGCGCCTGACGAGTACTTCCTGCAACACGGGCCGCTGACGGTCACCAAGCAGCATGACCTGCCCTCGTGGATCCAGTGGGACGAGGACAACTACCGCGGCGACGCATACGCCACCTACGGCTGGGGATGCAACGTGGCCGAGGTGGAAGTGGATCGCGACACCTGGGAGGTACGGCCGTTGCGACTGACGGCCGTGATCGAGCTCGGCAAGGCGATCCATCCCGCCCTCGCGCGCGGACAGGTGGAGGGGGGCACGGCGCAGGGGCTGGGCTACGCGCTGCTGGAGCACGTGGTGATGGAAAAGGGCGCGATGAAGAACGCGACGCTCACCAACTACACCATTCCCACCACGCTCGACACGCCAGACATGGACGTCGTGATCCTCGAGAATCCGTACGAGGGGGGCCCGTTCGGTGCCAAGGGTCTGGGTGAGTTGCCGATCGACGGACCCGCCCCCGCAGTGATCAACGCCCTGCGACACCTCGGTATTGATGTCAGGCAGATTCCCGCCATTCCCGAAATCGTGATGCGCGCGTGCGATTCACCCTGAACGGCCTGCCGGCAGAGGTCCTGTCGCATCCCATGAGTCGCCTGCTGGACGTGCTGCGCGACGAGTGTGAGCTCACCGGGACGAAGGAAGGATGCGGCGAAGGCGAATGCGGCGCCTGCACCGTGCTCGTGGGCGGCGTGCCGGTGGTGTCGTGTCTCGTACCGCTGGCGCAGGTGGAAGGCGAGGAGGTCGTCACCATCGAAGGCCTGGGTGACGATCACCCCCTGCAGCATTGCTTCATGCATGGCGTCGGCGCGCAGTGCGGCATCTGCACGCCGGGCATGATCATGATGGCACTGTCGCTGCGGCCGGGCTGCACGCTGGACGAGATGCGCACGACCCTGGCGGGCAATCTGTGCCGCTGCACAGGTTACGAAGCGATCTACCGGTCCATCCTGGATGCGCTGTCGGGGCAGGACGCGTGAGGACCGCCATCAGCACGCTCTCGCTGCGGCAGCCGGCGTCGTTAGGTGAGGCGCTGGACATGCTGCGCAACGAGTCGCTCACGCCGCTGGCTGGCGCCACCGACCTGTACGTCACGCTCAACTTCGGCACGCTGTCGACCAACCGCTTCATCGACATCTCCCGGCTCACGCCGCTGCGCGAGATCACCGAGTCCGACGGCCTGCTGCGCATCGGCGCCCTCGCCACCTACACCTCCATCATCAACGCGCCCCTCGTGCAGGCTCGCCTGCCGATGCTGGTGGAGGCGGCACGCGTGGTGGGGGGTGCCCAGATCCAGAATCGCGGCACGCTCGGCGGCAACATCGCCAACGGCTCGCCAGCCGGCGACACCCTACCCGTGCTGGCCGCCGCCGAGGCGAAGGTCGTGCTGCTGAGTGCCGGTGGCGAGCGCCGCGTGGCGTTCGCCGACTATTACACGGGATATCGCACGTCCGTGCGGCGCGACGACGAACTCATTGCCGCAGTAGAGGTCGCACACATTCAGGGGCGCCAGTGGTTCCGGAAGGTGGGCACGCGCGCGGCACAGGCGATCTCGAAGGTAGTCATGGCGGGCGTGCGTGCACCCATGCCTCGCCTGGCGCTCGGCAGCGTGGCTGCCACCGTCATTCGGCTGACGGCAACGGAACACGCGCTGGCGAGCGGCAGCTCCATCGATGACGCGGCGAAAGTGCTGCAGGACGAGATCACGCCGCTGGACGATGTGCGCTCTACGGCGGAGTACCGGCGTCGCGTGTCCGCCAATCTCCTGCGTCGATTCTGGCGCGACACCGCCTGAGACGTCGGCGCCGATGCCCTCCATCGTCTTTCGAAGCAGGCGCGTGTTGACGCCGAATGGAATGCGCGCGGCGTCGGTCCATGTGTCGGGAGGCGTGATACAGCGCGTGAGCGGGTGGGAGGAGGTGAACGCCTCAGGACCGACCATCGATGTCGGCCACAACGTGCTCATGCCCGGACTGGTGGACACGCATGTGCACATCAACGACCCCGGACGAACGGAATGGGAGGGATTCGAGAGTGCGACGCGCGCTGCGGCGGCGGGCGGGGTGACGACGCTGCTCGACATGCCGCTGAACAGCATTCCCGCCACCGTCTCGGTGGCCGATCTTGAAACGAAGCGCCGTGCCGCCGAGGGGCGCTGCCTGGTGAATGTGGGATTCATTGGCGGCGTGGTGCCGGGCAATGCGGCGCAGCTGCAACCCCTGCATGAGGCCGGAGTGCGCGCGTTCAAGTGCTTCCTCGTGCCGTCGGGCGTGGACGAGTTTCCCGCGGTCGACATCGATGACCTGCGGCGCGCGATGCCGATCATCGCCTCCTTCGACGCGCTGCTCATGGTACACGCGGAACTGCCCGCGCGTCTCGTCAGCGGCACGCCACGCGACCCGCGGAGCTACGCACAATACCTGGCGTCCCGTCCCGACAGCGCCGAGACTCAGGCGATCGCGCAAATGATCATGCTCGCGAGCGAGTTTGGCGCGCGGGTGCACATCGTGCATGTCTCGTCTCGCCATTCGCTGCCTCTGATTGCCGAGGCACGCGCGCGGGGCGTGCGCATCACCGCGGAAACGTGCCCGCACTATCTGTGCTTCGCGGCCGAGGAAATCGCCGACGGGGCGACGGCGTTCAAGTGTGCGCCTCCGATTCGTTCTGTTGCCGATCGCGACGCGTTATGGTGGGGGCTGGAGCACGGGGTGCTCGATGCCATCGTCTCCGACCACTCCCCCTCGCCTCCGGCGCTCAAGTGCCTCGACACGGGCGACTTTCACGCCGCGTGGGGCGGCATCGCGTCGCTGCAACTCGGATTGCCGGCCGTCTGGCGCGGTGCACAGGCGCGCGGCATCGTGATGGAGCGCGTCGTGGAGTGGATGAGCGCCGCACCGGCGCAGCTGGCGGATCTGGGCGACAAGAAGGGCAGTGTGGCAGCGGGATTCGACGCCGACCTCACTGTGTGGGATCCCGATGCCGACGTCGTCGTTATCCCGGAGATGCTGCATCACCGGCATTCCGTCACACCGTATCTCGGCGCGGTGCTGCGCGGCGCGGTGCTCGCCACGTACGTTGCCGGAAGAGAAGTCTTCGCCGATGGCCGATTCGCTTCGTCGCCGGTTGCCACCTTTCCCGCCTCACGCCCCTCATGAGCAACTTCCACGAACTGATCGACCTGGCGGCTGAACGATTAGGGGGAACGGTGCTTGCCGCCAACGACGAGTTTTTCGCGCCCAAGGAGTCACTGCTCAAGGCGGCGCCGGCGGAATGGCGGGAAGGCGTGTACACCGAGCGTGGGAAGTGGATGGACGGCTGGGAGACGCGCCGCCGCCGGGAGCCGGGTCATGACTGGGCGATCGTCAGGCTCGGCGTGCCCGGTCGCGTGCACGGCGTGATCATCGACACGGCATTCTTCACCGGCAACTATCCTGAGCAGGCCAGCCTGGAAGGATGCGTGGTGGATGGGACGCCCGGCGTCACGGAAGTGCTGTCCAGCAGCACCCGTTGGCGCGAGATCCTCCCGCTCGTGCCATTGGATGGCGACACCAGCAACCGCTTCGTGGTGCATGACGAGAAGCGGGTGACCCACCTGCGCCTGAACATCCATCCCGATGGCGGAGTGGCGCGGCTTCGTGTGCATGGCGTCGTGATGCCCGACGAACGCCTCTTCACGCGCGGAAGCGTGGACCTCGCGGCCGCGGAGCACGGCGGCTATGTGGAGGTGTGCAGCGACATGTTCTATGGCCATCGGCAGAACCTCGTCATGCCCGGCCGCTCCACGCACATGGGCGATGGGTGGGAGACACGCCGCCGCCGAGGCGAGGGCAATGACTGGACCATCGTGCGGCTGGCGGCGCGCGGAACGCTGGATCGGGTGGAGCTCGATACCGACCACTTCAAGGGCAACGCCCCGGGCGCCTGCCTGCTGGAGTACTGTGATTCCGCCGGCGCGGACGCGGAAGCGCTATCGTCGCCGTCCCAGCAATGGAAGGTGCTGATACCGCGCACGTCGCTGCAGCCGCACGCGCGCCACGCGTTCGACATCTCCGCGGCAGTAACCTGCGCCACACACGTGCGCCTGAGCATCTATCCCGACGGCGGAGTGGCGCGGCTGCGTCTCTTCGGCCGCGTGGTCGATCGCTAGCGTGCCGACGCTTGCCGAGTTGAACGCTGCCTCGGAGGAAGAGGCGAGCGCGTTGCTCACCGCGTGCAACGGATCCAGCGCGTGGGTGCGCGAGATGGTGGCCCGGCGACCCTTCGCATCGCGTCATACACTCATGACGGCTGCGGACGAGGCCTGGGGCGACGCCACGGAGGACGACTGGCGGGAGGCGTTCACCCATCATCCGCGCATCGGTGAAGCGAAGGCGGAGGCTGCGGTGAGCAGCGACGCGCAGCGCTGGTCGGGTGACGAGCAGACGTCCTCCGTCGAGGCGGCCCATCAGGTACGCGTAGAAATTGCCGCCGCCCAGCGCACGTATGAGCAGCGCTTCGGCTACATCTTCATCATCTGTGCGACCGGACGTAGTGCGGGCGAGATATTGGCCGCGGCGGAGGCACGCCTTCCGAATGATCCCGCTGTCGAGCTGCGCGTGGCGGCCGAGGAGCAGCGGAAAATCACGGCGTCGCGCCTGGCGAAGTTGCTGGATGCGCCTCCGGAGTCGCGGCCGTGAGCGCGACACGCCGCTGGGCCGCGACCGTACTACGAGCATTACCTGAGCCCCGCGAATCATGACGACCAATGGCAGGGATTCACGTGTGACCATCAGCACGCACGTGCTCGACACATCCGGTGGGCAGCCAGCGAGCGGCGTGCGCGTGTCGCTGGAGCTGGTGGCGGTGGGCGGAAGTGCCCGGGTGATAGCGCAGGATACAACTGATGCGGACGGGCGCATCCGTGACGTCGGAGGGGCAGAGGGCGTGCCGGGCCCGGGCGTGTACCGGCTGCGGTTCGACACAGATCACCATTTTCGCGAGTCGGGACAGGGCGAGGCCTTCTTCCCCGAGGTGACGATCACCTTCCGCGTGGCGGCCGGCGTGAGTCATTACCACGTCCCCTTACTGCTCAGTCCGTACGGCTACACCACCTACCGGGGGAGCTGAGCCATGTCCGTGCAGCTCGCGCACAACAGCTATGGCAAGTCCGCCATCCGGCTCTTCAAGGTCACCCGCCAGGGCGAACAGCACGAGATCCGCGACCTGACGGTGGACGTGACGCTGGAGGGCGATTTCGACCGCGCGCATGCGGCCGGTGACAACAGCGCCGTGCTGCCCACCGATACCATGCGCAACTCGGTGTACGCGCTCGCCGCCCGCGACACGTTAGGCTGCCCGGAGGAATTTGCGGGCAGGCTGGGTGCACACTTCCTTGGCGCCGCCGCCAGCGCCGCGCGAGTGACGGTGCGGATCGCGGAGCATCGATGGCACCGCATCGTGTCGGGGGACGCCTCGCATGGCCACGCGTTCGAGCATGGCAGCACCGAGGCACGCACCACGCGGGTGATGACAGCCAGGGACGAAGCGGTGGACGTCGAAAGCGGACTTGAGGACCTCGTGCTGCTCAAGTCGGGCCACTCGGGCTTTGCCGGGTATCCGCGCGACCGCTACACGACCCTACCTGAGACGGACGACCGGATCCTCGCCACGTCGCTAAGCGCTCGATGGGGCTGCGAAGACTTCGCAAGCGACCACGATGCCGTCTTTGCCAACGTACGCCGCACGATGCTCGAGACCTTTGCGGGTCACGACAGCAAGTCCGTGCAGCACACGCTTTATGCCATGGGTGAGGCGGTACTCCAGCGCTGCCGTGAGGTGCACGACATCGCGCTGTCGATGCCTAACCGGCACCACTTGCCGTTCGACGTGTCCCGGCTGGGAGAGTTCCACGCGAACGAGATCTTCGTGCCGACGCCGGAACCGTACGGGTTGATCGAGGCGACGCTGCGGCGGAGCGCGCGCGATCGATAGCGCGCCATACGGCGGGGCATCATTCCGGCGGCGGTTTCACCTGCACGCTGGCCAGCACCTCGAACAGCGTTTCCGGGTTCACCGGCTTCACAAAGTGATGATCGAAGCCCGCCTCGCTCGACTTCATGCGGTCGGCCGACTGACCCCAGCCCGTCAGGGCGACAAGGAAAATATCGTCGCCCCATGGTTGCTCCCTGATCCAGCGAGCCACGCCGTACCCATCGACCTTGGGCAGTCCGATGTCGATCAGCGCCACGCTGGGTCGGAAGCTCGCTGCCGCCTCCATCGCCTCCCGGCCATCCCTCGCGGTGTGAGTGGTGTGCCCGGTCAACATCAGCAACTCGGCCAGCGACGCTGCAGCGTCGCTGTTGTCGTCAACGACAAGGATGCGCTGCGTGGGTGCGCTCGCTGCGTCGGCGGCAGCGCCACAAAGACGAGCCAACGGCGCGGGTCGCACCACGTCGTTCACGAGGGGCAGTCGTACCATGAACTCCGCTCCGCGGTCCACCCCTGCGCTGTGCACCGATAGCGTGCCATTGTGCATCTCCGCCAGCCTCTTCACCAGCGTGAGCCCAATGCCCAGCCCGCCGGCCGAGCGTCCCGGCGAGGTGTCGGCCTGCATGAACATGTCGAAGATGCGCGGCAGGTGTTCCGGCGAGATGCCGATGCCGCTGTCACGCACTCTGATGACCGCTTCGCCGCGCTCCCGTTTCACGGTGAGCGAGATGTTTCCTCCAGGCTCCGTGAACTTGCAGGCGTTGTTCAGCAGGTTGCCGACCATCTGGGCGAGTCGCGTCGGATCTGCATTGAGCCAGATCGGCTTCGACGGAAGCGTGACCTCAAGCAGGTGGCGCATGCTCTCGACCAGTGGAGCACTCGCCTCCACCGCCTGGTTGACGGCCGATGCCAGGTCGACGAGCTCCTTGCGCAGCTCGATCTTGCCGCGACTGACGCGGCTGGCATCGAGCAGATCGTCTACCAACCGCACCATTTGCGAGACCTGGCGCTCCATCATGGCCGCCGCCAGCTGCACCGCGCGTTCATCGCCGCCGCGCAGTCGCATGATCTGCAGGGCGTTCCGGATGGGAGCCAGTGGATTGCGCAGCTCGTGAGCCAGCATCGCCAGAAACTCGTTCTTGCGCTTGTCCGATTCCTCGAGCCCGACGGAGTGCAGCCGTGACTCCTCCTCCAACAGCTTCCGGCGCGTGACATCGCGGATATTGCACTGTATCACGCGCTGGAGGCCTTCGTTGTACACGTTGCTCACGAACTCCAACTCGGTCACGCGACCGTCGGCGGTGGTGAGCGGCAGGTCGTCGTAGCGGATGTAGTGCGTTTCCTGCAGCACCCGCATGGCGGCCTTGCTTTCCTCGATGTCGCTGAACACGCCAATCTCCCACAGCTCCTTCCCAAGCAGATCTGCAAGCGGGTAGCCCAGCAAGTCAGCGATGTAGGGATTGGCGTCGGTAATGCGGGCCGAGTCGGCGTCGAGAAGCAGGATCCCGTCCTGCGCGGTCTCGAAGAGGCGCCGGTAGCGCAGCTCGGAATTGTGCAGGCTCTCGCGCGAGTTCAGTGCGGTCTGACGGTCTCGCACCTGTGCGGTAACGTCAAGGAAGTAGCACACCACGCCATGACCGCCTTCCGGCAGATCGATGCGATTGATCTGCCACTTGTAGAACTCGATCTGTCCGTCGTCCCTGCGAATCTCCGCGTGCTCGGGAAACAGGAAGGGTTTGCCGGTGGTCAGCGTCTCGCGAAACAAGCCGACGAGCACGTCGGCGCGCGCCTTCGGCCAGAGAGCGTGCATGACCTCTCCGAAATCGCGGCCGATGAGGTCCGTCATCGCCCCGAAGGCAGGACGTCCCGCGGCGTTCACCAGCCGAATGCGAAAGTCGCCATCGATCACGTTCACGCCGAAAGGCGCATCGTTGAGCACAGTCGCAAACTGCTCCATGCGATGGCGCTGGCTCTGCTCGGCCATCTTGCGCGTCGTAACGTCCTTGAAAAGGATCGCGACGGTGTGATGCGCTTCGGGACCGACGCGCGACACAAAGACTTCGAACCAGCGATTCATCACATCCGAACCGCCTTCGATGCGGACCGACTCCCCCGTAGTCACGACCTTCCCGTACGCTTCATTCCAGAACGGCTCACCGCCCGGCACGAGCTCGCTGGCCGGCCTGCCGATCGGATCCTTCACCCCCGTGTGCCGCTCGAACGCCGGGTTTGCGTCCAGGATACGATGGTCCACTGCGCGTCCGGCCTCGTCGAACATCACCTCGGCGATGCAGAATCCGTCGTCCATCGCATTGAACAACGTCCGGTAGCGCTCGTCGCTGATGGGAGGCGGCTGCTCCGACACCGAAGTGTCGCCAGCAATCTCCCTGGGCTCCAGCACGGGCAACGGCGTCACGGGTCGATCCTGAATTGTCATGTCGGCCTCGATTCAGTTTCCACGGCCGCGTACACGCCATTGCGGAGGTGGTCGTCCAGCCCGACGAACGTGCGCATCGCTGCCCGCGTCTATCGACGCATGCCACGTCACGATGTAGTCGCGGAGTGTGGGCACCGGGAAAGGGTCGCTTGCTGCGCAGAACCCTAGCGGGCGATAGCTACGTCGAAGAAGATACCACGTTCAACGTCGACGGGGGTGACGATCTGCGGTTCCAGAAACGTCTTACTGTAACTCTGACCGACGAGGGATTGGAGGAAGCAGGGCCAGTGTTCGTAGGACGAGTCGGATGGACCGACGTGGTAGGAATAGAACGGAGCAGAACACGCACCTTCGTGGTCCTCGCGCCTCTACTTGCTATCGTGATACCGGCCACCGCCTCTGAAGATGAGGTGGCCCGTGCGCGCTTTGAACAGAAAATCGAGGAACGCATCGTGCCGCACGCGTCGGCTGGACGATAGCTACATGAGTATGCTTGACGAGCGTGATCGCCGCTCTGCAGAGGGTGCACCGGTAAGCGGCGCGCCGACCCGCTCGCTGCGCTCGCTTTACTTAGTTCGGCTGCAGGTGAACCTTGGTACTAGCTGGCATCCATTCGACATGCCTCCACACAGCTCCGACGAGCAGGATTATCTGCTCCGTATCATCCGGCAGGCAGGTGAGGCGCTTGCTCGTCTGCGTGCCCGGTTGGCGGGCGGCGCCTCTGCACCCGAGGTGCGCCGCCATACCGACACTGCGATTGGCGCATTGCTGGGCCGGGAATCTGTGGTGTTGGCGCGGCTCGATCCGGAGTCGGCGGCGCGGTTGGCGGGACATCCCGCCTCGGTTGCACTGTGGATTGCACTCCTCGACGTCGACGCAGAGGCTGCAGCCGCGGCAGACGACATGGCAGGCGCCGAAGTGGTACGCGCCCGTGCTCTCGCGTTGCGAGCGGCCGCCGATCGCATCTGGTCGATGGATGTACCGCGTCAGCTGCCGACTGCCACGACCGACGTCGTCGATCACGACCCTGCACAGCCGGGATGATTGATAGTTCGAGTGTCCTACATGGGTAACAGGACCGGGTCACCCTTTGATGATGAAGTCTCCCTGGTGCAGGGTCGCACGGAGGACGGTGTTGCACGTGCGAACGACGAGACGCCGTCGACGTCTTCCTCAGGAGCGATGTGTTGCTCGATCGGGGACTTCGCGATCCCGCCGGCGGCGCAGTGCTGCCCGAAGTCCATGGAGCTGTCGAGCGACAACTACGATGCACCAGATTCGGGCGGATTCGCCAAGCAAATGCGCTCGCGATGATTCACGGCATCAGGCCTGGGAAGCGCGTAGCGGATTGACACCGCGCGTTCAGAAACGCCCTTGAGCATCCACGTCGTCCTCGTGCATCCCGAGATCCACTGGAACACTGGCAACGCCGGCCGAACCTGCTTGGCGGCCGGTGCCACCCTGCACCTCATCGAGCCGCTCGGTTTCTCGCTGGGCGAGCGTGAGGTGAAACGCGCGGGCCTCGACTACTGGGAACACGTGGACTTGCGCGTGTGGCCGAGCTGGGAAGAGTTCGAGCGGGAACTGCCGTCCCTCGGCACGCCGTTCTTCTTCTCGACGCGGGCGACGCAGCTCGTGTGGGATGCGCCAATGGGATCGTCGGAGGATGTCGTGCTCGTGTTTGGGCGCGAGACGGGCGGCCTGCCGGCCGAGTTGTACGAGCGATACCGCGACCGGCTGGTCGGTATGCCGATCCACTCGCCGCGGGTTCGATCGCTCAACCTGTCGACGAGTGTTGCGGTTGCGGTGTACGAGGTCCTGCGCCAGCGTAGAGTCGTGCAGGCATGAGCGAATCACCGGCGGCGGGGGCACGCATGCAGGTTGACGGACAGCGGCGCTCACACATGCGCGAATTGTGGTGCGAGACTACTTCACCCGGGGGCACCGGCATGTACGGCCGCCCCGCTGAACAGGGGCGTGATGATGGAAGCAAAAAGCACGAGGCAGCGTCCGATCGGCTATTGGCTGAGACGAGCGGATGAGCTGCTGACCGCGAAGATTGACGATGCGCAGCGCGAGCAGGGATTGACGCGCCTCGATTGGCAGACGCTCAGTCTCCTCCACGACGCTCGTACGACCCCGCGCGATGCGCTCGTCGAAAGTCTCAGTCCATTCGCTGATGCGCCGTCCGTGATTGACGGTCTTGCCTCGCTGGCAGACCGAGGGCTTCTCCGTCTCTCGGCCGGCGATGAAGTCGAGCTCACCCCCGATGGTTCGGCCATCTATGCCAAGGCGCTGGCGGTGCAGGAAGTCGTGCGAAAGCAAGCTGCGGCCGGCATCGATGAGGCCGAGTATACGACGACAGTGAGCGTGCTCCGGCGCCTGGTGGACAATTTGGGGGAGTAGCCGAGGACGAGAGGACGAGAGGACGAGAGGACGAGAGGACGAGCGGTTTCGTAGCTTGGTGTGTCCTCCTTCAGCTTCCTCCTATCCTTTCCGGGCTATGAATCGACTTCTTCGCATCGTGGCTGTGGGGCTGGCCATGCTTCTTGTCGTGGCGATCGGTTACGGCGCGTGGGTCAATCCGGAGCGCGCGGAGCTCGATGCCACGGTGCGCGCGGGGGCGCCGGGACTTTTCGTGGGCTCTTCCAACGGCATGACGCACTTTGATCTTGCCGGACCCGACTCGGGTCGCGTCGTGGTCCTCGTCCACGGATTCTCTGTGCCGCTGTACATCTGGGACTCCACCGCGGTGGCGCTGAGCGGCGCGGGATATCGCGTGATCCGCTACGACCGCTTCGGACGCGGGTGGTCGGACCGTCCCGATGTGGCGTACGACGGCGCGTTGTACGATGCACAACTCGACGAGCTGCTCGACTCCTTGCAGGTGACGCAGCCCGTGGACCTGATGGGCCTTTCGTTCGGCGGATTCGTGACGGCGCATTTCGCGACCACCCATGCTGCACGCGTGCGCACGCTGACGCTGGTGGACCCCGTCGCCGGCTCAGGCGCCCTGCCGTGGTTCATGGCAACGCCCATCGTCGGCCCATGGATCTTCCAGACCTTGCAGGTACCGGGCATGGCTGACGGCCAGGCATCAGATTTTCTGCATCCGGAACACTTTCCCACGTGGGTAGACCAGTACCGGCCGCAGATGCACTACCGTGGATTCGGTCGCGCGCTGCTGCGTTCGATCCACACGATGTCCGGCACGAATTTCGATAGCCTGTACGCGTCGGCGGGACGTACCGGTGTCCCAACGCTGCTCGTCTGGGGCAAGCAGGACCAGACAGTGCCGATCGCGCGCGCGGACGTCGTGCGGCGGAACATTCCGCAGGTGCAATTCCTCCCGGTGGACTCCGCCGGACACCTGCCGCATATCGAGCAGTCCGCACGCGTGCATGCCGCGATACTGGAGTTCCTCGCGGCACACGGGGGCAAGCGAGCAAGCGCGCAATAGGCGGCGGGCGAGCGTACGGTCGACGATCGGACGGACGTTCGCGTTCTCAGGCGGCCACGACGCCGGGTCGCGGTTGCTCTCCGCCGTCATCGGCGGCGTGTGCCAGCGACGCCTGCCGCTTGCCCAGCCAGAAGCCGACCATGAGCCAGAGGCCCGCGAGCGGCGCCGCGACCAGGGCGACGCCCGCCATCCCCAGCCCAAACGCCGCCAGCAGTGGATTGGCCCACGCGCCCACCTGATCGCCGAAGCGGTACACGAAGGTGTCGATGAAACTCTTCGCCTTGAACTTGTCCTCGCGGCTCACGACGGTGTAGAGCACTTCCCGCGACGGACGCGCGACGGCGAAGTTGCCGGCCCGCCGCAGCACAAGGAAAGCGACGAGCATCGTTATGCTTGGCGCAAATCCCAGTCCCAGGAAGCCCATCACCGAGATGGCCGGCACGATGGCCAGTGCTCCCGCCACGCCGAGCCACATCATGATCCGCGCGGTGAGGAAGGCCTGTACCAGGACCGTCAGCACGTTGACCGACAGGTCGATCTGGGCAAAAAGCTGCGTTTGCGCCTCGGGGGTCGTGCGCGACGCATCCACGATGGCCGCCTGCTGGAAGTACAGGAAGGTGGAACCGATGGTGTACAGCAGCATGTACGCGCTGATGCCAAGCAGGTACGGCGAACGTGCCACGTGCGTGATGCCATCCCAGATGCCGCCGCCGATGACCGCATTGGAATCATGCGATGGGGCGACGCCCCGCTCCGCCGCGGTCGCGCGCAGGGTCGTGAAGATCGCCGAGAGGCGACCGACGACGAAGACCGAAAGCTCGAGCAACACCGCGGACACGAGCAGCAGTCCCGCGCTACCGACCTGGGTCACGAGCGACGCGGTGATCGCCGAGCCGACGATACCGCCTAACGTCCCGCCCACGCCGATGAAGCCGAACAGCCGCTTGCCCTGCGCGGAATCGAAGGCGTCGGCCATGAAGCCCCAGAACACCGATACCACGAACAGGTTGAAGACGCTCGTCCAGATGTAGAACGCCCGCCCGATCCACACACGCGAGTCCGCCGGCAGCCAGGTGAAGAGCGCCCAGAAGATCACCAGGTTCAGAATGAAGAACCGGTAGGCGATGGGGATGAAGCGCGTGCGCGGCAGTCGCGCGACCAGGGCCGCGAATGGCGGATTCACAAGGAGCATCGCGACCATCGTTCCCGTGAAGAGCCACGGGAGGTTGCGAATGCCGCCGGCCACGCCCGCCTCGTCGCGAATGGGCCGGATGATGTAATACGCGCAGAGGATGCAGAAGAAGTACGCGCACGACCACAGGGTCGCGCGCATTTCTGCGGGCTCGATCTTCGTGAGACGCCGGAGTAGTGCGCGCATGGTTCAGTCCCGGAGAAAAAGGCCAGTGCGCCTGTCGAATGGCATCTCGAGACTCCTGGTGTCGGATGAGGCCGGATGCTTACCTACGCCGTTCTCCCTGTTTCTCGTTGAATCGCGGTGACGGACCGTGCATGCACAGAGATCGCAAGTTCCACGCGAGGTCCCGGTGCGCCCCTACTTCGCGCTCCACATCGCCGGCTCGCTGGCATTGCCCACCCGATCCACGGAGTGCACGGCGACGGCGTCCGACGCGGCACTGCCTGCGATCCCGGGAATATCCACCACCCGGCTGCCGGCGGGTACGGTGCGCATGGACCACGTGCCCGCGTTGCGCCACCGCACCACCCACCACGCCAGCGGCTCTCCCCCATCCCCGCTGATCGTCACTCGCAGCGTCGGAGGGGACGATTCGAGCAGGACAACGCTCACGGTTGGCGGCGCTGGCACGGTCGCGTCGAGCCACGGCGTGGCCGGCACCAGCGCTGGCGCCGCGAACACTCCGCCCCTGAGCAGCGTAGCGAGCCCACCACGATCGAGTCGCACAGACGTGGTGTTGTACAGCACGTTGCCGGTGGGTCCGCCCGATACCGCACTGCGCGTGCGCGTGAACGACACCTGGGACGCGATCTCCGAGGAGGCGTACGCGCTCGACGATCCGTCAGCCACCCGATAGGCCGCGAGGCCGGGCCAGAGATGGCGTCGCTGCGTGTTCTGCAGCGTCCACCAGTCCAGCAACGATGGGAAGCTCTGGCCGGTGGATGCGATGGACCAGTAGAGCTGCGGCGCGAAGTAGTCCACCCAGCCTCGCTGCAGCCAGAGCCTCGAGTCGGCATAGATGGACGCGAACGCGTCGAGCCCCACGATGCCGGCCGGATTTCCCGGTCGCCAGATGCCGAACGGGCTGATGCCCACGCGTACCGATGGTGCGATGAGGTGCACGTCGCGATACAGGCGCTCGACGAATCGATTCACATTGTCCCGCCGCCAGTCGTCGCGCGCCAGCACGCCGCCCGCAGCCTGATAGCGCGCGTACACGCTGCTGTCTGCGAAGCTCAGGTTGGGACAGCGCGTATCGGGATACGGATAGAAGAAGTCATCGAGATGCACCGCGTCCACGGCGTACCGGCGCACCACATCCTGGATGACATTGATCGCCTGGTCCTGCACGGCCTGCTCACCTGGATCGAACCAGAGCTGCGTGCAATGGTAGCGCGCGAGGTCTGGACGTCGCTTCGCGAAGTGCGTGGGGTCGAGGCGCGTGGTGTCGCTCAGGTTGCCCGCGCGAAAGGGATTGAACCACGCATGCAGCTCCAGTCCCCTGTCGTGCGCCTCGGTGACCGCGAACGCGAGCGGATCCCAGCCGGGATCGACGCCTTGCGTGCCTGTGAGGGACCGCGACCAGGGTTCGAGCGACGAGCGGTACAGCGCGTCGCCGCTCGCGCGCACCTGCAACACGATGACATTGAGACCCGTCGTAAGAGCGACATCGAGGATTGTGCGCAGCTCCGCTTGCTGCGCGGCCGTCGTCAGTCCACTCTTCGAAGGCCAGTCGATATTGGCCACGGTGGCGATCCACAGCCCGCGGAACTCGCGCGGCAAGGCGGGCACCGACAGCACGGGAGGAGGCGCTGGTACGGCCGGTTCCAAGGGCCGGGAACCCCCGCAGGCTACGGCAAGGAGAACGAGCATCGCGCACGCCACCTGGGCGTGAAGACGTCTACAAATCATCGACTCGAGGGGCATTGTGACGCTCAACGCGGGATCGAGCGACGCGAACGTTCGGCGCGCGGCTCGCGCGAGTCAAGCGGCGCGCGTTGAAACCCTCGGCCACTCCCTCGTGTCGCAGCCAAGGCTGGACTCTTTCGGTGGTCTCGCGCCCACACTCTCACCCCTCCCTGCCATGCACCGACGTGGCGCGCTGACACGCATCGGCTTCCTGGGCGCCTTCGCCGCCCCCGCCGGCCTGCAGGAAATCGTTAGTCGAGCCGCCGGTCATGGGGACACTGCTCCGTTGAGTCGCAACGCGACAGACGAGGACTTCCAGCGGCTGCTTCGCCTGGCGAACGTGCCCTCCTTCTCCCTCGCGGAAGTCGCGGGGGATCGCATCAGCACAGCATCGGTCGGCGTGCGCCGGAGCGGCGAACCGCAGGTGGTAACGCCCGATACCGTCTATGCCGCCGCATCGCTGACCAAGGCAGTGTTCGCCTACGCACTCATCGCGCTGGCGCGCGATGGCGCCTTCTCGCTGGATCGCCCCGTGGCGGACTACCTTCCCCTGCCGAATCCGGAGGACGAGAGGGCGAAAAGCATCACGGCGCGCCATCTGCTGAGTCACAGCGGCGGCTGGCGCAACTGGCGCTTCTCCGCCGATCAGGCGCTCACTGCCGACTTCACTCCCGGTGAGCGATGGTCCTATTCCGGCGAAGGCTATTTCTTCCTGCAGCGGCTGGCTGAACACCTCACTGGCCGCGCGGTCGGAGACATTGTGCGCGAGCGGGTTTTTGAGCCGCTGGGAATGACCCGCTCCAGCATGGCGCCGCTGGAGTCGCTGGAGGAGAACCAGGCCGCGTCGCACAGCGCGCAGGGCGAGCCGAGGACGCGGTTCGGCGAGCCGACGATCGCTGAGCTGCGGCGGATGGTAAGCAGCGCCAATCGCAGTCTCGAGAGCGTCACGATCTCCGAAGTGGAGCAGGCCCTGCGCACGGTGGAACCGAAGCTTGCCGTGCTTCCCGTCTTCTTCACCGTGAATGCCGCGGCCACCATGCTCACCACCGCCAACGACTTCGCGCGCTTCCTGCGGCACATCGTGACCGCTCGTCGCGCCGGGGGCGCCGCCGCCGCGATCGTGACCGAGATGACCACAACCGGTGTGCGATGCAACGAGGCCATCCGGTGGGGGCATGGCGCCGGACTCGAAACCCTCGGCGACACCACCTGGGCGTGGCAGTGGGGAGACAATCCCGGATTCAAGAACATTTACTTCGCGGACCCCGGGGGAGAGCGCGCCCTCGTCATCTTCACCAATGGTGATCGTGGAGCTCGTGTCTATGAGCGCGTGGTGCGCGCACGGACGGGGCTGGATCATCCGGCGTTTCTCTTCGCCTGAGGTCAGGGGACCGCGGCGTTATGTCGGTCGTTAGGCAACCCTCCATCCATTCTCTGGCATGTCCGACACCTCGGTCCGTCTGCGCAACGCTACTGCCGGCGATGCCACCCACGTCGTTGCCCTTCTGGCGGAGCTCGGCTACCCGACGTCCGCGACGGACTTTCCGGACCGACTGGCGGCCGTGCTCGCGCACGGCGGGGCTGTTGTGGTGGCGGTCGATGTGGACGATCAAATGCTCGGCCTGCTGTGTCTGTCGCGGCACGTGGTGCTGCATGCGCCTGGTCCGGTGGCGTATATCTCGGCGCTGGTCACGGCACAGGCGGCCCGCCGCCGCGGGGTGGGACAGCGACTCGTCGCCGAGGCGAAGGCATGGGCAAGGCGGGAGGGATGTGTGCGGCTGTCCGTCACGAGCGCCGAGCACCGCACCGATGCGCACACGTTCTATCCGGCGTGCGGTATGCCGTACACGGGGCGCCGATTCACGGCCGATGTGGAGCCGTAGCGCCGCCGCTGGCGGGCCCCTGAACGCTCCTCACGTGTGTGCGCGTGGCGTCGGTGTGAAGTCCGCTTGTGGGTTGCGTTGACTACGCCAGTTGTCGCGCAGTGGCGAGTGCCCGACCCGTGACCTCGGTCGTTCATGAGCCATCACTTGCGCGGCGCGCTGCGGAGAGGGAGTATCATGCACCGCTGCGAATGCTTGCCAGGACTCGTTCTCATGTTTTCGATGACGGCGTGCACAGTCGGGGGCTCGAGTACGTGACAATTAGGAGACGGGAGGATGGGCATGCGAAGCTCGATGCTTTGGATGGTAGTTGCGGCGATTGCACTCGCAGCTCCCCGTGAGGCACACGCGACGGGCTGGATTCGCCTGCCTAACGGCAAGCTCGCGTATCAAACGGATTACACGTCGTCGGCGATCTTCACCTGCAGCAAATGGATTACGGTGGGATCGTGCAGCACCGTGGCCAACGGGGTGGTGCTGTCACGAGGCGGCGCGTCGCTGACGGTGACGTGGGCTGCGGGGCCATCTCAGATCACCACCGGATTCTTCGGCTCGTCGCCATTCGTCCTCGGTTCCATAAAGAAGTCGCTGGGCGGTACCGGCTCATTCGTTCTGCCATCACTCGCGAATCCTAAAGGACCGCTTTTCTCGATGACGTTGGACATTGCCACGACGACACTGCCAAAATCGGGATCGCAGTCCATTTTCTACTCGTACGTTCTTCAGTCCGCAACAAGCGTGCGGCCGCAAGGAAACAGCACGCGGCACGTCATAGGATCACTGACCACGCCCTCGGGCTCCATGTCGGGCTCGTGGTGGCTGCACGCGCAGGCGCCAGGCTATGACACAAGCGAGGGTGAAGTGGAACTCCTGGCGCGCACCGGCGTTGCGACGCCGGAACCACTGAGTGTCATTCTGCTGGCCTCTGGACTCGCAGGTATCGGGGTCGCCAGACGGCGTCGTCGCAGCGCCGGCGGATGATCAGGGGCACCTCCGGGCGACTTGCTCCGCGCAGCTCGCCCGGTACCCGTCACATCGGCTGCTGATGAGTCGCCTTCGCCGTGGTCTTGACGCTTCTCCGCGAGCGGCGTATCGTCGGAAAGGCGACGATCCGCGCCCAACCTCTTGAGATTCCGCCCCAGCCGGAGTCCTGTGCGAGGCAAAGGGGGGTGCACTCCCGGGTCTGTATCGGTGGTCCTTTACATGCTGCCATGGCACCGCTGCTGGGGAGGGCGCTGTGGCGCGTCTAAGGGAGACCACGATGCCACGCCAGAAAGACCTCAAGCGCCTCGTGCGCACCCGCATGAAGAAGACGGGTGAAGCGTATACGACGGCTCGCGCCCAGATCGTACGGCAGCCGCGGAGCCTAACGACTGCTGCGAAGGCCGCATTGCCAGGCGACGCAGTGAAACCGGCACCTTCACCGGCGGAGTTCGCCGCGCTGGCCGGCATGCGCGACGATGCCATCAAGGAAAAGACCGGCTGCACCTGGGAGCGCTGGGTGTTCGCGCTCGATCGGTGCGGCGCCGCTACGATGCCCCACCGCGAAATTGCCAAGCTCGTGAAAGAGAAGTACAAGATCAACAGCTGGTGGTCGCAGAGCGTGACGGTCGGCTACGAGCGAATCAAGGGCCGCCGGGTGCCTGGGCAGATGAGCGACGGATCGTTCGCGTTCACGAAGACGCGCACCCTCGGCATCGCGTCGCGAACGCTCTTCGAGAGGTTGTCCGACGCGAGTTTTCGTCGTCGATGGCTCGAGGGGCGTAAGACGACCGTGCGATCCGCGAAGCCGCCAACGTCGATTCGACTTGCGGGGGCTGAGTTCGACCGTGTCACGCTCGAGGTGACGGCGAAAGGCGACGGCAGGAGCGTCCTCGTCGTGACGCATGCAAAGTTGCCGGGCAAGGAGGCCGTCGATCGGCTCAAGCACTTCTGGGCGCAACGCCTCAATGCGCTGCGCGATCAACTCGCGAAAGAGCGCACGAGAACGTGAACTGAGCGATCTCGTACAGGCGAGGGCGGCTTGGCCGGGGGAAAAGACAGCGGCGGCTTCCTGGAAGCCGCCGCTGAGCACATCTACCTGATGATCGGTGCGGGGACTCTGTATCAGCTGGGCGGAGCGCCCGGACAGCTCACGTCGGGGTTGAACGGCGTGAACAGGCCATTCGAGTTGTTCTTGTGCACCCAGACGTGCAGGCTCCAGTGCGGCGCCGGAACCGGCGTGCCACCCACGTCGAACGGCTGGCCGCCGAAGGTGGGTGCCGGCTGGCCGACGTCGATGACGATATACTCCACCGCGACGAGTTGCAGCTGTCCGTTCGCGTCCGGCGCATAGAGCATCACTTCGGGGAATCGCGGCTGGAAGACGGGATCGACCAGCGCCATGTTGACCCAGTGATGCCCCATGCCGCCGAGTTGGGGAACGGCCACGCAGAACGGATCCGGCGTGTATCCGCCCTCCTTGGCCAGCCCCAAGCGGGTGTACTTCACCGTCATGTCGCGCACTTCATTCGCGAGGTGGACGGCATTCGCGCTGCGTGCATGCGACACAGCGGCGGACGCCGCGTGAGAAAGGTGATTCGTGTGACTGGCCCCGTCGTGCCGGGGCGGTCGCACGACGCGACGCCGACGAGTGCGAGCAGAAGGGCGGTGGTGGTTGCGCCGGAGAGGCCCTGATAGCGTGCCATGAGAACTCCGCGAAAACTGGATTCCGGGTGAACATCGGGACTTCGATACTCACGCGGATTGTGGCGCGGGTCAAGAATCCTGGGTGAGGAAGCGCCCGTCGCGCGGCGTGCACTCGAAGTCAGCCGTCGCGCCGACGCGCATCTCAGCGCCGTGACCCGGCCTGATCTACAGGAATTCGAGAGCCGGCGGCTCGATCGGTGGAAGCGGGCGGGAGCGGGGAAGGGTCCACCTGATGCCTGGCGGTCTTCTGACAAAAGGGCGGGCGCACCACGCGTCGTGTGGTTCGCCCGCCCTGTCGGTCAGGGAGTCTCGCCGCGGCCGCCACCACCCCGGTGAACGAGCGCGTGGCGCACCGCCAGCGCGCGCGCAGCGCTGGTGGTGGGCCCGCGATCCGCGATGTCAGGCGCGGCGGCGTATCAGGTTCACGATAAACAGCAGCAGCACCGCGCCCAGCAGCGAGACCAGCAGGGAGGGAAGACTCAGGTTGCCCTGATTGATCGTGCCGATGCCCAGCATTGGCGACAGCACCAGTCCGGCGAGGAACGCTCCGACGATGCCGACCACGATGTTGAGGATGATGCCCTGCTGTGCATCGGTCTTCATGATCATGCTGGCAACCCAGCCGACAAGACCACCGACGATGAGCCAGAGTAGGAAATTCATGGATCGTTTCTCCACAGGTTGATGAAAGGGACTTGTCTTCCCCACGGGGGCCGAGGCGTCTGACCGTGCGGGCCCGTGCCTGGGTCGTGAGGTTGCATACACGCAAAGCGCCAATCGAGTGTCGTAACCGCGTTGCGCCGTCGATGGGACTTCCGCAGCTCCTTCGCGCCGCGAGAGGAATGGCTCCCCTTGTCCAGCAGGCAAACGAAGGCGATTGTCACTCGGGTTCCATGTCTCCGCTCGACGGCCTGTACAATCAGCCTGCGGGGAGGAAATTTTTCCATCGTCCAAACGATCAGTACGGCGCGAACCTCTCTCGCGGTCCTCCCTCGCGGTCCTCCCTCGTCTCGCCAGACTCATGCAATTGCCACGGCGGCTCGTCCTCCCGCTCGCGCTCCTCGTCGCCCACACGGTCCTGTCGGCCCAGGCGCCCACGCCCTCGCCCGATTCATTGCGATTGGCGAAGCTGTCCGCGGCCCTGCCGGAGATCGATGGCATCATGACGCGTTTCGCCGGGCGCAATCGCGTGCCGGGCATCGCGTACGGCATCCTCGTGGATGGGAGGCTGCTGCACATGGGTGTCGCGGGCCTGCGGGAGGTGGCCAGCAGGGCGCCGGTGGACACCAACACCGTGTTTCGCATCGCGTCCATGACGAAGAGCTTCACGGCCCTCGCCATCCTGAAGCTCCGGGACGAGGGAAAGTTCTCACTCGAAGACCCCGCCGAGCGCTATGTGCCCGAACTGCGAGCGCTGCGCTATCCCACCTCCGATTCGCCGAAGATCACTATTCGGCAGCTGCTGTCCCACTCCGCAGGTTTTCCGGAAGACAATCCGTGGGGTGATCAGCAGCTCGCGGCTACCGATGCGGAAATGAGCGAGATGATGAAGCGGGGCATCCCGTTCTCCACTTCGCCGGGCACGAGCTACGAATATTCGAACTTCGGCTTCGCGATTCTTGGGCGCACCGTGGCCAACGTGTCTGGCATGCCGTACGCCCGGTACGTGCGTGAGCGGATCCTCCTGCCGCTGGGCATGACGTCCACCACGTTGCAGGCGGCGCAGGTGCCCGCCAACCGGCTCGCGCACGGCTACCGACTGCAGGACGGTGCGTGGCTGGAGGAAGCGCAGTTGCCCGACGGTGCCTTTGGTTCAATGGGCGGCATGCTCACGTCCATTTCCGACCTGGGCAAGTGGGTGGGATTCATGCTCGACGCCTGGCCTGCGCGCGACGGCGCCGAGCGAGGACCCGTGAAGCGCTCATCGGTTCGCGAGATGCAGCAGGTGATTCGATTCAATGGGGCTACGGCGGTGCGCGACTCTGCGGGTGGCACGCTGGCGCTCAGTGCCGGGGGATACGGCTACGGATTGGGCGTACGCCAGAGTTGTCTCTTTCCCACGATCGTGGCGCACAGTGGCGGACTTCCCGGGTTCGGTTCCATCATGCGGTGGCTGCCAGAGTACGGGGTGGGCATCGTGGCGCTTGGCAACCTGACGTACACCAGCTGGGGCGGTCCGACCACGCAGGCGCTGGAGGTGCTCGAACGCACCGGCGGTCTCGTGCCGCGACAGCCGATGCCTGCGCCGATCCTTCTCGTCAGGCGCGAGCAGGTGTCGCGGCTCGTGTCGAAGTGGAACGAATTGCTCGCGGACAGTGTGGCGGCGATGAACCTCTATCGCGATGAGGCGAAGGAACGGCGGCGTGTCGCCATCGAGCAGGTGGTGCAGAAGGCGGGTGGCGAGTGTCGCCCCGTAGGCCCCCTGGTGGCCGAGAACGCGCTGAGGGGGCGGTGGAGAATGCGCTGCCGCGAGGGCGACGTTCGCGTGAGCATCACCCTCGCGCCCACCGTTCCCGCGGGCGTCCAGTATCTCGACGTGGCTCCCATGCTACCGGAGACGTCGTTGACCGCGGCATCGGTCTGTCGACCGTAGCCGGTCGATCGACGGTGCGAGGCAGTGCCCGAGACGGCGATTCTTTCACCGCCAGCCGTGCGAGCGCGCTGGGCTGACGCTCCACCTTCAACGAGTTGGACATGGAATCCAGCATCCAGCAGTGCCGACACTTCCTCGCGTCCTCCGGCGACATCTTCAGCGGGTTGGAGGACCGACACTGTGCGCTCGAGTCGCCTCCCGGCGCGACCACGGCGGGCTGGCTGATCGGGCATCTCGCCGTCAGCGGCGACTTTGCCCGTGGACTCTGTGGCGCTCTTCCCATCTGCCCGGACACGTGGCTCGCACTCTTCTACCCGGGCACCCAGCCCTCGAAGGATCCGGCGGCGTATCCGCCGATGCGGGAACTCTGTGACACCTTTCTCGCCGTCTATACCCAGCTGTGCGACGCGGCCGGGAGCATGGATCGGGCGATGTACGACCGCGAGAACCCGTTCACCCCGCGTCGATCTGACTTTCCCCGCAGTGGCGAGTTCGTGGCGTTTCTCATGTCCGGCCACCTGGGCTACCATCTGGGGCAACTGGTGTAATGGCGGGCCGCGGCCGGGCTCGGCCGTATTTCGCAGGTTCCGGGCGCCACCGCCTAACGACGAATCCCGCGCGCGCCCTCGCGTTCCCGGATCGCGCTGGCGCGGATGTGGCCGGGCTCTTCGCGCGCCGGAGAGCGGTCGAGCGCGGCCCGCAGCGTGGCCAGCAGCCGCTGCCCCGGGCGACCCGATGGCTCCTCGCCCAGCCGGCGTTGTTCGGCCTTGATCGCCGTGACGATCGCGGAGGTGAGCGCCGGCGTGGGAGCGCCCACGTCGTACCCGCGCTCCGCCAGCAGGGACTGCAACTCGCGCCGGTCGGCCCGCGACAATCCCGGGTCGTTGGTGGGCCACGCCGTCGCGAAGTGGCCACCGCCCTTCAAGCGGTCGGACAAATGAAGGATTGCCAGCGCGTAGATTTCCGCGGCGTTGTAGCGATGGATGGCGTCGAAGTTACGCAGCACGAGGAACGCAGGCCCCGTGGGCCCGGAAGGCGTGACGAGTCCAGCCTGCACGGTGTCAGACAGTGCCCCGCTGGTGAGCGGCGTGCCGTCCACGCGCGTCACGCCGCGGCGCTTCCACGTATCGAGCGTTCGCTTCACCCGGCGGCCTTCTCCCGTGGTGGAGAATCCCGCGAGCAGCTTCACCTCCAAGCCCCATGGCTGGCCAACTCGCCAGCGTCCGGCCTTCCGGAGGAAATTGGCCGCCGAGGCCAGCGCGTCTCCCTCGTTGTCCATGATGTCGCGACGACCATCACCGTCGTAGTCCACGGCGAGCCACTCGAAGGTGCCGGGCATGAACTGCACGTGACCGAAGGCGCCCGCCCACGATCCTCGAAAGCGGTCGGACTCGATGTGCCCGGCCTGCACGATGCGCAGGGCGGCGAGGAACTCCGTGCGGAAGTAGGTCTGCCGCCGGCCCTCGCAGCTCAGGGTGGCGAGGGAGCGCAAGACGGGCAGGCCACCACGTCCCTCTCCGTAGTTGCTCTCGATGCCCCAGATGGCGATGAGCACCGCCGGGTCAACGTCAAAGCGCTTGCCAATGCGGTCGAGCATGGCCTTGTGCGTGAGCAACAGCCCCCGGCCGGCGTTCACGCGTTGGTCATCCGCCATGATCGCCAGGTAGTCCCACGGGTGGAGCTTGAATTCCGGCTGCGTGTTGAGCGACTCGACGACGCGCGTGTTGGGACGAAGGTCCGACACGTGCTCCGTCCACGTGGCCGCGGTAATCGCGCGAGCGGCGCGCGTTGCCTTCAGCTTGGCCATACAACGATCGAAGTCGTCGGCCCGCAGCGCCGCGGGCACGGGGATGCTGAGGCAGGCGATTCCCCGGAGCAGGGCGCCCACCCGCATCAGGAACGCACCCCTGTACACGCCGCGTTGGCGCTCCGCCTGCGTACGCCACTCCCGGCACGGGCCTCACCGACAATTCGCCGCGGGCGTGAGCGGACTGGGCGTGGCAATGAAGCGGACGCGAGCGTTAGGTTGGTACTGTTCGTCATCAGGGTCATGAAGACACGTTATCGGATGGTCGGAGTTCACTCAACCGCGGAACTGTGGGAGCACTGACATCTCCATACCCGGCATTCCCCTCGCGTTCCGACACGTGATGCGCGCGCGAGCGTTCGCCATCACCGCCACGCTCACCCTGGCCCTTGGCATCGGCTTGTCGACAGCGGTCTTCACGGTCGCGCATGCACTGCTGCTGCGCGAGCTCCCCGTGGGGGATGAACAGCGGATCGTCGCGCTGTGGGGCGAAACGAGGGATGGCCGCTTCTCCAATGTCCCGTTCGCGCTGAATGACGTGCGGGAATTCCGCACCCGCGTGATGGCGCGCGGGCTGGCACTCGCGGCAGCGGGCGTGTTGCTTGGAATGCCGGCGGCGCTTGCCGCAGGCAACTTGCTCTCAGCCCTCCTGTTCGAGATCAATCCGTTCGACGTGGCGACACTGGTGTTCGTGGCCACCCTGCTGCTGGCCGTGGCGACGATCGCGAGTTTCGTCCCTGCCCGCCTGAGCATGCGCATCGATCCGATGGTGGCGATGCGAAGTGATGTATGAAGCACGTCGTGACTCCCTGTCGCCCTCACTGGTGAAATCCTCATGAAGGCTCCCCGTATCGTTCTGTCGATTTGTCTGATGACCGTCGCGGCATCGCTCATCCCTTGTGCGGCCATCGCACAGGGTCGTGCGTCGTCCGATGCACTCAGCCGGGAGATCGACACCCGGCTCGAGCAGGTCATGCCGAAGGTCGTCGCCTGGCGGCGCGACATACACCAGCATCCCGAACTGAGTTTCCAGGAAACTCGTACCGCCGCGCTCGTGGCCGAGCACCTGAAGGGGCTGGAGTTGGAGGTGCAGACCAACGTCGGACGGACTGGCGTCGTGGGCATTCTTCGCGGGGGACGGCCGGGCCCGGTGGTGGCGTTGCGTGCCGACATGGATGCGTTACCAGTGACCGAACTCGTGGACCTGCCCTTCAAGAGCACCGTCCGCACGATGTACCAGGGCATGGAGGCCGGCGTGATGCACGCCTGCGGTCACGACAATCACGTGGCCATCCTCATGGGCGTGGCGGAAGTGCTGGCGGGAATGAAAGCTCGACTCCCCGGTACCGTGAAGTTCCTCTTCCAGCCTGCAGAGGAAGGTTTGGGTGGCGCCGCCGCAATGGTGCGCGACGGCGCACTCGGCGATCCGCGCCCCTCCGCCATCTTCGGCCTGCATGTGTGGCCCGGGGAACTCGGCTCTATCAGCTATCGCTCCGGCCCCATCATGGCCGCGGCCGATGGGCTGGACATTGTGGTGAAGGGACGGCAGACGCATGGCTCGCAGCCCTGGTCGGGGGTGGATCCCATCGTCGTATCGTCGCAGATCGTCCTCGGACTGCAGACCATAGCCAGCCGGCAGGTGGCGGTGACGGCGGCTCCGTCGGTCATCACCATCGGCATGATCCAGGGCGGCAACCGCGGGAACATCATTCCCGACAGCGTCATCATGCTGGGCACCATCCGCACCTTCGATGAAGCGATGCGCGCCGATATCCATGCGCGCATCACGCGCACCGCCGAGGACATCGCCCACTCGGCAGGTGCCACCGCGGTGGTGAAGATCTCCAAGGGTGGACTCGTGACGGCGAATGATCCCGCCCTCACCGAGCGCATGCTTCCCACGCTGCAGCGCACCGTTGGTGCCGGCGGAATGAAGGTGATCAACCCCGTCACCGGCTCGGAGGACTTCCCCGTGTTCACCCGGGAGATTCCCGGGCTCTATTTCTTCCTTGGTGTGCTACCGAAGGGGGCCGACCCCAGCACGGCGCCGGTGAATCATTCGCCGCTCTTCTTTGCCGACGAGGCGGCGCTGCCGACGGGCGTACGGTCGATGGCCAACCTCGCGGTGGACTACTTGCGGGGTGGAGCGATGGCACCGAAACCGGTGCAGTGACCGCGAGGACGATCGGCAGGGGTGGCACCTTCCGACGAATAGCGGGGTGCTGCGACGTGGCCGCGCCCTGGAGCGCGTTCGCGGCTGAGGTGCGGATACATGAAACCCGGCCGTGCAACGCACGGCCGGGTTTCACGCACTACCGAGGGCAAGTTAGTGCATCTTGACCGTCAAGTTGTTCACGATCGAATAGCCGGGCGCCTTGGCCGTCGCGATCTCGGCCGCGATCGCCTTCTGTGCGTCGGTCGACACGGAGCCGTTGAGCGTCACGGTCTTGGTATCGCCGTTCGTGTCGACGTTGATGTCGTCCGCTTCGACGCGAGTGTCGGCCATGAGGGCCGTCTTGACGTCGGCGGTCTGCATGGCTGCGTCGGCAGATGCGCCTGCACTCGAAGTGGCTTGAGCCGCTTCGTCGGCGGCGTTATCGGCATCCTTCTTCACGCCATCGGCCGTGTTGCCGCACGCGGCGGTGAAGGCGAGGATGGCTGCCGCTGCAATAGTCGTGATGCGCTTCATAAGAAATTATCTCCTGGTGGTTGGTCGGCGATTCGGAGCGCTGGCTCAGGTGCTGCCTCGATGCCAATGAACGCTGAACAGCCACCGTAATAGAACTGCCCATGCGCGATGCCGACAACCTGATCGTTGGATGGGCAGCGCGCCCCCGACCGCCGACTGTGTCACCCGTGTGTACGGTGCATGGCACCGTACGAGCATTCAGGGTATTGCGTTAGGCTGTGCGAGTAACACCGGGTGTGCCATCGCGCTGTCGGCCGTCGAGGCCCGCACAGCTACGCCCGGTTGCCCCGGATTTCGGGACCTTCTGGAGTACACTGGGAGTGGCAATTGGGTCGTTGCCGAGTTCGTTTCCCGTCCAGCGGCAGAGGTCGCTCGCGAGCCGCGAGACGCTATCTGTGGCAGGACGCGGCGCACTTACGGCGCGGCGCCTCTACGAGTCAACGCATTCGGGCGCCGGTGACGTTCCTGAGACATCGCCTGATCGGCGATTCTCATGTATTCTCGTCGCGAGCCGGAAGGGGCGGGATCTGCATCGGCGGGAGACACCACAAATCACTTGGAGGCGATGCGATCCAGACATGCGAGCGAACATGGACCCTGCCGGACACCCCATGAAGGCCTCGTTGCCTTGATGCGTCACTCGACGTCGTCGCCCCACGCGCTTACCCTCACGCTGCTCGGACCGCGCATGGCGATCTGCCGGTTGTCGCCCGGCGACGCCGTACCGGTGTGGGCGGAGAACGCACGCACCTTCCTCAGCATCACGCGCACGACGACCGAGCTGTCGATCGTGACGGAGCAGGCATTGCTGCCCGCAGAGCTCGAGGCCCAGCGTGGCTATTGCGCGCTGCGCGTGGAGGGGCCGCTGCCACTCGACATGGTGGGCGTGGTCGCGTCGCTGGCGAGCCCTCTGGCAGCCGCGGGCGTGCCGATCTTTCCACTCGCTACCTACGATACAGATTATCTGCTGATGGGCGAAGAGATGCTGCATCGCGCTCTTCGTGCACTCACCTCGGCAGGGCACACAATCGTCCAGGGCCCACAGGAGCGTCCGTAGATGAAAGCCGTCCGGATCCCGGCCACAATCGACGAATACATCGCGGCGGTTCCACCCGACGTCAAGGCGCGCTTGCAGAAGCTGCGCGCCACGATCCGTCGAGCGGCGCCACAGGCTACCGAAAGAATCAGTTACCGCATCCCGACCTTTCACCTGAACGGCAACCTGGTGCACTTCGCCGCGTTTGCGCACCACATCGGATTCTATCCCGGTGCTGCTGGCATCGCCGCATTTGCCGAGCAGCTTGCAGCGTACAAGCACGCGAAGGGCTCCGTGCAGTTTCCCCACGGGCAGGCGCTGCCGCTCAAGCTGATCGCCGAGATCGTGTGCTTTCGCGCGGGGCAGAACGTGCGGCTGACACCGAAGGTTCGCGCGGGACGAAGCGCGTCTTCCCGGTGATGGCGCGTGTGACGAGGCGCGTGGTGTGCCGATGTGGCGGAGCGGAAGGACTCACGCACTAACGACGCAAAGTTCCATGGGGGTGGCGGGCAAG
>JBDSVW010000400.1:0-9865 GCA_039927015.1 Gemmatimonadaceae bacterium | reverse complement strand
TCGCCAGTGAGCGACTGGCCGACGGCCGGTGGCCGGATATCTCCGACGTCAGCCCCGACCTCCGCCGCGCGTACGACAGCGTGGCGTGGCAGCCGCTCTGGCTGCGCAGCGATGAGCTTACCCTCTCCGCCCGTGCCGTCATCGCATACCTCGGCGCCCTCGAGAGCGTCGGCCTCCCGCCACGCGATTTCGACGTCGCCCGCATCGAGTCGATGGCGCACGCCATCGACTCGGGCGCGAGCACCCCGGACCTCCGCGGCCGCTTTGAGGTCACCCTGAGTGTCGCAGCGGCGCGCGTGCTCAGCGCCCTGCAGTGGGGACGCGTCAGTCCCCGCGACGCGCACGAGGCCTTTCGCATCTCTCGCACCGATTTCGATCTCGCCGGCGCCGAGCCACGCTACGTGCACTACCGCCTGCTCAAGCAGCAGCTCGCGCGCGTGCGAATTCTCGCGGGAGACACTTCGCTCCTGCCGCTGGAGCTGGCGGACCGGGTTGCGCCTGGCGATACGTTGCCTGCCGCGCCGCGGCTGCACCGATTGCTCGTCGCGTTAGGTGACCTCGCCCCGCCCGATACGGGGTTTGGCGTCCCAGACACCGTCTATACGGACGCGCTGGCCGAGGGCGTGCGGAGCTTCCAGCGGCGGCAGGGGGTCACGCAGGACGGCATCATCGGCCCCGTGACGCGCGCGCGACTTAACCGCCCGTTCGCCCAGCGCGTGGCGCAGATCGAACTCGCCCTCGAACGGTGGCGATGGCTGCCGCGCGAATTCGGGGGACGGGTGATCATCGCCAACATCCCCGAGTTCCAGCTCCACGCCTTCGATCGCCTCACGTCGGATTCCACCGCGCTGTTCAGCATGGATATCGTGGTCGGCGAGGCCTACGATCACTCCACGCCCGTGTTCATGGAGGAACTGGAGTACCTCAGCTTCTCGCCGTACTGGGAGGTGTCCGCCAGCATCTCGCGCACGGAGATCCGGCCGCTGGCGGCGCGCGATTCCTCGTATCTGGCGCAGCACGAGTACGTCCTGCTGCGCGGCTTTTCCGAGAGTGCATCGCCCCTGCCCCCCACGCCGGAGAACATCGCGGACATCGGCCGCTCGGTGCGCGTGCGGCAGATGCCGGGTGCGCAGAATGCCCTGGGACGCGTCAAGTTCATGCTCCCCAACCCGCACAACATCTACCTGCACGACACGCCCGCGCAGAGCGCCTTCGACCGCGCCCGGCGCGACCTGAGCCATGGGTGCATCCGCCTCTCAGATCCCAAGCGACTGGCCCTCTGGGTGCTGCGCGACCGTCCCGAATGGACGAGCCAGAAGGTGGACAGCGCCATGGCGCTCGCCCGGCCGCTGAACGTGAGTCTGTCCGAGCGGATTCCCGTGCTCATCGTGAACAGCACCGCCGTGGCGAAGCTCAACGGCGACCTCGCGCTGTACGCCGATATCTACGGCCATGACACGCGGCTGGCGGCACTGCTCGCCCGCGGCTTTCCGTATTCTCGTTAGGTCATCCCCGTCAGGCCGCGACGTGCGGGCGCGGGGCGGCTAGTACTTCAGCAGGTAGCGCTCCAGCTCCCACTGGTGCACCTGCGCGATGTACTCGCGCCATTCCTCGCGCTTGGCGTGCAGGAAGTGCCTGGCCACATGCTCGCCTAACGCATCGAGGATGACGCTGTCCTTCTCCAGCTCGTCACACGCCTCGTTCAGGTCGCGGGGCAAGTCGTCGATGCGCAGGCGCCGCTTCTCACGGTACGACATGTCGACGATGTTGGTGTCCACCGGCTCCCGGTAATCGGCCTGTGTCGCGATGCCGTCGAGCCCAGCCGCCAACATCACCGCCAGCGCGAGATAGGGATTGGCCGACGGATCGGGCATGCGCACCTCCACGCGCGTGCCCATGCCACGCCGCTCGGGCACCCGGACGAGCGGTGACCGGTTGCGCATAGACCACGCCACGTTCACTGGCGCCTCATACCCGGGTACGAGCCGCTTGTACGAGTTCACCAGCGGATTGGTGACGGCGCAGAAGGCGCGCGCGTGCTTGAGCAGTCCGCCGATATAGTGCAGCGCGGTGTCGCTCAGCTGCCACTTGGCGTCCTCGGCGAGGAAGGCGTTCGTTCCACCGGAGAAGAGTGACTGATGGGTGTGCATCCCGCTGCCGTTCTGCGCGAAGATCGGCTTGGGCATGAACGAGGCAATCAGCCCGAACTGGCCCGCCACGTACTTCACCACGAAGCGGAAGGTCGCGATGTGGTCCGCGGTGGTGAGCGCATCGGCATAGCGGAAGTCGATTTCGTGCTGTCCGTGCGCCACCTCGTGGTGCGCCGCCTCCACCTCGAAACCCATCTGCTCCAGCGTCGACACGATCGCACGGCGCGCATCCTCGCCCAGGTCGGCGGGCGCCATGTCGAAGTAACCGCCCACATCGTGCGTCACGGTGCCCGGCTGGCCTTCCTTGCCGGGCTTGAACATGAAGAACTCCGCCTCCATGCCCGCATTCATCGTGAAGCCCATCTCGGCGGCACGGGCCATCTGCCGCTTCAGCACCGCGCGCGGGTCTCCCGGAAACGGCGTGCCGTCGGGCATGTGAATGTCGCAGATCAGGCGGCCGACCTTGGTCTCCGCATCGCTCCAAGGAAAAATCAGGAAGGTCGACAGGTCGGGCACGAGCAGCATGTCCGACTCCTCGATGCGAACGAATCCCTCGATGGAGGATCCGTCGAATAGAATGTCGCCCGCCAGCGCCTTCTCAAACTGCGAACGCGGGATCTCGACGTTCTTGTTGATGCCGAGAATGTCGGTGAACTGCAGGCGGAGGAAGCGCACATCGTGCTTGGCGGCGAGCGCCAGGATGTCCTTCGCCGTTGCGCCGGCCAGAGGGTTGGGCATGCGGAGTGATGGGCGTGAAGCGCGGCTGCGGTGAGCAGCGAACGATACCGGCTCGGAGCGGCCGACTCAACGGCGCTCTCCCCTCCGGGCTCTTCTCTCCCCTATCTTGCCCGCATGTCGAATACCTCCGACTCCGTGACGTGTCCGAGCTGCGGCACCACGTCCGCGGGGAAATTCTGCGGCGAGTGCGGTTCGGCACTCCTTGGCGCGCCGTGCGCGGCCTGCAGCACCCTGCTCACCCCCGGCGCGCGATTCTGCCACCGCTGCAGCGCCGCGGTCGGCGCCCCGGCGCGTGCCGCGACTCCCCCCACCGCTCGTCCCCAGCCGCCGCCCTCCCGCACTCTCCTGCCGTGGGTGATCGGGACGGCGGCGGTGTTCGCACTCGTCATCATTGTCGCGGTGCAGCAGAGCAGCGCCACCAATACCACCGTAGCCGGACCGGACATCCCGCTCGATGGCCCGATGTCAGCCACCAGCGCGCCCTTCGCGGGTGGGTCGGCGAATGGGGTGGTGCGGGCGCCGGACATTTCCGCGATGTCCCCGCGCGAACGCGCAGACCGGCTCTACGATCGCGTCATGCGTCTCGCGGCCGCCGGAAAGAGCGACAGCGCCACCTTCTTCGCGACCATGGCCACGCAGGCGTACGAAATCCTCGATCCCGCCGACAACGACCTGCGATACGACTACGGTCGCATGGCCGAGCTTTCGGGAAATCTCCCCGTCGCGAAGAAACAAGCCGACGCGATTCTGGCCTCCAACCCTGACCATCTCCTGGGACTCATTCTGGCAGTCCGAGTGGCGCAGCTGCAGGGAGACACGAAGTCCGTCGCGAGACTCAGCAAGACGCTGCTGGCCGTTCAGGCGACCGAACTCTCCAAGAATATTGAGGAATATGAGCGCCATAAAGGCGACATAGACGCAGCACTAGTCGTCGCTCGGCGCAAATAGCATGAGTTTCGTGTTTCGGCGCGCCGCGCTGCTCTCCGCACAGACTGGCGCGTGGCGCGCAACATTTGGACAATCCTTCTGCTGCCAGCGCGCTTGCTCGTCTTCCGCCCTTTTCTACGAGCAGCGGGCAAATGCTGGTATCATTTCCTACAAGTTGCGCGTCGATTCGTTGACGGCTGGCCCCGGTTCACCGTAGATACTGAGGCTCGCGACTTCCACCCGCACGCACTCCTCTCACCGACTTCGTGTCGTCTGCCACGTCCAGCTCTAACGTAGCAGGTCTCGACCTTCCCACGGCCGACCTCTTTCAGGTCGCCCGTAAGTTGGCAGCCGCGGCAGACAGCTCCAATCTGGCGGCCTCGGCCCTGGCCGATTGCGTGCTTCAACTCGCGTCCGCCGAGGGGTGCCTCGTCGCCTGCGTCGAGGGGGGCGTCCTGCGCGTTGACGGTGCTGCCGGCACTCTGGCCCCGTTCGGAGGTCAGCGCTTTCCGGTCGTGGAGTCCATCGCCTCGCTCGCCATGCGCGAGCGGCGCGTGCTCGTCCAGAACGACCCGTCGCCTACGGCCGCTCCACTATTCGAACGCATCGGCATCCGGCAGATAGCCGCCGCGCCCCTGGAGGGAGCCGGCGTCGCCTTCGGTGTCATCGTCGTCGCCAATAGCACCCGCGGTGCCTTCTCAGACGCGGATGCGCTCAAGTTGCGACGGGTCGCGGACCTCGGATCGCTCGCGGTCAGGAATGCCCGGTTGCTGGAACGCGAGCGGCAGAGCACCCGCGAAGCTCGGGCGCTTGCCGAGATAGTCCAGCACCTCAATCAATCCCTCGAGCTCGAGCGCATCTTCACCCTCATCGCCGAGCACGCGGCCGACCTGCTGGGAGCTGCGGGCGCGACTGTCACGATGGTGGAGGGTGACGTGCTGCGCATCGTCGGAGCGGCGGGCCATGCCGTGGGACGCTTCAAGGGAGACTTGCCCAAGGACACGGTCTTCAGCGGGGAGGCGCTGCGGCGGCGGCGCGCGGTACGCACGACAGACCTGAGACTCTTTCCGCAGTGGCAGCACTCGGCCGACCTGCTGCGGGAGTGCGCACCTAACGCGATCGCGGCCCCACTGCTCGTGGGCGACCGCGCCATCGGAACGGTGCTCGTCTACGGGAATCCGCGCCGCGACTTCGACGAACACGAAGAGGAGCTGCTGCAGGCGCTCGCGTCGCACGCGGCGGTGGCGGTGGAGAACGCGCGTCTCTATCGCGCCGCCGCTCGCACGGCGCGCCACGCGGAAATCCTCGCGGCCACCGGCCGCACCCTCGCATCCGTCGTCTCTGCGGACACGGTCTTCGAGGGCATCAGTCAGGTGGCTACCAAGCTGCTCGGCGTGAGTGGACTAACCGTCTACACGCTCGATGTCGAACGCCGCAGCTCCAGCATCTCTTATTCGTGGGGGCTGGGAGCGCACTCGGTCGAATCATACGAGCACGCGGTGTGGCACGGCGCACCGGCCCAGGCCATCCGGAGCCGGGAATGCGTGATTATCGATGACCTGGGAGCGTTGAAATCCAGCGAGCCGGGGCTCGACAATCTCCTGAGCGCGCTCCGCAGCGAAGGTGTGGTCGTGATCGCATGCCTGCCCCTCATCTTCGATGACACGGTGCGCGGCCTCCTCGTCCTGCGATGGTCGACCCGGAGGCACCTCGATCCGGCCGAACGCGAGCTGTATACCGACTTTGCGACGCACGCCGCTGTGGCGCTCCGCAATGCGGGACTCCTGGGAGACCTGCAACGCCGCGCCGCCCGGCTCGCGGCGGTAGCCAAGGTACAACAGGCCATTTCCCGGACGCAGCTGAGCGACGTCTACGGCGAGGTGCACCGCGCTGTCCTGAGCTCGATATCTGGCGTGCCGGTTTTCGCGATTCTGCTCAGCGACGACAAGGAAATGCTCTTTCGGCCACAGCTGATCGTGGTGGAGGGCGTCAGCACCTCGGCGAGCGCGCTTTCCCCAGTGGCGGTAGACGACTGCTCGGCGAGCCGGGCGCTTCGCGATCGGGTGGCCGTGCGGGACGGCGCTCCTCGGCGCGCATGGTCCGACGCGGTGGCCGGCATCTCCGCCCGCGCTCCGCTGCGTTCGGAAATCGCGGTGCCGCTGCTGCATGGCGAGGTTGTCCTCGGCGCCCTGGTCGTGCAATCGTACAGCGAACGCGCCTTCGACGATGACGACGAGGCTATTCTCGCGCTCATCGCGCGCCAGGCCGGCGCCGCCATCGACAACGCCCGCCTCTTTCACGCCGAGCGGCGCGCGCGGTCCGTCGCGGAAGCGGCGGCGCGCATCGCGCAGGCGGCCCTCGGATCACACACCGTCTCCGAGACCGCCGAGGAAGTGCTGTCAGCGCTGGAGCTGGTCGCGCCCTCGGCCGGCAAGGCGCTGGCGCTCACCAGTGACGAAGGACAGTCCCTCAGGTACGTCGCCGCAACGGGCGCCCTCGCGCCGCTTCGCAACCTCGTCGTGCCGCAAGTCGAAAGTGCCGTGCGGCTGCTCGGAGGGCGGGGGGAGTCGGTGACCCCGCTTCCTGCCTTGCTGGCCAGTGTTCGGGAAGGAAGTGTGGCGCTGGCGGGTGCCACCATCTTACCCCTGATCGCGAAGGATGAGGTGCTGGGCGTACTCTGGACACTTCCTGTGCTCCGCGCCCGGGATCACGCAGACGACGACGGCACCCTGCAGCGCCTTGCCTCGTACGTCGCACTGGCTGCCGACGTGCTGCGCCTGAGTGAAGAGGAGCGCAAGCGGCGCGAGCGCGAGCGCATGCTCGCCACCGCGCTTGCCACCATGGATCAGCCGGTCTTCATCCTCGGGCTCGACCGGCGCATCTGGTACGCCAATGCGGCTTCCATGCGCGAGTACGGCCATTCGGTCGACGAACTCACGAACCTGGCCTTCGACTCGCTGGTGGAATCGGCCGTTCCTGCGCGACGCATCGGCAATACCACGGAATCGGCCCCGTCGAGCGTGTGGATGGCCGAGCACGTGCATCGGCGGCGCGATGGCACGCACTTTCCAGCCTCGGTCATGCTGAGCTACATCCGTGACGATGCTGGCGCCCCTGTGGGTCAGGTCATGAACGTGCGAAACCTGACGGATGAGCGACGTCGCGAGGAGCAGTTGCGCCAGAGCGAGAAGCTTGTGGCGCTCGGCGAGCTGGTGGCCGGGGTGGCGCATGAACTCAACAACCCGCTGGCCGGCATTTCCGCGTTTGCGGAGCTCCTGCTCGAGGAAGCGCTGGCCGAAGATCAGCGCGACTCCGTCCGTCTCATCAAGCGGGAGGCCGACCGGGCCGTGGGTGTGATCCGCGACCTGCTCCTCTTCTCCCGGAAAACCGCACCCTCAAATGCACCCGTCGACCTGAACGAAGTCATTCGGCTCACCCTGCGGCTGCGCAGCTTCTCGTTGCGCAGCGTCGGCATCGAGCTCGAACTCGACCTGTCGGAGTCCATCCCCAAGGTCATCGGAGACGACCAGCGACTGCAACAGGTGCTGCTCAACCTGGTCGTGAACGCGGAATACGCGCTGCAGCGCGCCGAACGAAAGCACCTCGCGATCACGACGGAAGCGGTGAATGGCGGCGTGCTCATTTCTTTGACCGATAGCGGCGCGGGCATGACGAACGAGACGCGGCAGCGCATTTTCGAGCCGTTTTTTACCACCAAGCCCGCCGGGCAAGGCACGGGGCTTGGCCTCAGCGTTTCATATGGTATCGTGCAAGCACATGGTGGCTCGATCTCTGTGGAGAGCCAGCCGGGCGTCGGCTCTGTCTTCCGCATCTCCCTGCCGGCGACAGGCACGACTGCCCTTGCCCTTACCAATACCGCATGAATGAGCCGACGCGCACGGGCCCTCTGAGTAACCTGGTCATCGGCGGCCTGGAGACGAAGAAAATCCTCGTGGTGGACGACGAGGAAACCATACGGCTGGCGCTGTCGAAGTTCCTGCGCTCGCGCGGCTACATCGTTGACGCCGCCGCCGCTGCTCCGGCGGCCATCGAGTATCTCCAGGCCGGACACTATTCGCTCATGCTCTGCGACATTCGCATGCCGGGCATGTCGGGGCTCGAACTTGTGCCGCTGGCCCGGAAAGCCGATCCCACCCTGGCCGTCATCATGCTGACGGCCCTCAACGACGCGCCGACCGCCACGGAATCGCTATCGGCGGGAGCCATGGAGTATCTCACGAAGCCGGTGGATCTCCAGCACCTGCTGGACGCGATCGAGCGGGTCTCCCATCGGCGCGACCTGGCCGTCGAGCAGCGGAACGTGGAACGGCTCATCGCGTCGGAGGTGGAACTCCGGACTGGAGAACTCGAACGCCAGGCGACTGCCGCCCTGCGCTCGGCCGTGGACTCCATCGCGGCCCTCGTCGTCCTCCACGAGATCAACGATCCGTTTCTCGCCGGCACGTCCACGCGCGTTACGGCCGTCGCGCGCGCGATCGCAGAGGAGTTGGGCGTCGATGAGACCATGGTGGAACACATCGCCACGGCGGCGCGACTGTATGACGTGGGCAAGCTGGCCGTGCGGGATGCGGTCCTGCACAAGCCAGGCGCGCTGAGCCCCGAGGAAATCGAGCATGTGCGCGACCACGTGCGTGTGAGCCTCGAGATCCTCACCCCCCTGTTCGAAACGCGGGAGGTGCTGGAATTCATCGGCGACCACCATGAGCACTGGAACGGAGGAGGCTATCCCCGTGGCCTTATGGGAGAGCGCATTTCGTTAGGTGGGCGAGTGCTCTGTATGGCGGATACCTTCATCGCCCTCACCTCCCGCCGGGCGTATCGCCCAGCCATGTCGGTCGAGGAGACGGTGGAGTATCTCGCCGCCCACGCCGGCAGCCTCCTCGATCCGAGGGTCTACGCGGCCCTCCGGACCGTCGTGACGGAGAAGCGCGTGCTGGGCCTAACGGCAGACTGACTGGGACCGGAGTGGTGAATACCGTCGCGAAACCCCCGCGGCGGCCACAAAGGCGGTGCACGGTTCGGCCAAGCGGAGCCTTGGGCCTCCCTCGGTGTAGCAGGCGCCATCGCCGGGCGCAATTTCTCGCGAGGAGTCGCAAAGAGGCGCGATTTCCCGCTTGACGTGTGCAGCGGGAAATTGTACTAGGAAGTCTCGAATTCGGAGCGACCGTGTGGGTTGCCCTGATAAGTGGCGGCGCGCCGGATTCATGCGGGTGCGCGTGATCGCCTTCCATGAAGTACGGACCCTTGATCATTAAATGCAGGAGGCATTCATGCCGCGTGGCGAATCGTGGGACGAGACGCTGAAGTTTTCCGATGATGACGAGGACGATGTCGGGTATGGCGGCGGCTCTTCGTTCGACGACGACGATGAGGAGGACAGTGGGTGGGGCTCGGCGAAGCAGAACGAGAGCCTGTGGGATGAGCCGGAAGAGGCGGCGTTGGAGGATGAGGAAGAGGCTGAAGTGACCAGCGACGAGGAAGAGGTCGAGGAAGAGCCGGAAGAGGAGGATGAGGTCGTATTCGGAGCGCCCGCGCGACGCGGACGCCCCCCGAAGGCCAAGCCCGCTCCAGTTCCCGCTGCGGCCTCCGAGCCGACCAAGGAAGCGACCAAGCCGGCCGCGGAACCCAAGGCGGCCGCCGCGAAGCCAGCCAAGGCAGCTCCCGCCAAGGCAGCTCCCGCCAAGGCAGCTCCCACCAAGGCGGCTCCCACCAAGGCGGCTCCATCCAAGGCGGCTCCAGCCACCAAGGCTCCCGCCAAGAAGGCCGTGGTCACGAAGGCCGCTCCTGCCAAGAAGCCGGCGGCCAAGAAGGCGCCGGCAAAGAAGGCGGCTCCGAAAAAGGTGGCCGCAAAGAAGAACGGCACGAAGAAAGCAGCACCGAAGAAGGCAGCGTCCAAGAAGGCGGCCCCGAAGAAAGCGGCCTCCAGAAAATCGGTGTCCAAGAAGCCCTCTCCGAAAGTGACGCCGAAGAAGGCGGCCCCGAAAAAGGCGGCGAAAAAGGGAAAGGCGGCGAAAAAGAAGTAGCTGCTT
>JBDSVW010000399.1:0-5966 GCA_039927015.1 Gemmatimonadaceae bacterium | reverse complement strand
GTCGCGAGCACCAGGTCGCCCACCTCATTGCCCTCGGCCTATCGACGAAGGTCGTTGCAGCCCGCCTTGGTATCAGCATCCACACCGTGCGTCATCACATCGAGCGGGTCTATGCCAAGATGGGATTGCACACGCGCGCCGAGATAGCCCGCGCGCTTGTCCAGTCGAACGTGTCACCAGAGGCAACGTCCCTTAGTGAAGATGAGCACCGCTCCCCTTGCGACGCCGCCAGCGTCTCGTTCAGTGTCCTTCACTAATTGGCCACGCTGGCCCCTGATGCTCATGGCCGTCGCATTCATTGCATCGGCCGACTTGCCGCCTCGCCCTCAGGCCGGTGCCTGGATGGGGCGACTCGTCACCGAATGGCTGCCCGATGGACGGCGCTTCCGGCTGCTGGAGGAGTTCGCGTTCGTCGGCTCCTCGGGCGAGGTGTGGCGCGCCCTCGAGGGAGCGGCAGTGGACGGATCGTGTTTTCCGTCGCAGTTCATTCGATACATCGGCCATCCCTTCGCCGGTCCGCAGCGAAAGGCTGCGGTGGTCTACGACATCTCCTGTCACGAGCAGAAGCGCGGTTGGCGCGAGACGCAGCGCATGTTCTACGAGGCGGCACGCCTCGAAGGGGTGAGACCGGTGGACGCGAAGGTGATGTACTTCGCTCTCATCAACTTCGGACCACGCTGGGGAAGCACACTGCCCCGCGCGATATCGACGGACGAAGACTTCTCGCGCGGTGCGCTCTACATCCGAAGGCATCCCGAGATCTCCCTGCCCGGCATTGAGCAGCTTTCGGACGCCGCGCTGCGGAAGCGATAACACGTGCCATGTCCCCGCGTGCACCACCCCGAAGATAGAGATCGCCCGCAGTGCCTACCCCTCCGCCCGCCCTCCGACCAGCACCCCTCCCACCCCCAACAACCAGCCCAGCTGCAACAGCATCGCAACGCCCCCAAAGCCATGGAGCGGAAGCCCGCTACCGCTCCCAATGCCGACAAGGACGACGCTTCCCAACACCACCCCAAGGATTCCAAGCCATCGCCACATGCGCAGCCGCAGCATGGCCAGCGACCAGAGCGCGATCGCAGCTGCAACCAGCGAGAAGCCGATGGATGCGAAGGCCTGGTTGATGTGGCCGCTCTGCCGGAACAGCGCTCGCGCGATGTCGGTCACCTCGCCCTGCGCATTCACGCCGCCGGCGAGGGCGGCGGGTGCGAGCCAACCCGAGGCGACGGCGGCGATGATCACGGCCACGGTGCCGAAGGCGTACGCCACGAGCCCGCCGATCGACAGGTTGCGGGCTTCGCCGAGCCGCGCGGCAAGTGCGACGACCCCGAACGCCAGTAGCACCTCGGCTGCGATCGCCACGCCGTGCACGCTGGTGGTGACGCCATAGGAATTGTGAGCGGCGGCGGCGATGACGTCGTTTCCGGTCGGGTGGGATGCCACCACTCCGACCGAGGCGAGGCCGCCGATGATGAGGGCGAGTCCGGAGGCGCGATCGTTGGACATATACGGTTTCGTTGGCAGAGGGGAGAGGCGCGGCGTTGTGCGCTCACGGCGTTCGCCCAATATTTCGCGGCCCACGCCTTCGTGCCGACGATCTCGAACATTCGCATGATGCCTGTTCGGAAACGAGAAGGTCCCTCCTCCGATCCCCGCGTCCGACGCAGCGTCCGCGCGCTCGGACACGCCCTCGTGGAGCTGCTGCACGAGCGGGAATTCACTGCGATTACGGTGCAGCACGTGCTCGACCGCGCCGAGGTGGGGCGGGCGACCTTCTACGCGCATTTCCGCAACAAGGAGGACGTGCTATTCTCGGGCTTCGAGGACGCCTTCGCGTCGTTTGTCGCGATGCTCGACCGTCCACGCTCACCCGCGGGGCGACTCGTTCCCGTCGCGGAGTTTCTGGCCCACATCGACGAAGTTGACCAGGCCCTCAATGCGCTGCGCAACTCCGGAAAGTTCGACGAGATGATGAGCTTGACGATGGACTCCATGGCGCGACTTATCGAGCAACGCATCGCGCCCGCTCCGGGAGTGCAGCCGGCGGTGCCACCGCAGCTACTCGCCCGCATGCTCGCCGCAGCGTTCGTCGAGATGCTGCGGTGGTGGACGGAACAGTCGGATCGCGCGGGACCGGAGCAGATGGATGCGACCTTCCACGCGCTGGCCGCGGTCGCGCTGCAGCGAGAACGCTACGTGGTGAAGGCACGAGGCTGAGCCGACGCGGACGAAGCGCGTGCCATCGTTCCCCCTGTTGAAGCCATAGAACCATCGATAGAAGGTCCGGAGCAAAGCGACCGCGCCAACAGTGCCAGCACGAACCGGAGCCTGAGCTCGGCGCAGGTAAAACCTCGCGACGTTTTCGATTGTCCAACGTGGCAGCTGACAGCGTCCGACCAAATAGTTCGCCCTTCCTACCAGCGAGGCTCTCGCCATCATGCCGGGAATCCTTCGTACGATTCGCACCCTGCTCCGCACCCCCGCATTTACCGTCGCGGCGCTCATCGCCCTCGGACTCGGCATGGGGGCCAGCGCCGCGATCTACACGCTGATCCAGCGGGTGGTGCTCGATCCGATTCCTTATCCGCACGCCGAGCAGCTGGTCTGGCTCAAGAACGCGGTGCCGGGAGTTGCACCTGGCGAAGAGTGGCAGCTCTCCCTCGCCCAGTACGTGCACTTCGGGCGGCGCCTCCGCTCCATCGAGCGCATCGGCATCTTCCGGGTAGACGGGATGAACTTTGCCGGCGTCGCCGATCCGCGCCGGGTGCGGGAGGCACTGATCAGCTACGGGCCGCGTCGCACCTTGCATCGTTAGGCGCGGAATCGCGGGGTGGACCCCCGGGGGTCGATCGTGGGCGAGATCGCGATCTACTATCCGATCGTGGGAATTCCGGGCAACTGGCGGTGGTACCCCGGCGCCATGCGCCTCATCGTGAAGACCTCTTCCGGATCGGCCCTCCGGCTTCTTCCCGAGCTCCGCCGCGCGGTCTCGGCCGTGGATTCCTCCATTCCGCTGGCCAACGCGCAGTCGCTGGAGGACATGGTGAGTCGATCGCTGGGGCGGGTCACGTTCACGATGACACTGCTCGACATCGCCGGCGGCATCGCCTTGCTGCTGGCGGCGGTGGGGTTGTACGGACTTCTCTCCTACGTTGTCGGTCGACGGACCCGGGAAATGGGCGTCAGGCTGGCCCTCGGCGCGCGCCCCCGGCAGGTCGAGGCCATGGTGGTGCGCGATGCGGCGGTGCTGGCGTTGACCGGCGTGGCGGTGGGACTCATCGGCGCCATCGCGTTCACGCGCATCCTGCGCGGCTTGCTGTTCGGAGTGGCCACCTGGGATCCACTCTCGTACGCGGGCGCGGCGGCGGTATTGAGCCTTGTGGCGGTGGCGTCCGCGTGGGCGCCGGCGCGGCGGGCGGCGGGCGGCGCGAGTCGATCCGAGTACCGCGCTGCGACAGGAGGGGTGAGCGGCTTCCGCCGCGCCCGACCAGGGGATCTTCCCATCGCAGGCGACCAGATCACGCGCATGCATTGACTTTATAATACAAAGTGCTCTATTATCCTGCGCACTCCGAACCCAGTGGATCCGACCGATGCCGCCCACCGCCCAACACCTGCTCGCCGCCCTCGACAAGCCCGCCGAGCTGGAAGCCCTCTACCAGCACGACCCGGAGTCCTTCCGCGCCTCCTTCAATGAAGTGTCGCGAAGCGCGCCGGACTCGGTCACACTGCGCATCTGGGCGGCCCGGCTTGGCTACCTCGAACCGGCAAGCACAACGGACCGGCGCGGCCTGTGGTACACGATCGCGATCGGTCTCTGCGTGGGCGTGCTGGTGCGCTTCCCGGCGCTGTGGCTCACCGACGACTGGTACTACCCACGCTTCGCCCCGTCGCTGGTCATCCTGTCGGTGGCGACGTACTTCTGGCTCAAGGAGCGCGACAAGCGCACGCTGGTCGCCGGGCTGATACTCGCGGCGCTCGTCGCGACCTACGCATCGATTCTCCCGGGCTTCACCGACTCGGTGGTGATGGCGCTGGTGCACCTGCCGATCCTGCTCTGGGTCTTCCTTGGACTCGTCTTCACCGGCACGTCATGGCGCGACCCTGACGCTCGCATCGGCTTTCTGCGCTACAACGGCGAGCTGTTGATCCTGGGCGCGCTGGTGGGGCTGAGCTGGATGGTGTTCAGCGGTATCACGGTGGCGCTGTTCAACATGATCGTGCCGAAGTCCGAGGAAGCGTACTTAGAGAACGTCGGCCTGATGGGCGCGGTCGCGGTGCCGGTGGTGGCGACGTATCTGTTTGACGTGGTGTTCAAGCGACGCACGCGTATCGCCTCGGTGCTCGCACGCATCTTCTCGCCGCTCTTCCTTGTGATGACGAGTGTCTACCTGATTGCCGCCTTCGTGGGCGGGAAGAACCCGTTCGTCGATCGGGCGTTCCTCATCACGGTCAACGGGTTGCTGCTGGTGGTGCTGGGCATGACGGTGTTCTCGATTGCGGCGCGTGGAGAGCATGATGAAGTGGGATGGGTGGATCGCGTCAACGTCGCGCTGCTGGTGGTCACGCTGCTCATCGACCTCATCGCACTCTCGGCGATTCTCTTTCGGCTCACGTCGTATGGGCTCACGCCGAACCGCGTAGTGGTGCTGGGCGCGAATCTCGTGGTGATGACCCATCTCGCGTGGACGTGCCGAGCGTACATCGGACTGGTGCGGGGGAAGGGCGGGATGGGTGGCGTACGGCAGGCGGTGGTTGGCTACCTGCCCGTGTACGCGGGTTGGGCGGCGCTGGTGGCGTTCTTGTTGCCGCTGGTGTTTCGCTTCTCCTGATTGGAGGGTACGGAAAGGCAGTAGCGCGGGGGTACGCAGAGCGGGTGTTCCTGCCGATCGATGGTGTGAGATGGCGCGCCGCGGCACCAGAGTTGCACTTGACGAGCGAGCACTCCCGTGTTCGCTTTTCTCGTTCCTGCTCCCTCCACCGCCGCTTGATTCCCCGCGTTAGGTAAAGCCGGCGTTTCGCACTCCTGACTCCTCATCGTGCCGCCTCCTCCCGCGGAGCCCCTCGTCTCGGTGGTCATCCCGTGCTACGCACAGGCGCACTTCCTTGCCGACGCGATAGAGAGCGTGATGGGGCAGACGTACCGGCACTTCGAGATCATCGTGGTGAACGATGGGTCGCCCGACGTGGAGCAGATGGAGCAGGTGCTGCGCGGGTACGGGGAGCGCGTGCGCTATGTGAAGCAGGCTAACGCGGGACTCAGCGGGGCACACAACGCGGGGCTGCGTCTCGCGCAGGGCGAGTTCGTAGTGTGCCTGGACTCCGACGACCGGTTGCTGCCCAACGCACTGCGCACGGGCGTCACCGCATGGTCGGAGTTCCCGACGACGGGCCTGGTGTTTGGATATAACCGGCTCATCAATGTGCATGGGGAGCCGCTCGATAGAACGCGTGTGCGCGTTTCCGACGGGAGCTACACGGCGATGCTCGAACAGAACACGATCGGCTGCCCCATCAATGTCATGCTCCGGCGTTGCACCGTGATGGAGGTCGGCGCGTTCTCCACGGAGTTGACGCATTCGGAGGATTATGAGCTCTTCCTTCGGCTCACCCGCTTGTTTGGCGCTCATTGCCACGGTCAACTTGTCGCGGAGTACCGGATGCACGATGCCAACATGTCGAAGAACCACCAAGGCATGCTGGCGGGAGTGCTGAAGACGCTGGAGATGCAGGAAGAGTGGGTGCGGGGCGATGCCGCGCTCGAGCGTGCCCTGCATCGAGGGCGCAGCAATGCATGGGAGATCTTCGACTGCGATCCCATGATCTGGCACTTTGCCCAGGACGTGAAGTCAGGTCGCTGGCTGAAGGCGGCGGCCGCGGCGGCCCGGCTGACCTTCAAGTACCCCCGCAAGTTCTCCGCCGTGCTCCGGCAGCGCACGAAGCGCGCGCTGCGCTCGGCGCTTGGG
>JBDSVW010000398.1:0-14194 GCA_039927015.1 Gemmatimonadaceae bacterium | reverse complement strand
AGAAGAATCGCCAACGACACCTTGGCCGCGCCAACGACGACCGCAAACCAGTGCGGCAGTCCATAGACCGCAAACTCCTCCCGGATGTTCGCCGCCTGACCCCCGCGCCACGCGGTGGCCTTGCCCGATCGGATCAGCCACACATTGAGCAGTCCCAGCGCGACAGCCAGTTGGCAGGCGATGACGATAACGTGCATTCCAGCCTCCTCAGTTTTTGGTGCGGAGCGTGGATCGGCCACCATCGACGCTCAGGACCTGTCCGGTGATCCATCCGGAATCGGGCGAGAGGAGAAAGGCGGCCAGTGTCGCGATATCATCCGCGGTGCCCAGGCGTGGCAGTGGATGCATTCCGGCGATGGCCGTGGCAATGTTTTCATTGGCCAGGATACCTGCGGCGAGCGGGGTGCTGATGATGCTGGGCGCAATGGCGTTCACGCGCACCTGCGGTGCCAGTTCCGCCGCGAGCGACAGCGTCAGACCCGACACCGCCCCCTTGGCCATCCCTATCGAGGCATGTAGCGAGAACCCCTGCACCGCCGCGACGCTAGAGAACAGTACCACGGACGCGCCGCCAGTGCTCCTTCTCAGCGCGGGCAGGTGCGCCTGCACCGCGAGTGCGGCACCCAATGCGTTGATGCGGAAATCGTTCAGGAAATCGGCTTCCGTGAGTCGGGAGAGACTGCGGAGGTTGATGGTGCCGACAGCGTAGACTAGCCCATCCACAACGTCGCCCGCCTCCGCGGCCACGCGCGCGAACAAGCCGGTGTCGCAAACGTCGCCCACGGTGAAACCCGCCCCGAGCGCTTCGGCGGCAGCCGACAGTTTGGTTTCTTCCCGTCCAACCAGGTGCAGATCATGGTCGCGCTCCCGGAGAAGCCGGCCCGTGGCTGAACCAATGCCGCCGGATCCTCCATAGATGATGGTCGTGCGTCGCATGCGCGCCTGTATCGGGAAGGGTGAGTGAAGTCGCCGCCCGCGGCTTCACCCACGACGGCATAACATGAACGGTCGGCGCACTGGGTTAGTTCGCACGCCCGCCCTCCCCCTCCAGCCGGAACGTGTGGCCGCCCAATGTCGGCGCCAGAGACCCAGTCGCGATGGACTTCCCGCTGTCCCGGCACCAGCGTACGCGCGGGGCAAGCATTGCGCCACCACACTGAACACGCACATTCAGCTTGCCCGCGTCGTGCTCAGCACATCCCGCAGAGTGTCGCGTCGCACCGGGCAGAGCGCGATCGTGTGTCGTGGAATGGCTTTCACTGGAGGCGTTCGTGCTCAAACGGAAGAGCTATGTCAGTCGATTCTCGCAGCCCTTCACACGCGATGAGCTCGAGGCGCTCGCCGCCGATGCCGCTACCCGGAACCGGGGACTCGGCATCACGGGCATGCTCATGTCGAGCGGAGGAATCTTCTACCAAGTGCTCGAGGGCCCGGTCGCCGCGGTGAACGATCTCTTCCGCAAGATCGCCCTCGACCCGCGGCACAAGGACGTGCTGGTGCTCACCGTGCAGGAGGATGTGGAGAGTCGGCAGTTCCCCTCGTGGGCCATGAAAAAGGTGAACCTCGACGAGGGCGCCATGTCCCGCCTCGATCCGCTCAAGGCACTGCTCGAAGCCATCGTCGTGCAGCACGAATCGACCAAGCGGATGACGGGCGTGCTGACGCGCGCAATCTGGCAGGAACTGTTGGAAGACTCTCAGCCCGATCCGTGACCTTGCTGTGAGGTCGTTCGAGCATGCAGCCGGTCCGCGATCAGGTCACGCAGCGCCGCAATCTGCGTCTGTCTCTCCGGCTCATGACCAGCGCGTTCGATTGCCACCCCCAGGCACTGGACCATCGACGGAATCGGCCGTTCCACCTCTGTCAGCAGGGCCGCCGCCTGTTGGGCGTGCTGGTCGAACGTGGCGCGTGGACCATCGGCAACCAGCGCCAACCGGATATAACTCATCAGCAAACGGGACACGGGGGAAAGTTCGATCTCGGGAACGCCAGTGAGTTCGTCGGCCTGCAGCTCGGCGTGCGCCCACGCTCCAGATTGCAAGAGCAGCAGAATTCTCGATATCCTGGCGCTTTGTGCCTGGCGGATAAACCCGAGTTGCTCGAATAGTTCGATGCCCCGGTTCAGGGATACCTCGGCTTCCGCCACCTCTCCATGTTCCCGCTGAACTTCGGCGAGCGCGTCGCATGCCGTCGCCTCGATGCGGCTCAGTCCGTCGCGGCGCGCGAACGCCCGTACGCGTCGACACAGGACCACCGCGTGTCCGTATTCGCCAAGGTGCGAGACGACGCGCGCCATGCCTAGCTGGCTCTCCATCCACGGGATGAACTGGCCGGCGTCTTCGAAGATCTGCTGTGCCTCGTGCAGGGATTCCCACGCATCAGCCACGAGACCCAACTCCAGCATCGCGGAGGCCTGCTCCGACAGACATGTGCCGAGTTGTGCACCGGCACCTGCCCTGCGAAGGGTGCGTTCCGCATCCTTGAAGGACCGCAGTGCCGCGTTTGACCGGCCCTGGCGTTGTTGAACGCGGGCCAGAATGAGGCTGGCCACTCCGTGCAAGCGCATCGTCTGTGCACTATCCGGCACCGCGGCCACCCGCGTCGCCAGGTTACCGGCTTCCGCCAGTTCTTCGCGCACGCACCTGATGTCCGCTTGCAGCAACCACCCATTCAGCCGCCGTGAATCATCGGCCGGAGCCTGCAGCGCGTCCAACGCCCGGTCGTGCAGCGACACCAACGCCAGCGCGACCGAATACTCCTCCATTCGCATTCGTTCCTTCGCCCCCGTGAGCAGGGGACGCCACGCATTCGCGAAGCGTTCAGCCGCGAAATGATGCCGACCGATGCGCTCGGAATCGCCCCAGTGCGGCACTGGCCGCACTTCCTCCAACATGTCCGCGCACACTCGATTGTGCGCGACCCAACGACCTCGCTCGCGCGCGGTCGTTTCGATCGTGTCGCGCAACATGCTGTGGCCGAAGGACCAGGTGTCGGGGCCCGCGCTGGCCATGCGAGATGCGAGCAGCCGTTCCAGCACTGGACTTGGATCCGGAATACCCACCCGCGTGCACACCGACAACCATTCGGCCATGTCGATGTCGCCCCCCAGCGCGGCCGCGAGTTCCAGGGGAATCTGCAAGTGACTTCGCGGGATCGGCCCGGCTGGTAATCCCGCTGCTTCCTCGGCGCACTCGTCGAGCACCTGTTCCACTCGCTGCGTCCACACGGCGTGGAGGTCGTCGGGAATGGCCGGAGCTTCCGTTTCCGACAGCACGAATCCGCTGGTGCCGGCACGCAAGGTGCCCCGATTCACCCAGTCCCCCACCAGCTGCGTCGCGTACAGCGGATTCCCGCCCGAACGTGCCGCCACTCCCTCCGCCAGGTCGCCGGCGAGATAGAGCAGGTTGTGCGCAAGGCGTCGGCTCTCCTGGCTGGAAAGAGGTTGCAACTGCAGGTACTCCGTGTGCTCGTGGCGACGCAGCTCGCGCAGCAACTCGGACACGACCGGCGACTCTGCCACCAAGTCCTCCCGCACCGTCACCACTGCCATCAGCGGCAGGGCGGCGCTCAGGGCAAAACGAACAAACCGCAGGGCATCTGGATCCCAGTGGGCGTCGTCCAGCCAGATCACCACGGGACGCCCGTGGTGCACCTGACGGAGGATGTCGAGCAGGGCGCGGTAACGTGCTGCGCGTGCCGGGAACAAATGAAAGGTTCCCGGGATGTAGTCGCTTCCTAACGACGCGGGCGCCAGGATCTCTGTTATCGCGTCGTGGAACGCATCCGACTTCAACCCGGCTTGCGACAAACGTGAGGCGACCCGCCGCCGCAGCTCGGGTCCACTCATGTTGAGACACGACCACGCCCTGGCCAGCATGTAACTGATGCCGGGCGATCGCTGCTCCAATCCGTGATGATCAGCGATCAGGCATTCCGCTGCTTCGAGTTCATGCACTCGCTCACAGAACCACCTGGCAAGTCGGCTCTTGCCCACCCCCGGAGACCCTTCCACGACGATGAGGCTTGAGTGCCCGTGCTCTGCCATCCCTAGAAAGGATTTCCAGAACAGTTCGCGCTCCGCTTCCCGCCCGACCATCGGAACCGTGCGCAGCCCAAACAGCCGAAGGCCGGCCCCAATCAGGTTGAAGGGCCGGGCGGGAGGCGCCTTGCTCCTCCACGCCGGCTCCAGTTCCCGCGCGCCGACACCCCCGTCACTTCCGAGGGCGGATGTCCCAGCTACACGCTGCGCCGCGTTGTCCGCGCTCAATGCGAGCAATGCGGCAGCGGCGCTCGCGCATCGCCGGAAGCGCTTCTCCGGGTCTTTCTCCAACAACCGCATCACCCAGTCGTCGAAACCGCTCGGGTAATCCGCCGGGCGTTGCAGGGCTGGCGGCGCCTCGCCGAGATGTGCGGCGCCGAGTCGCACCATATCGCCCGACGCGAAGGGAAGGCGTCCGGAGCAGAGTTCGTACGCCACACACCCGAGCGCGTACAGGTCGGTCCACGGTCCGAAATCACGCCACTCACCGAAGAACTGCTCCGGCGCCATGTAGGCGGGCGTTCCAAGCACGGCATCGTCTTCCGACGGGAGGCTCTCGCGAAAGAGGGCGATGCCGAAGTCGGTGAGTCGAATGGGAAACCCGGCAGGCTTGCCAGCCAGTAGAATGTTGCCGGGCTTGATGTCGAGGTGCGTGAGCCCGCGGGCGTGCGCGTGGGCAAGGGCATCGAGGACGCCAAGCAGGATCTCCCGGAGCTTGATCCATGGCATCGGTGACGTCGCGTCACTGAGCGACCCGCGCGCCATGAAGTCCATGACCAGATACGGACTCTGCGCGCTCACGCCGCCCTGACTGGCCCGGGCCGAGGCGTCCGACACGTCGCCGATGTCGAAAATCGTGATGATGCCCGGATGGTCGAGCTGTGCTACCGCTCGCACCTCCCGTCGAAACAGCACCCGGAATCGCTCGTTTCTTGTGCCTGGCGGCCGCAACACCTTGACCGCAACAGGCACCCCCTGCGAGTTGTGTTCACCACTCCACACATCGCCCATTCCGCCAGCGGCGATTTTGTGTTGTACATCGAAGGAGCCGAGCCGAAACCGGTTCATGATGCTGGACGCTCTCGCCGGGATGGGCTTCGGGATGGGCCTCGGCGCGGCCATCATCCCTCCTCGTCGTTAGGTGGCGGTCACGGCTTGACCACAGCAGCGATCGCCGCCGCCGCAACCTGCTCGTCCTGCGCACTCGTCACGCCGCTCACGCCCACCGCCCCGATCACGCGGCCGTTCACGATGATCGGCAGACCACCTTGCAACGCGATGACGCCCGGCACGGAGAGAAAAGTCAGCGTGTCGCTCAGCACGCGGTCGGCGTAGACCTTCGTCGGACGGCCGAAACGCGCCGCGGTGCGTGCCTTGCCAAGGGCGATGTCCACGGTCCCCGTGCTCGCATTGTCCAGCTTGATGAAGCCCAGCAGGTCGCCTGCTGCATCGGTAATGGCGATCGAGACATTCCAGCGGTTTGCGCGCGCGGTCGACTCGGCCGCGGCAAGCATCGTCTTGACGGCGTCGGCGGTAAGGGCCTTGGTGTCAGCCAGCTGGGCGCGCGCCGAGGAGGGAGCGCTGACAAGGGCGGCGAGGGAGCCGGCGAGTAGAGCGAGTCGGGTGCGAGTCATGGTCGAGTAAGAAGGGATGGCACGCATTCCTGCGGGCAGGGTGCCGACTCGAAGGTCGGCGGGAATCAGTTCCACGTGCGGTTACCACTCCACCGTGCGGGTCCCGCCGCACCGTTCATTCAAGCTCACCTTGTAGTAATCGATGCGGCCCCTGGGACCAAGCACGGGGACGTAGACATAGCAGGTCCTGTATCCCGCCTGAGTCACAGCGGTGATGTTGCCCCCCACCAGGGTTGCGCCTGTGTTCTGCCACTGACACGGACCGCAGCCGGCCTTGGGAGCCCGCGCCATCGAGCCCGTCTTAGCGATCACTGATCCCTTGGGGGGAACGCCCTCGATGATGTTGAGCGGCTGGGTGCGCGATGTTGCCTTCTTCCTGCTTGCCATGCTTTCCCCCTCGTGAAGAGAAACCCTGGGATCAGACATCTGGCTACGACACGGCGGCGCAGTTCGCGCACTGCATCTGGAGCGGGAACGACAGCCGACGCACCGGACAGGCGCAACGACTTCGGCGAGCCGGCGGAAGATGCGCACACCGTGCCACAGATCTACAGAAGCCGCTAGCAGCAGTCCAGAGGCCGGGCTGTCATGCAAGGTGGCAAGGTAGCCATGCGGCGTTGTTGCGGTTCCGCTTGGCCTGGTGCGACAGCGTCGTTAGGTCTGGCGGCTACGACGAACGCTAAAGCCCGTCCCGCTCCTGCAGGGCACTGATCAGCGGACAGCGCACGTTCCCTGTCGTCGCACAACATTCCTGGACCAGCTCGCCGAGCACTGCTTCGATACGATGCAGGTCAGCGAGTTTTTCGCGGACCGAAACGAGCTTTTCTTCCGCGGCTACCCACGCCTCGTCGCAGTGCGTTCCATCCTCGAGCTTCAGCAGTCCGCCGATCTCGTCGAGGCTGAAACCCAGCGCTTGCGCAGACTTCACGAATCGCACGCGGGCCACGTCCGAGGCATCGTAGCGCCGAATCCGGCTCAACGACCGCGCGGGGGTGCCAATCAGCCCGCGGCGCTGGTAGTAGCGAATCGTCTCGACCTTGACGCCTGCAGCTCGCGCAAAGGCGCTGACGGTGAGCTCCTGGTCGGTCATGAACCCATCCCCCTTGACTCTGTACTTAGGTACGGATGTAAGGTTAGTACATGCTTGATACTCCTCGACAGTCCGATAAGCCACTCTCCTCGAGCGACCGCTCCGGCGTGGCGCTATTCGCCGGCGGCCTCGCGGCCCTGCTCGCGTCTGCCTGCTGCCTCGGTCCGCTCGTGCTCCTCATGCTCGGCATCAGCGGCGCGTGGATAGGAAACCTCACCGCCCTCGAGCCATATCGTCCGCTCTTTATCGGCATTGCGATCGCCACCCTCTACTTCGCTCACCGTCGAATCTTTCGGCAGGCCGCGGAGTGTGAGCCTGGGGAGATCTGCGCGGTGCCCGCCGTCAACCGGGCGTATCGTATTCTGTTCTGGATGGCCGTCGCCCTGCTCGCAATCGCCCTGCTATTTCCCTTCGTCGCACCATTCTTCTATTGAAGGAGTTCGCCATGAAATTGCTTCGCTCCCTCGCCGCCGTGCTGCTCGTCCTGGTCACCGCCGCATGGATTACGCCCCGGACCGTCACGCTGGCCGTGCCCGGCATGAATTGTTCGACGTGCCCGATCACCATCAAGCGGGCGCTGACCAAGGTGCCCGGCGTGACGCATGTGGAAGTCAGCTACGAAAAGCTCGAGGCAGTCGTGACGTACGACGACAGCCGGACGACTCCCGAGGCACTCATGAAGGCCACTACGGACGCCGGATATCCCTCCATCGTCAAGGTCCCCACGACATGAGGGAGAAGCTCGCGCTCGAGATCCCACCCACCGCATCGCCCACGCGCGTCGCCATCATCGGGAGCGGTGGCGGCGCGATGGCCGCGGCGCTCAAGGCGGCGGAACTCGGTGCGTCCGTGACGGTCGTCGAGCGGGGCGTGATCGGTGGAACGTGCGTGAACGTGGGTTGTGTGCCCTCAAAGATCTTCCTCCGCGCCGCGCATGTGGCGCATGTGCGAAGCGTGAGCCCCTTCGATGCCGGGATCAGCAGCGCACCAGTCCGCATCGATCGGCGTGCCCTCCTGGCGCAGCAGCAACGGCTCGTCGACGAGCTGCGGCAGACGAAGTACGAGCAGATCCTGAAGCAGAATGCGTCGATCACCGTCGTGCAGGGCGAGGCCTCCTTTCATTCCGCCAACGATCTCAGGGTACAACTGACGTCCGGTGGTGAACAGAAGATCCCCTTCGACCGCTGCGTGATCGCGACCGGCGCCCACGCGGTCGTCCCACCTATTCCCGGCCTTTCAGGCACGCCGTTCTGGACGTCCACCGAGGCGCTGGTGAGCGAAACGATACCCGGTCGCCTCGCGGTGATCGGCTCCTCAGTGGTTGCCGTGGAACTCGGGCAGGCGTTCGCGCGGCTGGGCAGTCGCGTGACCTTCCTTGCCCGCACGGCGCTGCTCTCCCGTGAAGACCCGTTCCTTGGCGATGGGCTCACGGCAGCGTTCAGGGAGGAGGGAATCGAGGTGCGGACAGGGACCTCGGTGCGTCGCGTCGCGCGCGCGGGAGCCGTCTTCCACCTCGAGACCAATGCGGGCACAGTGGAGGCCGACCAGGTGCTGGTGGCGACGGGTCGTGCGGCGAACACCGCGACGCTCGGACTAGAAGGGGTTGGCGTAGAATGCGACGCGAGCGGTGCCATCGAGGTCGATGCATACATGCGCACCTCCACGCCGGGCATCTACGCCGTCGGTGACTGCACCACCCAGCCGCAATACGTGTACGTGGCCGCGGCCGCGGGAACGCGCACCGCCCTGAACGTGATGGGCGGCGACCACGCGCTCGACCTCTCCAGCATGCCGGCGGTCGTATTCACCGACCCGCAGGTCGCGACTGTGGGCCTCTCCGAGGCAATGGCGCTCGAAGGCGGGATCGAAACGGAGCAGCGGACGCTCCCACTCGGGCACGTGCCTCGTGCGCTCGTCAACTTCGACACGCGCGGCGCGATCAAGGTGGTCGCACAAGCCGGCAGCAGGCGAATTGTCGGCGTGCAGGTGCTGGCCGCGGAAGCCGGCGAGATCATCCAGGCCGCGGCCATGGCAATCCGGGCAGGACACACCGTGGACGAATTGGCAGATCAGCTCTTTCCGTACCTCACGATGGTGGAGGGGCTGAAGCTGGCCGCCCAGACGTTTACCAAGGACGTGTCGCAGCTGTCCTGCTGCGCCGGCTAGCTCCCGTTCCCGGACCGTCTGCGCCTGTCGCTTGCGCGGAGCTCGTTAGGCGCGCCTCGCGACACAGGAAAAGCACCCGGGCTTTGCATTGTGCAGGTGCACGTACGCGACATCGCCGTCGTGGAAGAGTACATCGAGCTCACTCGCCACGAGCGCCCCGTCGCATACTGTGGCCGCGATCATCATGTCCGATGCGTCGTAGGCCCGCAGCGAGATCTCCCGGCTCGTGACATACGGCGGCACTTCCCCAATGCCGAGCGTTCGTGGGCGCGCATCGCGCCGCACGAAGATGGGCCCCGAGGCGTGATACGGTGTGTCGGCAGGCTGATGCACATAGCGAAGCAGGAGCACCTCCTCGCCTACTTCCGCATCCTGAAGACTCACGCGACATGGGAACCCGGGATTCTCAGTGGCCCTCTGGCGAAGTGCGCCGAGTTCCTTCAGTTCTGCGTCGGGGAGCAGGAACAGGTGCTCGAACCGGCCATGATCGAGGCCGGATAACTGGAAGCGTTGCATGATGAACTCCATTGGGGTGTAAATGGCATCATCGCCTGAAGCAACGCACCTGTCTCGCCGTATTCGGACATGCTGTTCTCGCGGCAACAGGCGGCGTACTGCACACCTCCCTGATAGGCGAGGGAGGCATGAACGACTGCAACCGCCGCCGTACGCGCGACCGCCCATGACACAACGCGCTACCGACTGCACCATCCGCCGCTAGCCAGGCCCCGGCATGGTGACACGGCCCGCGAGTACCTGCGCGCCGAACGCGATGGTGAGCACAATCGCGGGAGCCTCCGGGACGGCGACCACCGCGGCCAGCGCGAAGAGGGTGTACATCACGTTCACCGCGCGCACGAATCGCACAGTGGGCATGCGGCACGGCGCGTGGCCTATGTGTACGAGGTTCAACGCGCCAGCTATCAGGACGCCGAGGCCCGCGCCAAGGAACCAGACGACGTCAGGCGACCAGTCACGCATTTGCATCACGCCGACCCCGAGGTGCGCGAGGCCAGTGCCAACGACGATCCAGCTCGCGAGCAGGTGCACACGACGCCATCGAACATAACTGCCGCTCGGCGGCATGTCCTCGTGGTCCTCAAGCTCACTCCCGGCATCGGGCATCATCTGCTGCTCCGCCTAACGTGACGTGGTGCCATGACCGTTCCGGTGCGCTGCCACAACGGGACGGCTGCAAAGTCTACCCGGGCCACCGGCGATGTTGTTATCGACTGCCGCGCAACCGCGAGTCGCGGTGCAGCGCTTGATGTTCGGCGAAGTTGGGGGGACCACGCCGAGTGCGCCAGAGCTCCCCGAACTCATACTCCGGCGTGCGATAGTGCGCGACCAGCCGCGCGGTGTACGTTCTCCCCTCCTGCTCTACCAAGCTGGCCACCCATTCCGGTGCGCCCCCCGATGCTACGTCGCGGACTCTTCGTCCTCGGCGTGCTCGCGCTTCCCGCTCTTGCGAGCGCCCAGCAGACTGTCAATCTCGTTAACCTTTGGCTCGTGAACCTGCAATGGGACGACGGTCGTCTCGTGGTCGGTACGCCGGTCAAGCTCACGCATGACGACAGCAACAACAACCAGCCGTGGCACCTTGGCGCTCACCCGGCCACGTGATCGCTCGTACTTCGTCGCGCTCTTCGATGCGACGACCGGTGTGATCGCGGATGTGGACAGCGGGGTCCATACCTGGATTCCCGGCCACCGCACGATGCTGATGGCGAAGGGCAGCGTGCTCTATGCGCGAACCCCCGAGGAATCCGCGTGGAGCGTATCGAAGGGCGCACGAGCTCACCCTGCGATCCACGAACGAGGAGAAGGACGCGGCCGCCGCGGTGAAACGGAAGCTCGCATCACAGTGACGCCGCATCCGTTTGCGTGAAGGTGGTCGACACGATTGCGCCACCGATCCCGTTAGGTGCTACCTTGCTGACTCGCCACACTCGGCAGCTATTCGATGTCTGGCGCGAGGCTGGGAGACAGGCCCCGCGGCCCTCGCGCGACAACCGCAGCCGCTCCATAGTCCCCCGCTTGCAGCCGCACGTCCGCTTCCCGAATTCCCCTTATGTCACTGCAAGCCTGGCTCACGCTGACCATCGTCGGCCTCATGTTCGTCGTGATGGCGCGAGGCTGGGCGTCGCCCGCGATGTCGATCCTGAGCGCGGTCATCGGGCTGCTGGTGGCTGGCGTGATCAACGCGAACCAGGCCTTCGCGGGCTTCTCGAACGCGGCGCCCATCACCGTCGCCGCGCTCTACGTCCTCGCGCGCGCCGTCGAAGACTCGGGGGCGCTGCGTCCGCTCGTCAACGCGGCGCTCGGTGGCAGCTCGAACGACGTGGTTCGGCTGCTGCGACTGGGAGTTCCCGCCGCGATCGCCTCGGCGTTCCTGAACAACACGCCGATCGTGGCGATGCTGATCCGGCCGGTCTTGCAGTGGGCGGAACGACAGAATCTGTCCCCCTCGCGGTATCTCATGCCGCTCTCGTTCGCGGTGATTTTGGGCGGCGTCGTCACGACCATCGGGACCTCCACCAATCTCGTGGTGTCCGGCCTGCTCGAGAGCGCGGGGCAGGCGCCGCTCGGGCTCTTCGAGTTGAGCTATGTCGGCTTGCCGGTGGCGATCGTCGGGCTCGTGACGATCGCGCTCACCACGCGCTGGCTGCTTCCGGAGCGCACCCCTCCGCGGAGCGGCCTTGATGCGGACGCGCGCGACTTCGTGGTGCGCATGGTGGTCGAGCAGGGCGGTGCTCTCGCAGGGCGCAGCGTCGAGGCGGCCGGGCTGCGCAACCTCGAGGGCGTCTTTCTGGTCGAGATCGAACGCGGCGGCGAGCCGATCGCCCCCGTCGCGCCCAGCACCGTGTTGCACGATGGCGACCACCTGCTGTTCGTCGGCCAGGCACGCCTGATTCTCGACCTGCAGAATCGCGACGGCATCGATTCCGCCGAGCGGCCACACATGAAGGAGGTCACCCGGCCGGATCGCCACATCGTCGAGGCCGTGATTGGCCGCGAGTCGCCGCTGCTGGGCCAGACACCGAAGGCGGCAGGATTTCGCGACCGATACCAGGCCGCCATCGTCGGCATCCACCGCGAGGGCCACCCGCTCATCGCCAAGCTCGGACAGGTGAAACTTCGGACGGGCGACACCCTGCTGCTGCTGGCCGACACCGGCTTCGCGCGGCGCTGGCGCGGACGCTCTGACTTCCTTGTGATCACGCCGCTCGATGGCGAGCAGGCGGAACCCATCCAGAAGTGGCGCGCCGCGTGGGTTGGCCTGGTGGTCCTCATGGTCGTCGGCGCGGCGGGCGCGGGCCTCGTGCCAATCCTGCACGCGTCACTCGTTGCCGCCATCCTGGTCGTGGTCACGCGCGCCGTGTCCACGCGAGCGGCGAGCGAGGCCATCGAGCTCGACGTGCTGATCGTGATCGCCGCGTCGTTCGGCCTCGGCGCGGCCATCGAGAGTTCTGGCCTGGCCGCAACACTGAGCGGTGGGATCGTGTCCGTGTTCTCCAGCTACGGCACGCGCGCGGTGCTGTTGGGCGTGGTGGTCTCCACCGTGGTCCTCACCGAGTTCATCTCGAACAATGCGGCGGCCGCGCTGATGTTCCCCATCGCGATTGCGAGCGCCGGGCAGGTGGGCGCCGATCCGCGCTCCTTCGCCATCGCAGTCGCCATCGCCGCCTCGAACTCTTTCCTGACGCCGATCGGCTACCAGACGAACACGATGGTGTATGGCCCGGGTGGCTATCGCTTCGGCGACTATATGCGACTCGGGCTTCCGCTCACCGCAGCGTCCATCGCGGCCTGCGTGCTGCTGGCGTAGGCAAACCCGGCCAGCTACTCGGCGTCGAGGCGGCCCTTCATGTCGGCGTACGCACTCTGCAGCAGGTGAAGCAGCGCTATCAGTTCCCGCACATCGTCGCCCAGGTCGCGCAACACGTCAAACCACTGCCGTGCGATGGCGCCCAGCTCGCCCTGATGCGATGTCATCCATGCATCAACGTCTGGATCACGTTTGACTGCAGTTGGGAACCGAAAGAGGGAATTCATGGCCACCGCGCTCCTGTCTGCACTTTCACCAACTTGTTAGGCAGGCGGCCCCGCTGAGTCACTCAGCTGCCACTCCCACACCGGCCCGTCCTCTGGATGCTCGAGCGTTTCGATGAGGCGGAACCGCAGCTTCTTCAGCACGGCGGTTGACGCACTCTCCTCGGGTAACGTCTGCGCCGCGACTGTCACCGCTGGCGTCGTCTCCCTCGCTATCCGGATGAGTGCCGCCGCCATTTGTGTCGCCATGCCCCGAGATTCGAACTCGGGGAAGGTGAAATAGGCGATCTCAACCCGATTCTCGCTGGGCGGTGACTTGAAGCCGCACGTCCCGACGACGGTGCCGTCCACCAGCGCGAGGTAACCGCTCCACGGCGCCTCATATCCGATCGATGCATAGAGCTGTGTCGTGGCGTCCACTACTTCTGCCGCCAGCGCCGGCATCGATGGTATCGGCTTCGACAGCTCCCCGTTTTCTGTAATGGCGATCAAGTCCACGTCGCCGTCCTCCAAGGCAAAGTCCCGATCTTGTGCGCGACGGGTCGAGCTGTTTAACGTCAGCGATTGCAGCTCCGGCACCCGTGCGCACCTCATGCGGGCCTCGGTTGCGCTCGCGCTCGCGTTGCACCTGCGAGCACCGCTCCCAAGTAGCCCATGGGGAGGTACGCCAGCAGCAAGTCGACAGCGCTGAACCAAAGCGGCCCCCCAAGCATCTGAATCGCGGCGAGACCTCCCAGAAGGTAGAAGACGCCAACGCTCATTGCAACTCTCATTCGATGACTCGCTGCCACCTTGGCCGCAGCAAAGGCACCGGCGAGCGTCCCGAGTGCATGCGCCAGAAATGGTGTGATGAAATTGACGGGCGTGAACAGAGCTATGCTTTGGCGCAGGCTTTCCGTCGTTGACACGTCCGCGCCATCGGGAAGCGGGATCACGTATGGCCCAACCGTGATGATGGCCATGTTCACGAGGCTGCCGATCACGATGCCTGCCAGCACAGCCAACACGATGTTGACGATGGGTTTCATGGTCGGAACCCCTCAGAGGTGGTCCTGTTGCCGCTTCCCCAACTCAATCAGCTGCACTATTACTTGGGCCACGGTTTAGCTGACATCATGCCGCGTAGCGTACGCGCGGATGGTGGAAGAACTTCTTGACCTGTTCCGGACGGCGCTGCAGGGAACGAAGCCGGGTCGTGGCGGTCCGCAACAA
>JBDSVW010000397.1:0-13606 GCA_039927015.1 Gemmatimonadaceae bacterium | reverse complement strand
GCACACTGTCGGTGCGCGCCGTGGTGTCGCGTGCCTGTGCGTGAAGCGCCGAGGCACCGGCGGCGAGCGTGAGAGTGGCAAGAGCGGTGGCAAAAGCGGTGGCAAAAGCGGTGGCGAAGGAGGTGGCGTACGCGAGGTGCGCGATGCCCGTTAGGCGTGAAGGCAGCGTCATCGCGAGTCGGCGGAGAGAAGGATGGTCAGCACACCCGAGGCAGACACCTCGGTGGCGAGTCGGGCGAGTGGGCGTTCGGCCGGTCCCTGCAGCACCGTGCCTTCGCGGTCGTACGTGGAGCCATGGCAGGGGCAGACGAGTCGCGGCCCCTGGATGTCCACCGTGCATCCTAGGTGCGTGCAGATGGGCGAGAGGGCGGCGAAGGTGCCGTTGTCCAGGGCAAGCACGTAGATGGGATTGGTGGCGCCGTCGGGCAGAATGCGCAGGGAGCCGCCGGGTTCTTTCAGCTCCCGGTACAGCGACAGGTCGAGTCGCACGCGTCCATTCTCGGGCGTGACGGGCCGCGTCATGACCGAGGCGCAGGCGCCCAGCGCGAGCGGCGCGCAGAGACTAACAACTCGCAGCGATCCCAGGGCCGAGGCGCAGCTACCGATGAAGTGGCGCCGGCTCTCGTCGGCCGGCGGGGGCGTGGATGTCATCGCGATTCCACGAAGTCGAGCAGCGCGGCCTTCTTGTCGCCGGCCAGCGCGGCGAACGCATCGCGAGACGCCTTGGCCTCGCCGCCGTGCAGCAGGATGGCTTCCTCCACCGTACGCGCGCGTCCGTCGTGCATCAGGAAGGCGTCGCCGTTGAGGAACTGCCGCATGAGGCGCAGTCCCCAGAGCGGGGTCGTGCGCCATTCCCGTCCGCTAGCGGCGCCGTCTGGCCGGTTGTCGGCCAGCGCATCTCCCATGTCGTGCAGCAGGAGGTCCGAGTACAGCTCCACCGGACGGTTGGACAGCGCCGCAATGACACTCGGCCCGGTCAACATCTGCGGCGTATGGCAGCGTGCGCAGCGGAGCGTGCCGAAGAGCGTACGGCCCTCGGTGCGACGGACGGTTTCCGGACCCGCGTGCGGCGGCGCCAACATGCGGATGTAGTTCACCACCGCGAACACCGTGGACGAGGGAATCTCCGGATCGGCCACCCGGTCGGAGGCGTCCGCGGCCGGGCTGCCTAACGGGTTTCGGTTCTCGATCGGCTGAAAGGTGGAGGTGACGCCCATGTCCTGGTGATATGCCTCCACCACCTGCTCCACGAGATTGCTCACCTGCGCCTTGCGACCGAAGCGACCTACACGGTACGCGGTACCGCTGCCTGGCTCGGAGTGCGGCACGTACTGAGACGCCAACACCAGGTTGGCGCGTCCCGAGATGCCATCGCCGTCGAGATCCTGCGGATCCTCGCGTGAAAGGATCGCGTGCTCGGGAATGGCTTCGATGAGTCCTACGCCGAAGACCGGGGGAGGGAGCCGCACGGACACGGCGGCGCCTGCTGGCACCCGCTCCGACTCGGCACCCGCAATCGCCCTGTCCTGGATCTGATGGCCACCGACGCCGCGCAGAAAGTCGTCGTCGGGGGCTCCGATGCGCTGCAATGCATTCTCGAGCCGCCCGCGGCCATCGCCGCTGTGGCAGGAGATGCACGAAACGTTGTTGAAAATCGGCCCAAGACCCTCGGCGGGCGCGAAACGCCGACCGAATTCGGCGTCGCCGCGATTGAAGGCAGCCAGTTCGCCTGGGGTGAGGCCGGCAATGGCGGCGTCGAAGAGGTCTCCCTCGGCGGGGGCCTCGGTGAGGAGCTGTCCGCACCCCACGGCGGCCGCCACGGCCGCCACGGCCGCCACGGCGGCCATCAGGGCGACGGCGCGGGCTCGTCGAATACCAATGGGTTGGAACATGGTCAGATGGAGTTCGGGGGAGTCGTGAGCCGCTCGATCTCGCGACGACCTCGACGGAAGATTTAGGTGAAACTAAATAATGGATTCGGACTCACTAATGTCAAGGGTGACCGATCGTTACGTGGTGCGGGGGGTACGAGCCACCCCTGAGTGCTTTTAGCGTGTCGTGGTCGAATGCTCGTTGCGACAACGCTGATTCTTCTCGTCACCAGATGTCAGACATGCCGTTAGTGTTTCCCATGATCGAGCGGGCGCTCGTCGCGACCGCCGCCGTGTTCGTCTTTGCCTCGCACCCTCTTGAAGGGCAGACCAAGTCGAAGAAGGCCGTTGCCAGCGACAGCGCGAAGGCCAAGTTGCAGAAGAGCGCTGGGGGCGACCGTGTGAAGCCGAAGCCCAAGCCCAAGCCGACCGGAACGCTGGGTCCCCAGTCGGCGGATCGTCACCTCGCGTATCGCAACGCCGGCAGTTCGCTAGACTCGCTCTGGCCGCCGAAGATGGCGGCGCCGCTGCCGGGATCGATCCTGCCGGCTAGGCGCATCATCGCGTTCTACGGCAATCCTCTGTCGCAGCGCATGGGAATCCTGGGCGAGTTCGCGCCGGAGGAGATGCTGCGCAAGCTGGACGCCGAGGTGGCGGCGTGGAACAAGCTCGACCCGGCGCATCCCGTGCAGCCCGCGTTGCACCTGATTGCCGTGGTGGCGCAGGCGTCGCCGGGGCGCGACGGGAAGTACCGCCTGCGCATGGACAGCACGCTCATTGAGAAGGTGTACGGCTGGGCGCGCAGCCGGAACGCGCTGATGTTCGTGGACGTGCAAGTGGGACACAGCACGCTGCAGCAGGAGCTGCCGTGGCTCGAGCGTTTCCTCAAGCGTCCCGACGTCCACCTCGGCATCGATCCCGAGTTCTCCATGAAGGATGGCAAGTCGAAGCCCGGCAAGAAGATCGGCACCTTCGACGCGGCGGACCTGAACTATGCGAGCCGCTTCATGGCCAAGCTCGTCGACGAGCACACGCTGCCGCCCAAGATCCTCGTGGTGCACCGGTTCACGAAGAAGGGCGTGACAAACTACGAAAGCATCAAGCTCGATCCGCGCGTGCAGATCGTGATGCACATGGACGGCTTCGGTGCGCCGTGGCTCAAGCGCGATTCGTACTTCAGCTACGTCAAGAAGGAGCCGGTGCAATTCGCGGGCTGGAAGCAGTTCACCAAGCTGAAGAATGACAATCCGCCCACGTCGCGCGAGTCCATCCTGCGACTGTGGCCAGCACCGCTGTACATCCAGCTGCAGTAGTTCCGGCGCGCCTCAGCGCCTTTCACCTTCCCAAAGACGCCCTTCACCGCGCGTGCCTTGCCCTCTGGCGAGGCGCGCAGGAGGTTGAGGGGGTTCGGCGCTTTCTGGCGCCGCGCGATCTGGCCCGGCCCGCGTTTCACGAACGTGCGGCCGGTCTCAGAGCTATTCCCTCCGCTGGAAGAGGCATCTTATGCACGTCAATCGTCTGCGTCTGCACGCAAGTCGTCCGCGTCCGTCCCTCACGCCCGTTTCTGTGCCGTTCGTTCGGCGCACGTGGGTTGCCGCACTGCTTGTCGCCGCCGTGGCATGCGGTGGCGGCAAGGATGCGTCCGGGCCGCCCCCAGACACCACGCCGCGCGTGACGTCGGTGACGGTCACGCCGGCAACGGCCAGCGTGATAGTCGGCGCACAGGTGCAACTGACTGCCAACGTGGCGGTGGTGAACAGTGCATCCACGGCCGTCACCTGGAGCACGTCGAATGCCTCTGTCGCGACGGTGTCGGCATCCGGACAGGTGACCGGCGTGACGGTGGGTCCGGCGACGATCACCGCCACTTCCACCTTCGACGGAACGAAAACGGCCTCGGCGGCGGTCACCGTGAATCCGGCACCCGCGGTCTCGTCGGTCACCATCGCCCCCGCGGGGGCGACCGTGGTCGTGGGCGCGACGCAGGCACTGACGGCCACCGTTGCAACTGTCGGAGGGGCGCCCGCTACGGTGACATGGACGTCGTCGAATCCGGCCGTCGCCTCGGTGAGCGTGAGTGGCGTCGTTACCGGCATCGCCGTAGGGAATGCCAACATCACGGCCACCTCGGTATTCAATGCGACCATCAGCGCGACGGTCGCGATTAACGTCGTCCCTCCACCGCCTTCCGTTTCTTCCGTGACGGTGACCCCGACGACCGCCGCGGTCCTGGTGGGCGCACAAGTGTCGCTGGCGGCGAACGTGGCGGCAGTCAGCGGCGCATCCACCGCCGTCACGTGGTCATCCTCGAACTCGGCGGTCGCCACCGTGTCACAATCTGGCCAGGTGACCGGCGTGTCCGTCGGCACCGTCACCGTCACGGCGACCTCGGTCTTTGATGCCACCAAGAGCGGGACTGCCGCGGTCACGGTCAATCCACTACCGGCGGTGCAATCAGTTGCGCTGACGGGGGCGCCCGCCGCATTGACGGTAGGCGCGACGGCGCAGCTGACGGCCACGGTCACCGCCGTGGGCGGCGCTTCCACCGCGGTTACGTGGCGCACGAGCGACGCTGCCACCGCCACGGTGAGCAGTTCCGGCCTCGTGACCGCCGTCGCCGTCGGCTCGGCAACTATCACCGCGACGTCGGTCTTCGATCCCTCGAAGTCCGCGACGTCAGCATCAATCAGGGTAGACGCCGCACCAGTCGTGGTGTCGGTCACGGTAGGCCCCGCGACGCTCTCGCTCGCCGTTGGAGCGACAGGTCAGCTCACGGCCACGGTGACCGTCACCAACAACGGATCGCAGGCGGTGGTGTGGTCGAGCAGCAATTCGTCGGTTGCCAGCGTGGATGCGACGGGCAAGGTGACGGCGGTGGCCGTCGGCACCGCACAGATTCGCGCGACCGCACAGGCCGACGCCACGAAGTTCGCGGAATCGGCGATCACGATCTCCGCGCCGGCCTTCCCCACGCTGGCCACGGTGGAGGCGGCGGAGGACGCCACGTTCAGCCCGCCATCGGTGGACATCAGTCGAGGCGGATCGGTGACGTGGAACATCCGAACGCTGGCGCACAACGTCACGTTCTCGTCGGCCACGGGTGCGCCAGCCAGCGTGCCCACCGCGACCAACACTTCGGCAAGCCGCGTGTTCGGCACGGCGGGCTCGTTCAGTTATACCTGCACACTGCATAGCGGCATGAATGGCACGGTCATCGTGCACTGACAAAGCGGCGCTAAAAGCAGGAAGCATCTCGTCCGGTGCGGCGACGAGGTGCACCGGGCGCTGGGCACCGGGCGCTGGGCACCGGGCACCGGGCACTGGGCGCTGGGCTGGCGGTTAGGCGGGGCAGCGGGGAGATTTCCGCGAGTCCATAGCTGAGCAGCAGCGCCTCGCCGCCTGGTCCCCTCGCTCCGTATGCAGAGCTTTCCCCCGCTGGTCATCGCCATCGCGTTTGTCGCCGTCGTCATCGCGCTCACCGCGCTGGCGCGCCGGCTGCCCGTGCCGACTCCCATCCTCCAGGTGGGGGCGGGGATGCTTATCGCGCTCGTCCCTGGTGTGTCGCTCCCGCCGCTCGAACCCGACCTGGTGTTCTTCGTCTTCCTCCCGCCGATTCTCTGGGCGGCGGCGTATTTCACCTCGCTACGGGAGTTCAAGGCGAACATCCAGCCCATCGGCCGCCTTGCGGTCGGCTTGGTGCTCGTCACCTCGATCACCGTGGCGTTCGCGGCGCGGGCCCTGCTGCCGGGCTTGCCATGGTCGGTGGCCATCGCGCTTGGCGCGATCGTGTCGCCCCCCGACGCGATTGCGGCTGCGGCAATCGTCTCTCGCCTGCCCGTGCCCCGGCGCGTGATCTCGATTCTCGAGGGCGAGAGCCTCGTGAACGACGCCTCGGCACTCGTGATCTACCGAACGGCCGTGGCCGCAGCGGTCACGGGCGCCTTCAGCTGGGGCGAATCGATCGTCCGCTTCTTCATCGATGCGGGCGTCGGCACGCTGGTGGGGTTGCTGGTCGGGTGGCTCATCATCCAGGCCGCCCGCCGCACGAAGGATGCACTCGCCGAGACGCTGCTCACGCTCGCCGGTCCGTACGTGGCCTGGTTGACTGCGGAGTCGTTGCACGTGTCGGCGGTGCTCGCATGCGTCGCGGGTGGCCTGTATCTCCGCCAGCATCTCTCCATCGCGGTGGGGCCGCTGTCGCGGCTGCAGGCACGCCTGGTGTGGGACCTGCTCGTCTTCCTGCTGAACGCGATGATTTTCCTCCTGCTCGGCGTGCAGTTCGGAGATCTCATCACCGCCATTCCACCGGGCACATTGGGCAGTGTGGTGCTCACCGGTGCGTTAATCGGCGGCGTGGCCATCGGCGTGCGATTGGTGTGGGTTCCCATCGCCACCTTCGCGCCGCGGGCCATCAGCCGCGACATCGCGCGTCGCGATCCCGCTCCGGATCCCAAGTCGGTGTTTCTCGTGGCGTGGACGAGCATGCGAGGGATCGTCTCACTCGCGACGGCGCTGGCGTTGCCCCGCGTACTGGCCGACGGCTCGCCCTTCCCGTATCGCACGGAAATCATCCTCATCACGATGTGCGTCATCCTGATGACGCTGGTGGTGCAGGGACTCTCCCTCGCGCCGATCATCCGGTCCTTCAACTTCGCACCGGAAGACGTGCACCTGGAGGAGGAGCGCCTGGCGCGCATCGAGGCCATGCGCCGCGGTGCGGAGGCACTCGAAGACCTGGCGGGGGAGACGTGGGTAGACAGCAATGACGTCGAATTCCTGCGTGCGGAGGTGCGCGACCGGGTGCGCACGCACGAGCACCGCGGCGGACATGGCGACGGCCGGCGTCGGCTGCGCGCGCGCATGATCCGCGCGGAGCGTCGGATGCTGGTGCGGCTGCGCAACGAGGGCGCGATTTCCGACGAGGTGTTGCGCGACCTCGAGCAGGAGCTGGACCTGGAAGCGATTCGCGTGGGTGGCGAGGACGCGCGCTAACCGACGCGTCAGGGGGAATGGAGCGGGGTGAGTTCCTGCGCGGAGGGGCTGCTCGTGGTTCCATCGGGCAGTCGTTCGGTCCGGTTCAGACGGTCCACGTCGATCGCGAGCACTCCATCGGGCGCGCCGGCAAAGATGCTGCCGAACTTCACATCCCACCGCAGCTCGTCCCACAGGTAGGAGCTGCGCGACGACACGTGCGACGAGAACGTTTCCTCGTGCGCCGTGACCAGCACCACGAACTCCGCCTCGGCGGCGCGCATGCGGTCCGGCGTCACGCCGCGCAGGGGGCTGGTGTCGTTGATGGGATGTACCACCGTCCAGTGCAGCGTGAAGAACTCCACCGAGCGTCGCTCGAGTTCGAGCTGGTGAAAGTGTCGCTCGCGTTGTCCATCGACCTCTTCGAACCAGATGAGATTGACGCGCACGTGGACGTCGGTGAGCTCTCCGGGTTGCGCGTTGACCATGCGGAACATCAGGCCGCGCCCCTCGTCGTACGGCGCGATGATGGCGGACTCACTGAAGCGGAGACGCATGCGCGGCCGCGTGAGACGCGCGATGAGCAGGCCGCTGGCGACGACCAGCGTGAACGGGCCGAGCAACGACTCGAAGACCACCAGCCACGTGGCCGTGGGGCCCACGGCGTTCATGCTGCCGGTGCCGGTGGTGGTAAAGACCGCCACGCTGAAACTGAAGGCCCGCAGGAAGGGGTCCTGGAGACCGAGCGCATCGAGCCCGCTGAGCGCGCCCGGGCCTAACGCGAGATACGCCAGCGCGAAGACGCCGTTGAGGAGCAGGAGGGACGCCCCCAGCACGCCGAGGAATCGGGGCCAGCGGGCGTTGAGCGCGCTGAGATAGAAGCGCTCGGCACGCTGAGCCCCCAGCCCGTACTTGCGGCTGATGGGCACGCCGTCGTGCGAGAGAAAGCGGCCCCGCACCGATTGCGCCACCACGCGGCCGAATCCGAGGTCGCGCGGATCGGCCGGCGGAGTCGCGGGCGCGGGAAGTTCCGGGGGATTGCCTGGCGGTGATGTCACGGAGCTGAGCGTCGGCGAAGAGGGGAGGTACTGAGCGATGGCGGGCGGGGCATGTGATGCACGGCTAGGTGTCGAGGCTCCGCCGGATGATCGCCAGGGTCTGTGCTGGCGTAGCGGGTTTCTGGAGGAAGTTCACGCCCTCCTCCAACTGCAAGTTGCGCCCGGTTACGTCGGGATTGTAGCCGCTGGTGAAGATCACCTTGAGCCCCCCCTTCCGAAGCGTCAGCATGGCGGCGAGGTCCACGCCGCTGATGCCCTCGGGCATTACCATGTCGGTGAGCAGCAGCTGGATGTCGCCGCCATCTGCCTGCTCATTCCACACGCGCATCGCCTCCACCCCGTGTCCGGCGGTGAGCACACGGTATCCATGCCGTTCGAGCACCCGACGCATGGTGCTTCGCAGCATATAGTCGTCTTCGACCACGAGAATCGTTTCCGAGCCATGTGGGGCGGGCGCCGCCGTCGTGTCGGCGGTCTCGGTAAGCTCGTCACTCTCCGCCAGCGGAAGCAGGACCTCGAAGGTCGTGCCGTGCCCCACCTCGCTGGTGACGAAAATCGTACCGCGGTGCTGCTGCACGATGCCGTACACCGTCGCGAGACCGAGACACGTGCCCTTTCCCTGCTCCTTGGTGGTGAAGAAGGGCTCGAAGATGTGCCGCTGTACTTCCTGAGGAATGCCCATGCCGGCATCGCGCACCCGCAGGCAGGCGAAGCGTCCCGGCACCGCACCAGGCACGCGTCCCGACCGGTCGTCGGTGAGCACCTGTTCCGAGGTCTCGATGACCAGGCGACCGCCGTCGGGCATGGCGTCGCGCGCATTCACCGCGAGGTTCATGAGGACCTGATCGAGCATGCCCGGGTCGGCCTCCACCGCCAGGGGGCGCGGGTGAATGCCCAGCTGCAACCGCACGTTCTCGGGAAGTACGCGGCGCAGCATGCGCGTGAGGCTCGTCACGACATCGTTCACGTCCACGCGGCGGGCCTGCATGACCTGTTTGCGACTGAAGAGCAGCAGTTGCCGCGTCAGGTTGGCCGCGCGCTGGGCCGAGTCCTCGATGTCCTGCAGCGACTCGGCCACCTCGGGCGGGATGAACGGGGTGCTGCGAGCCATGCCCGCCTGCATGAGCACGGCGGCGAGGATGTTGTTGAAGTCGTGGGCCACGCCGCCGGCCAGCTGGCCGATGGCATCCATCTTTTGCGCCTGGCGGAACTGTTCCTCGTACAGCTTGCGGGTGGTCACGTCGTCCGCGGTGCCGACGATGCGGTAGACATCGCCCTCGGCGTTGCGAATGGGAAAGGCGCGGTCGTGCACCCACCGCATCGTGCCATCGGGGCGATGGATGCGGTATTCCTCATCGTACTCGGCGCCGCCGCGCGCGGCCGCGATGGCCTGCTCTACGCGGCGACGGTCGTCGGGATGAATGGCGTCGAGCCAGAGTCCGGGTGAGGCCAAGAGCACGTCGCACGAAATGCCCCAGAACCGCTCGAAGCCCGGACTCACATACAGCAGGCGATCGGTGTCGACCTCGCGCATCCAGAAGACTTCGCGAATGTTCTCGGCCAGCTGCCGAAAGCGCTCTTCACTGTCCCGCAGCGCGAGCTCCGCCTCGTGCCGGGACGTGACATCGCGGACCGTGACCGTGGACAGCAGCTGACCATCGACCTCCACCCGGAAGATGGACGCCTCGATGGGAAACTCCTTCCCGCTGGCGCGCCGGCCGGACCGGGACCCGAATGCGCCGGCCGACGGCGCGTCGGTTCCATCCTGGCCACTCCCACCCGTGTCCATGATGCGCTGCGCCGGAATGAAACGGTCGAGCGGCTCGCCGAGTGCCTCCGCCACAGGACAGCCGAAGATCGCTTCCGCCGCGGGATTGAACACCACGATTCGGGCCTGTGCATCGACTGTGATGATGCCGTCCATGGCCGACTCGATGATCGCCGCGGAGCGTCGCCGCTGCTGCTCCAACTCCTGCATGGCGGCCACGCGCTGCGTGATGTCCTGGATGGCCGCGATGAAATGGTGCGCCGTACCGTCGGGGTTGAGCACCAGCGAGACGTTCAGCTGCGACCAGACCACGTGGCCGTCACGGTGCACGAAGCGCAGTTCCGTCTGGACCGATTCGCGCGCCCCCTCGAGCAGCTGACGGATGCTGTTCCTCTCGGTGCCCGCGTCGTCGGGATGCGTGAATCCATAGAAGTCACAGCCCAGCATCGTATCCCGCGAGTGGCCAAGGATGGCACATAGCGAGGGATTGACCTCGAGTATACGGCCTTCCGGGGACATCAGCGCCTTGCCGATGGGGGAGAAGTGCATCGCCAGCCGGAAACGCTGCTCGCTCGCCAGGAGCGATCGCTTCGCCCAATCGTGCGCGACGCGGGTACGCAGCGCATTCAGGCCGTAACTCAGGTCATCCGCGAGTTCCGTAAGCAGATCCAGCTCGTCGGCGTCAAACGCATCGGCGTCGGATGCGTAGACCGACAGGGCACCGATCACGTCCGCGTCGAGCGTGAGCGGGAGGACGAGCGAGGAGTGGAAGCCCCTGGCGTGCGCCACGTCGCTCCACGGCGACAGCGCGGGATCGGTGAGGCGGCCGGTGGCGGGGGTCGCGCGCACGCCGGAGGCGTCTGCTGGAGCAGTCTGTTCCGGTTCCCGGACTCGCACCGGAGGGCGCTCGAGAAAGCCATCGTGCGGTCCCGCGTACGCCACCGGCCCGACGATCACACCGTCGTCCTGCACCGCGAATCCGACGCCGGCAAGTTGGTAGCCACCTTCATCCACTATCACGCGGCAAATCTCCCGCAAGAGGTCCGTCTCCGACTGCGCGCGCACCAGCACATGGTTGCACGCGCTGATAGTGCGCAGGGCGCGGTTCACCCGGCGCACGTGTGCCTCGCTGATGACGCGATCGGTGACGTCCACCTGCACACCGTCCCACAGCACGCGTCCGTCCGTCACGCGGCGGGGCGAGGACGACAGCCGGAACCAGCGCAGTTCGCCGTCCGTGCGTCGCATGCGCACCACGATGTTCACGTCGGTCATCTGCTCGAATGAGACACGCTCCGCCTCGACCATGCGCGACGCGTCGTCCTCGAGTACCAGATCGTACAGGAGCGTGGGATCGTGAAGCACCGAGTCGGCTGTCACTCCGTGGAGGCGCTCGACGGCGGCGCTCACGTACACGAATCGCATGGTGCCATCGTGCTCGCGCAGCACTTGGTACACGATCGCATTCGGCAGGTTGTCGCCCAACGCACGCAGACGTTTCTGGTCGTCGCGCGAGGACTCCACGGCCTGCTGCCGTTCGTCGGTCGCGGTGGCGAGGAGCAGGCCCGTCACGCCGGTGACCGCGAGGAAGAGCTGCACGAGGAGCGGGCGCCCGGACACATCGCTGCCGCCGAACGCAAAGGGGCCCTCGGCCTGCATGGCCACGCTGAGGGCGATGGTCGCCAGGGCGGCGAGTGTGGCCGTGACGCCAAGCATGCCGGTTCGCAGCGCCGCCCACACCACCAGCGAGGCGAGCATGTACGGATGCACCTCGATGATCCCGAACGCCGTGTCACCGCGGAAGGCGGCGTTACCCGCCAGCGTTGACAGGAGGATGAGCAGCGCGATCTCGATGTATTGCCGCGCGGAGCGCCGTCGATCTGCGGCGTGCTCCAGTGCAACGACCACCACCAAGGGTGTCACGAGCAACAATCCCAGGCCGTCGGAGATCCACCAGGTGAGGAAGTTCGGCCAATAAGGCGTCTGGGCTCGCATGGAAGCGAGGAGCGCGCCAATCAGCGCGCTGAGCGCGGCCGCTCCCGCAGAAGCGGCGATGAGCGCGGCGATCTGTCGGACCCTCGTGAAATCGGTACCGTCCCCGGCGATGTGCCGCATGATGACGACAGCCAAGGCCAACTCTGCGAGCACCGGCAGCAGGAAGAGCACGCTGCCGACCACGCGGCCGCTGGTGTAGATGTTCGATGCCAGCGTGAGGATCGCGATACTCGCGATCATCGCCCCCCACTTCTGCCGAGGCAGGAGGAGTAGCGACGCCAGCGCCACCCCGCCTGCCAGCCACACCGGTGCGATGCGCGTGGCGGGGTCGAGGAAGTATGCCCCGACCCGATGCGCGACCAGATAGGTGATGGCCAGCAGCGCGAGCTGCCGGGTGTGAGACGGTGTAACGGACCGAGGTGGACGTTCAGTCATGCGGTGTCTGGCGACGGCGCAGGCGAGCGCGCCCGGGAAACGGAGCCTCGCGCGGACACGAAACATTCGGCGTCCCGGCCCTAAGACTTACCGGCGTACCGCGAGGATGCCAGAGGCGCACGCAGTGGTATCGCGCCGCGAACCGTGAGTGGTCAGGTGATGACGGTCGGTGCGGCGCGGCCCGTGCGCTCGCGCAGGCCGGAGAGGTCGAGTGCCGCCTGCAGGTAGGCGGCCAGCGCCTCCTGCGGATCCAAGTCGTGACGCGCAACATCGCGCTCGTGCGATTCCACGTAGAGTCGCAGCGTGGCGCCGGACGTGCCCGTACCTGAGAGTCGGAAGACAATGCGCGCGCCCGATGCGAACAGTACTCGCAGGCCTTGCCCGGTGCTGACGCTGCCATCCACCGGGTCGGTATACGCGAAGTCGTCGGCCGTGTCTACGCGATCGCCGGCCAGCTGCTGTCCGGGCAGGGTGTCGAGGTGTGCGCGCACCGCATCCATCACAGCACGCGCCGCGACACTCTCCACTTCCTCGTAGTCGTGCCGCGTATAGTAGTTCCGCCCGTACTGCCGCCAGTGCGCGCGAACGATGTCCTCCACCGACTCCCGTCGCGCCGCGAGGATATTGAGCCAGAAGAGGACCGCCCACACGCCATCCTTCTCGCGCACGTGATTCGATCCCGTGCCGAACGACTCCTCACCGCAGAGGGACACGGCACCGTCGTCCAGCAGGTTGCCGAAGTACTTCCAGCCGGTGGGCGTTTCGTAGCAGGGAATGCCCATCGACTTCGCGACGAGATCCACCGCGCCCGAGGTGGGCATGGAGCGGGCCACGCCGACGATGCCCGACGCGTAGCCCCGGGCCAGCGTGGCGTTGGCGGCGATCACTGCCAGCGAGTCGGACGGCGTGACGAAGAAGTTGCGCCCGAGGATCATGTTGCGATCGCCATCGCCGTCCGATGCGGCGCCGAAGTCGGGCGCATCGGCGCCGAACGCCTCCTCCACCAGCTCGTGCGCATACGTGAGGTTGGGGTCGGGGTGTCCGCCGCCGAAGTCGGCAAGGGGCACGCCATGGATGACCGTTCCCGACTTCGCGCCAAGGCGTCGCTCGAAGATCTCCACGGCGTACGGACCGGTCACCGCATGCATGGCGTCGAAGCGCATGCGGAAGTCGCCGCCGGCCACCAGCGCGCGGATCATGTCAAAATCGAACAGCGATTCCATGAGGGTGACGTAGTCGGCCGTCGGGTCGATGACATCGACCTGCAGGTCACCTAACGAGTAGCGGCCGATCTCGCCCAGTGGAATGTCGGCGCTCTCCACCAGTCGATACTCGGCGATGCTGCGCGTGCGGGCCGCGATGGCCGCCGTGACGCGGTCGGGGGCGGGTCCGCCGTTGTCGACATTGTACTTGATGCCGAAGTCGCCCTCGGGTCCTCCGGGATTGTGGCTGGCCGACAGGATGATGCCCCCGTCGGCCCGATGCAGGCGGATGAGGTGAGAGGCCGC
>JBDSVW010000396.1:0-3628 GCA_039927015.1 Gemmatimonadaceae bacterium | reverse complement strand
TTGTACGAGGCAGCGCGCGTGGAGCATGTGCCGGCGTGGGTGGAGGCGGCCAACCGCCAGGTGCGCTGGGCGATGGGCCGCCAGCAGGCGAACGGATGGTTCGCGGAGAATTGCCTCACCGATCCGGCCAAGCCGCTCACGCACACCATCGGCTACGTGCTGCGTGGCGTGCTGGAGGCGCATCGCTTCACGGGCGACGCGGACTTCCTCGACGCGGCGGTACGTTGCGGTCGCGGGACACTGTCGGCCCTTGCGCCTGACGGACGACTTCCGGGACGGCTCGACAGCGACTGGCAGCCGGCGGCCGACTGGGCCTGCCTGACCGGGTCGGTGCAAGTGGCGCACTGCTGGTTGATGCTGGCGGACCACACGGGGGACGCGGCATTTCGCGACGCGGCGTTCCGCGCGAACGCGTTCGTGCGCCGCAGCATCCGTACCGCGGGCGACCCCGGCGTGGTGGGTGGCGTGAAGGGGTCCCTGCCCGTCGATGGCGGGTACTGCACGTACGAGCTGCCCAACTGGGCCAGCAAATTCTTCATCGACGCCAACCTGCTGGAAGCCGATACGCGCCGCGCGCTGGGGGACGACCCGGCATGAGGTCTCGCCACGAGCTGTGCGCGCGCCTGGTGGACCCGCACGCAGTGGTGGTGTTCGACGGCGCGATGGGAACGATGCTGTACAGCCGCGGCGTCTTCATCAATCGCTGCTATGACGAGCTCTCGGTGCGCGCCCCTGAGCTCGTGCGGGGGGTGCACGACGCCTACGTGCGGGCCGGTGCCGAAGTGCTGGAGACGAACTCCTTCGGCGCCAACCGCTTCAAGCTGTCGCACTTCGGCCTCGAGGGAGAGGTCTCCGCCATCAACCATGCCGCCGCGCGCCTTGCGCGCGAGGCCGCGGGCGACTCGGTGCTCGTGGCGGGAGCCGTGGGCCCGTTAGGCGTGCGCCTGGAGCCATACGGGCCGACGAGCTACGAGGAAGCGAGGGCCGTGTTCACCGAGCAGCTCGAGGCGCTGCGTGACGGCGGGGCGGACTGTTTCCTGTTGGAGACGTTCGCCGATCTCGACGAGATGGCGCAGGCGGTGGCGGCCGCACGCGCCGTCGATGCCACGATGCCGCTCATCGCGCAGATGACCATCGATGTCGATCGACTGACCGTGTTCGGCGCCACCGCCGAGGTGGTGGCCCGCGCGCTGGACGAGATGGGCGCGGACGTCATCGGCCTCAACTGCTCCGTCGGTCCGCAGATCATCCTCGAGGCGGTGGAGCGGATGGCGACAGTCACCCGCCGCAAGCTCAGCGCGATGCCCAACGCGGGAATGCCGCGCGAGGTGGGCGGGCGCAAGATGTACATGGCGAGCCCCGAGTACATGGCCGCGTACGCGCGTCACCTTGTGCAGGCTGGGGCCAAGGTCATCGGCGGATGCTGCGGCACGACGCCGGAGCATATCCACGCCATGGTTGAGGGGATTCGTCCGCTCGTGCCCCGCCTGTCGCGCGACAACCGGCGCGACAACCGGCCCGATGCCGGCGGTGGTTCCGGCACGGCCCCGTCCTCACCGCAGCCGGCCGGCACCGCCGTGCGTGGCGAGGGCGTGACGCCGGTGCCGTTCGCGGAGCGTTCACGCTGGGCGGGCAAGATCGCCCGCGGGGAGTTCGTCACTTCGGTGGAAATTGTGCCGCCACGCGGCGTGGATGCCAGCCGCATGCTGACCGACGTGCGCGCGCTCAAGGCGGCGGGGGTGGACGCCGTGAACGTGCCCGATGGCCCCCGCGCCCAGAGCCGCATGGGGGCGATGATGACGTCGCTCCTGATCGAGCAGCAGGTGGGGATCGAGTCGGTCTGCCACTACGCCTGCCGCGACCGCAACCTGCTGGGCATGCTGTCCGACTTGTTAGGCGGGGCGGCGATGGGCCTGCGCAACCTGCTCGTGATCACGGGCGATCCACCCAAGATGGGGCCGTATCCCGATGCGACGGCGGTGTTCGACATCGACGCGATCGGCCTCACGAACCTCGTGCGCAACCTCAATCACGGCCTCGACCCCGGCGGCAACCCCATCGGCGCCCCCACGCGCTACGCCATCGGCGTCGGCGTCAACCCCGCGGCGATCGATCCCGCCATCGAGCGCCAGCGCTTCGCCTACAAGGTGGAAGCCGGCGCCGAGTACGCCATCACGCAGCCCGTGTTCGACGTGGCGCAGCTCGAGCGCTTCCTGCGCCAGATCGAGCCCGACCGCATTCCGGTCATCGCCGGCATCTGGCCGCTGGCGTCGCTGCGAAATGCGGAGTTCCTGGCCAACGAGGTGCCGGGCGTGGTGGTGCCCGACGAGATCATGCTGCGCATGCGGCGCGCGAACGAGCGGTCGAAGGAGCACGCGACGGCAGAAGGCATCGCGATCGCCCGCGAGATGCTGCACCGCGTGCGCGCGTCGGTTCAGGGGGTGCAGGTCTCGGCGCCGTTCGGGAAGGGGGAGCTGGCGTTGAAGGTGATTGAATAGGGGACGAGAGGACGAGAGGACGAGAGCGCCTAACGGTTGGTGAGGAGGCGTTGCGTGCGGCGCTTGAGGGCGCCGGGGAGGCGGGAGAAGAAGTCGCGCACCATGCCTGTCCACATGCCGTGATCGCCGGCTTGCCAGACGGCGAACGACTTCGGGCCGCGCAGTGAGCGGAGCCAGCCGCCCCACGTGAGGTCGCCGCGCGCCACATAGTATTGCGCGCTCCGGTAGTCGGCGGACAGGTACACCCACTTGCGGTCGTACGTCCGCTGTTCGCGACCGGGATACTCCACGCCATTCAGATGGAAGTACGCGCGCGACACCAGGTCGGCGCCATTTGCCAGCGCCGTGCCAAGCTGCAGGTTCACGCGACCCACCGTGGGCTCCGTGATATAAAACGTGCCGGAACGCGGATCCCGCTTGTATTCCACCGAGCAAAAGCCGGCGCACTGCGTGGACGTCAGGATCTCCCGCGACAGGGGCGTGACCAGCGGCGGGTGCACAGGTTCGGAGCACGCCGTGCTGCCCACCTCCGGAATCCACTGCCTGATCTTGTGACCCTCGAAGGTCGCGATCTCACGCATGTCGGCCGCGAAATAATGAAACGAGTAGTGCACGTCCGCGTCGGTCCCGGGAATCCATTCCTGGACCACCACCTCGGGCTCCCAGCGCGCGACATCGTCGTACGCCGCAAGCAGCGAGGCCGTGTCGGCGCAGCGATACGCCTTTTGTCCCGCGTTCTGTCGCGAAGCGAGATTCTTGAGGCGGGGCTTGAGGATGAGCGGGAAGCGCACGCTCGCCAGCTGCGCCTCGAGGGCCTCGCGCGTCTGCGCGGCGATGGTCGCGGGGATTGGCCACCCCTTCTCCGTGGCCAAGCGCGTGAAGGCCTCCTTGCTCATCAGGAGATCCACCGTTTCGCGCGACGGGAATTCGAAGCGGTAGCGCTCGTGCAGCGGAGTACCGTAATGCGAAATCACCTTGACCTGCTCATCCGTTGAGACGAAGAGGGTCGGCGGCATCGCTTTTACTACCATGGAGGGGGCGTGAGTGTTGAGAGTGCGGAAGGACGAGAAGTCGGGAAGACGAGAAGGCCTGCGGCCCACGCTATGAAGCGCGCCTTCCCGTGCTTAACC
>JBDSVW010000395.1:0-20616 GCA_039927015.1 Gemmatimonadaceae bacterium | reverse complement strand
GTTGCTTCCACCGTCTTGTGTCCTCCATGTTTCACCGTCATCGCCACGGAGTCTCGCATCGCTAAGGACCTGATCTCCCTCACCGCGCCCATTGAGCGCGCGCTGCTGGTGGGGGCGCCACGCAAGGGCACCGTCGCCCGCCATCACGTCGACGAGCACCTCGAGGAACTCGAGCGCCTGGCCGATACCGCGGGCGCGGACGTCGTGGGTACGCTCACCCAGCACCTCGACCGGCCCCATCCCGGCACCTATCTGGGCAAGGGAAAGCTGGAAGAACTGAGAGAGAGGGTGGTCGCCGAGAACATCTCGCTCGTCGTGTTCGATGACGAACTCTCGCCGGCGCAGGGCAAGAACATCGAGGAGATCATCGGCAAGCGCGTGATCGACCGCGCCGAGCTCATTCTCGACATCTTCGCCACGCGCGCGCGCTCCCGGGAGGCGCGCATGCAGGTGGAGCTGGCGCAGCTCAACTATCTGCTGCCGCGCCTCACGAGGATGTGGACCCACCTCGAGAAATTCCGCGGTGGCATCGGCGTGCGCGGGCCGGGTGAAACGCAGCTCGAGTCGGATCGCCGGCTCATCGGCCATCGCATCCGCTTGCTCAAGGACCGGCTCGAGGAGGTCACGCGCACCCGTGAGGTGCAACGCCAGGGACGTCGGGGGGAATTCCGCGCGGCGTTGGTGGGGTACACCAATGCCGGCAAGTCCTCGATCCTCCGTTCGCTCTCCGGTGCGGCGGAGATCTTCGTGGAGGATCGCCTGTTCGCCACGCTCGACCCGCTGTCGCGCGAGGTGGACCTCGGCGATGCTCAGCGTGTCGTGGTCACCGACACCGTCGGCTTCATTCGCAAGCTCCCGCACCATCTCGTCGCGTCGTTCCGCGCGACCCTCGAGGAGCTGAACGAGGCCGATCTCCTCCTCCACGTGATCGATGCGTCGCACGCATACTGGGAGGAGCAGCGCGAGGTGGTGGACGACGTCGTCGCCGACCTTGGTGCGGGCGAGCGCCCGATGCTGTACGTGTTCAACAAGATGGACCGGCTGTCGCCCGAGGTGGCCGAAGGCCTCGGCACGCGCGCCCGTAATCTCTTCCCCGAATCGGTGCTGGCGTCGGCCGTCACGCCGGGCGGGCTGGATGAACTCTCGGCGGCGCTGCTCGAACGCGTGCGCCGCCACACCCCGCTGGTCGAACTGCGCCTCGGACATGGTGACGGCAAGCTGCTCGCCGAGCTGCATCGTTCCGGCGAAGTCGTGTCGCAGCGGCACACCGACGAGGGGTTATTCATCACGGCGCGGCTGGACGAGGCCACCTTGGGACGTGCGTTGCGCGCCGGTGCCTCGCTGGCCGACGCCGGATCGTCGGTCAGCGCCTGAGCCCTGACGTTCTCGAACTAATTCTTCCTCACATGCGAAAAGCACTCATCACCGGCATCACCGGCCAGGACGGCTCGTACCTCACCGAGCTGCTCCTGTCCAAGGGCTACGAGGTGCACGGACTCGTACGCCGCGCGTCCACCTTCAACCGTGGCCGCATCGACCACCTGGCAATGGGCGAAGCCCGCGCGAGCGGTCAGCTGCAACTCCACTACGGGGACATGGCCGACGGGTCCTCCATGCGCCGCGTGGTGGAGAGCACCGCGCCCAACGAGGTGTACAACCTGGCCGCGCAGTCGCACGTGCGGGTGTCGTTTGACCAGCCGGAGTACACGGCGGACGTCGTCGCCACCGGCACCCTGCGCCTGCTCGAGACCGTGCGCGAGCACATCGAGCGCACCGCGCGACCCGTCCGCTTCTACCAGGCCGGATCGTCGGAGATGTTCGGGGCCACCGCGCCGCCACAGACAGAAACCACGCACTTCCATCCCCGGTCGCCGTACGCGGTGAGCAAGATGGCGGCGCACTGGTTCGCGGTGAACCACCGCGAAGCCTTCGGCATGTACTGCTGCAACGGCATCCTGTTCAATCACGAGTCGCCCCGCCGCGGGGAATCGTTCGTGACGCGCAAGATCTCCATGGCCGTGGGACGCATCGTGGCGGGCACGCGCAAGTCGCTCGCGTTAGGCAACCTGGATGCGCGCCGCGACTGGGGCTTCGCCGGTGATTACGTGGACGCCATGTGGCGCATGCTGCAGCAGGATGCACCCGACGACTACGTGGTGGCCACCGGAGAATCGCACACGGTACGCGAGTTCGTGGAGGCGGCCTTCGGCCATGTGAATCTCGACTGGCAGAAGTATGTTACCCTCGACGAGAAGTTCTACCGTCCCACCGAGGTCGATCACCTCCTTGGCGACGCGAGCAAGGCGCGCACGAAGCTGGGCTGGTCGCCCGAGGTCACCTTCGACGAACTGGTGAAGCTGATGGTGGACTCCGACGTGGCCCTCGCCGAGCGCGAGGCTCGGCTGGCGCGGTAGGGAACGGGCCGACGGCGTAACGCCCTTGGGGCGTGCGTCGCCTGCTGCTTCGGGACGCCCGAAACGAGAAGCGCCCCCCGCGAGCGAGGGGCGCTTCTGTTCGTTTCGGAAGTCATGGTCGCGAAATCCCCCGGAGGGGTGCGGAAACCAAGTGGTCGCGCAGGGACTCGAACCCCGGACCTCTGCTGTGTGAAAGCAGCGCTCTAACCAGCTGAGCTACGCGACCTGACGCCTCGTAACGGCGTACCGCACGAGGGAAGGGTAGGTTAATGAGTCGTTCGATGAGTTGGTAGTAGGAGCGCTCTTTCGCGGAGCGATGAGGGAGCGGAGATTGCCCTCGATCCCCATCCACGGACGCGAATGCCCGGATTTTCCTTCCTCGATCGCGAGCACACCATCGCGCCCCCGGGATTCAACCGGTGGCGCGTGCCGCCGGCGGCGCTGGCCATCCATCTCTCCATCGGCCAGGCATACGCCTTCAGCGTGTTCAACCTGCCGCTGTCCACCTTGCGAGGCATGGGGGCCGCTGCCGCGGACGATTGGAAGCTCACGACCATCGGCTGGATCTTCTCGGTCGCCATTGTCTTTCTGGGGCTCTCCGCGTTCACCTTCGGACGGTGGCTGGAGCGTGTGGGTCCGCGCCGCGCGATGTTCGCGTCGGCCGTGTGCTTCGGTGGAGGATTCCTCGTCGCCGCGCTGGGCGTTCGGCTGCATAGCATCTGGCTCGTGTACCTCGGCTACGGCGTCATCGGGGGGATTGGTCTCGGACTCGGCTACATCTCCCCCGTCTCGACCCTCATCAAGTGGTTTCCAGACCGCCCCGGCATGGCCACCGGGCTCGCCATCATGGGGTTCGGCGGCGGCGCGATGATCGGCTCGCCGCTGGCTGTGGCACTCATGGCGGCGCTGCGGACGCCGACGTCGATGGGAGTCGCGGCCACGTTCGCCGTGATGGGGCTCCTCTACTTTTTGTTCATGATGTTCGGCGTCTTTACCGTGCGCCTCCCGGCCCCCGGGTGGGCGCCGCCGATGGGTCCGGGCGCGCCGGTAACGCGTATCGCGCCCGGCGGCGACGTGCACGTCGATCGTGCCCTCTCCACACCGCAATTCTGGCTGTTGTGGGCCGTGCTCTGCCTCAACGTTACCGCCGGCATCGGGGTGCTGGGCCAGGCCTCGCCGATGATCCAGGAGATGTTTCCCGGTGTGATCGACGCGGGCGCCGCCGCCGGCTTCGTCGGCCTCCTTTCGCTCGCGAATATGGTGGGCCGTTTCCTCTGGTCGTCCGCGTCCGATAGCCTCGGACGCCGCCGGACCTACATGATCTTCTTCGCCCTCGGTGCGGTGCTCTACGCCGTGGTGCCCGCCACGGGACGCATGGGCAGCGTCATCGTCTTCGTGGCGTTCTACGCGGTGATCATGAGCATGTACGGCGGCGGCTTCGCCACCATCCCCGCCTATCTGCGGGACCTCTTCGGCACGATGCATGTCGGGGCGATCCATGGGAGACTGCTTACGGCGTGGTCGCTTGCCGGAGTCGCCGGGCCGGTGCTGGTGAACTACATCCGGGAGTACCAGATCGCGCACGGGGTGCCGAAGAGCGCCGCCTACGAGGTGACGATGTACCTCATGGCCGCGTTGCTTCTGGCGGGATTCGTGGCCAACTGGTTTGTGCGTCCCGTGGCCGCCCAACATCGGTTCGACCGCGCCGCCGCGCCCGTCGGCGCTCCCCTGCGCACCGGAGGGCGATAGCCATGTCCGCGCATCACGAACAACCAGCGCCAGATCGGAACGGATCGTCGGGCGAGCGCATGAAGCTCATCGTCGCGTGGGTCGTGGTCGGCGTTCCGGCGGCGTGGGGGGTGGCGCAGGTGGTGCTCAAGTCGATGGCGCTCTTCCGCTAGGCGCGGGGGGGCGGGCGGCACCAGTGCGCGGTACATCATACGCGTCCATCGCGGAGGTGCATCACGCGCACCAATGGGTCGCGCGCACCAATGGGTCGCGCGCACCAATGGGACGGACTTCTGAAAAACGCGATGGGCCCTCTGGGACTCGAACCCAGGACCGACGGATTATGAGTCCGCTGCTCTAACCGGCTGAGCTAAGGGCCCCCGTACGAACTGCCACGCCAACTGCATACACCGCGAACGCTGGTCACGCGGCTCCGGAAAGTACAGCGGCGCCGTGCGAAAAAAGAGTGCTCAGCGGCCGGTTGCGTCACCGCCCCCGTCCGCCATGTGCACGTCGTACGCCTCCACGATCTCCTCGGGCGACACGGTGGCGGCGCCGAGCTTCCCCACCTCCACCCCTGCCGCGAAGTTCGCCACCACCGCCGCCTCCATCGGTGTGGCGCCGCCGGCGAGCGCGGTGGCGAGGTACGCCGTCACCGTGTCGCCCGCCCCCACCACGTCGTACACCTCGCGGGCCGTGGTCGGGATGCGCCGCACGACACCGGCCGGAGAGACGAGCGCCATCCCGCGCTCGCCTAACGTCAGCAGCAGGTGCTCGGCCCCCAGCCGTTCCAGCGTGGCCGGCAGTGCGCCGGCATCGTCGAGGTGGACGGCAGCGCCTAACGCCGATTCCAGCTCGCGGCGGTTGGGCTTGAAGATGGTGGCGCCGCGGTACGCGAAGAAGTTGCGGAACTTCGGGTCGACCACGATGGGAATCGCACGCGCCCTGGCCAGCGCGATGGCGCGCGCGATCACGCTCGCCACCAGCACGCCCTTGTTGTAGTCCTCGAGCACCAGCGCATCGGCGTCGGCCAGCACCGCGTCGAGCGAGGCCAGCACGCGCGACACATCGTCGCCGTCGAGGTCCCGATCTTCCTCCTCATCGAAGCGCACGACCTGCTGCGACCGGGCCACCAGCCGCGTCTTGGTGGTCGTGGGACGCCCCACCCGGATGAGGGCGCCGTCGTCGGCCCCCAGCGCCCGCATCATGCCGCGCAGGCGCGTGCCCCCCTCATCCTCGCCCACCACCCCCACCAGCACGCCCGTGGCCCCCGCAGCGCCAACATTCTGCGCAACGTTGGCCGCACCACCCAGGGCATACTTGCGCACCCGCACCCGCACCACCGGCACGGGCGCCTCGGGGGAGATCCGGTCGACGTCCCCCTGCAGGTAGACGTCGAGCATCGCGTCGCCAATCACGGCCACGCGGCGAAGGCGCATCTGGTCGAGCAGTTCGACCAAGCGGTCGCGCGAAAGGTGCGAGGCGGGAGAGGAGGAGGCAGGCATGGCGGGGGAAGCTAGGGCGCGGCGTACTCGGCGGTCAACGGAGCGGGGCCGCGTAATGCCCGAATCGGTCGGGTCCCGCGTTATCTTCCCCCCGCACCGCGTCCTCATGGGCGCTCCTTTCCGGTATTTGCGCTTTGATGAAGAATTATCAGCTCGATGTTGTGGCGACTCGCGGCGATTCCATCGAATCCCGGCATCGCGTGCACGCCGCCGTATGGGACGCCACGTCGGGCCTCGTGGGCAGCGCCCGCGATCCGTTCCTCGTGTCCCCTTGGCGTTCCTGCGCCAAGCCATTTCAGGTGATGCCCTTTCTCGAAACCGGCGGTTTCGACGAGCTGGTGTGGGGCGACGATGAACTCGCCCTCGCCTGCGCGTCGCATGGCGGAGAGCCGGAGCACGTAGCAATCGCCGCGCGCATGCTCGAGTCGATCGGGCTGGAAGAGGGCGACCTGGCGTGCGGGCCGCACGAGCCGCTGGCCCGGCGCGGCGCCAAGATCGTGCGCGACGCCGGACACGCCCCCACTCGCCTGCACAATAACTGCTCCGGAAAGCACGCCGCCATGCTCGGCCGCGCGCACGTGTCAGGGTGGGCGCAGCACGGCTACGAGCGGGATGGTCACAGTGTGCAGATGGCGGTGCTGGAGAGTGTGGCGCGCTGGAGCGGCGTGCCGGCCGACATGATCGAGCGCGCGGTGGACGGCTGCGGCGTGGTGGTCTTCGGACTGCCGATCGCCAACATGGCGCGTGCCTACGCCCTCTTGGCCGCCAGCGCCACGCGAGGAGACGAAATTCCGTCCCGCATTGCGCGGGCGATTCGCGTTCGGCCGTTCATCTTCGGCGGCACCGATCGCTTCGACAGCATCCTGGTGGAAGAGACGTCGGGACGGGTCGTGCCAAAGATCGGTGCGGAAGGCGTGCACTCGGTGGCGCTGCTGGAGCACGGCATCGGCATCGTGGTCAAAGTGGAGGATGGTGCGTCCCGGGCGCAGTACCCCGCGCTGCTCCGCCTCCTGCAGCTGCACGGCGCGCTGCCTGACACGCTGCCGCCACGGCTGCAGGAATTCGCGCGTACCCGCATCAAGAACACCCGCGGCGAAATCGTGGGTGAAGTGCGGATCGTCGACGGATGATGCGCTCGAAGGGTACGGACCCCGTGAATTCGGTCACGTCAACGCAGGCTCCGGCGGGTACTGTTGGCGTGCTCGATGATGAGCATGTCGCGCTGGTGCGCCTCGCGGCCGCGATCGCGGCGCTGGACGAAGACTCAGTGCGCACGGCGATGGCGCGCTCGGCGTCGGTCGTACGACCCGTCTGGGTGGAGGAAGTGATCCTGCAGTCCTACCTTTTCGCTGGCTTTCCCCGCACGCTCAACGCGGCACGCGAGTGGCGCAAGCTCTCCGGGCTGCCCGCCCCCGCGGACGACCCGGGAGAGCGCTTCGCCGACGCCGCCGAGTGGGCGTCGAACGGCGAGGAGACGTGCGCGGTCGTCTACGGCCCGTTCTACGAACGCCTGCGGCAAAACATCCGTACGTTGCATCCGGCCCTCGACGCGTGGATGATCGTGGAAGGCTACGGGAAGGTGCTGTCGCGTCCATATATGGCGCTCAAGGAACGCGAACTCTGCGTGGTGGCCGCCTGCGCGGCGGCGGGGCAGGACCGTCAGCTGCATTCGCACCTGCACGGCGCGCTCAACGCCGGCGCCTCCGCGGCGGAAGTCTCCGCGGTGCTCGATGTGCTCAGTGATGTCATGGCGACCGGCAATCGCGATCGCTACCGCCTTCTTCTCGCCCGAGTCGTCAATAGCAATGTTCATTGATCTGGTCGTCGTACGCGTTGCCGCCGGTGATGGTGGCTCCGGATGTTCCTCCTTCCGGCGCGAGAAGTTCTATCCCATGGGCGGACCCGACGGCGGTGACGGGGGACGCGGTGGGGACGTGGTCGTGCGCGCCGACGCCAACCTCGCGACCCTGCTCGACTTCACGTACCGTGACAAGTGGGTGGCCGATCGCGGGCAGCACGGCATGGGCAACAACAAGACCGGTCGGTCGGCGGACAATCTCATCCTCCCGGTGCCGCCCGGCACGTTGGTGCGACTCAAGGAAACGGGCGAGTACCTGGGCGAGGTGCTCGAGCACGGCCAGGAACTCGTGGTGGCCAAGGCCGGACGTGGGGGGCGCGGCAATGCCTTCTTCGCCACTGCGACTCACCAGTCTCCCCGCGAGTGGCAACCGGGAGAAGAGGGCGAGGTCCGGACGCTCGAACTCGAACTCAAGCTCATCGCCGACATCGGTCTGGTAGGGCAGCCGAACGCCGGCAAGTCCACGCTGCTCTCCGTCATCTCTGCGGCCCGACCGAAAATCGCCGACTATCCCTTCACCACACTCCAGCCCAACCTGGGCGTCGTGGCGCTGTCCGATCACCGCACCTTCGTGGTCGCCGACATTCCCGGCATCATCGAGGGCGCGCATGAAGGAAAGGGGCTCGGGCTGCAGTTCCTGCGTCACATCGAGCGCACGCGATTACTCGCGTTTCTCATTCCCATCGATGCGCTCGATTGGCAGGCGGAGTACGACCAGTTGCGGCACGAGGTGGCCCAGTATTCGGCAACCCTGGCCGCCACCCCGCACTGCGTCGTCTTCTCGAAGCTCGACTTGTTAGGCGAGGAGTACGTGCCGCCCATCGAGGCGCCCGAGGCCTTCGGCATGTTCTCCATCAGCGCCGCCGCGCGCACCGGGCTCGATGACATCAAGGCGGCATGGTGGACTCGGCTCCTGGAGATGCGGAAGGTGGCAGAAGCTGCGCAGGCAGCCACCATCACGTCAGGCATCCAGCGACCGGTTACGCCAGAGGGCGACGAAGGCGACGAAGGCACGCCACACGGCACGCCACACGGCACGCCCCACGGCACGCCCCACGGCACGCGAAACGGCGACGACGGCGATGCGACCGGCGTGCCGGACGACGCGGAGGGGTAGGAAACCCGCACACATGATGGAGCGGGAGCACGCAGTCGCCGGGTTGTCAGTCGCTGCGACGTCGGATGCCGACTCCCGACTCGACGCACTGGCGCTGGCGTGCGTGAAAGGGGTAGGGCCGGTGGCCTTCCGCCAGCGCTTGCTCGCCTCCGGCGACGCCCGCGCAGCGCTCGAAGCCTCCACCACGGCCCCGTCGCGCGACGCGGCTCGCGCGCAGGCAGAACGCTTGCTCGACGCCTGCCGCGCGCGCGGCGTCGACGTTGTGGTCAGCACCGAGGCACGCTATCCCCAACGCTTGCGGCACCTCGAGGATGCGCCGTCGGTGCTGTTCGCGCTTGGATCGCTCGCCAGCTGCGAAGGGCCATCGGTCGCCCTCGTCGGCTCACGTCGCGCCACGGCGTACGGGCGTCGGGTGGCCCGCGGCCTTGCCGCCGCGCTGGCCCATGCGGGCGTTTGCGTCGTGAGCGGGCTCGCCGCAGGCATCGATGCGGAGTCGCACACCGGATGCCTCGACGGCGATGGGCGCACGGTCGCCGTCCTGGGCACGGGCGTGGATGTGCCGTATCCTCGCGGCAACGCCCCCTTGCACGCGGCGGTGGCCAAGCGGGGACTCGTGCTCTCGGAGCTGCCCCCCGGGCGGGGCGCGCACGCCGGTGCGTTTCCTCGACGCAATCGGCTCATTGCGGCGCTGGCCGACGTCGTGGTGGTGGTCGAGGCAGGAACGAAGTCGGGAGCGCTCATTACCGCGCAGGCGGGCTTCGCCCTTGGGCGCATGGTGGGTGCGGTGCCCGGGCCGGTGGACGTGGACACCAGCCGAGGCGCCAACCTGCTGCTGCGCGATGGCGCGCACGTGATCGCTTCCGTCGAGGACGTGCTCGGACTGCTCGCCCTCGCGCCGAGAGGGGCGGGCGAAGCGAGCGCGCCGACCGCAGATGCCCCGCGCCGATCGCTCGGTCCCGCGTCAGACGACGCGGCGCCCGACTCGAGTGAGGGACGCCTGCTCGCCATCCTCTCCCACGGTCCCCAACTGGCCGATGATCTCGTGCGGGCGGCGGGCTTGTCGCCGCGGGAAGTGGGGGCGGCCATCGCGACGCTTACCCTGGCTGGAGCCGTGCGCATGGACGCCGCTGGACTCGTTGAGCGCCTGGCGTGGTCGGCCCGCCCGTCCTGACCGGGCGAGGGAAGGGGTACCGAGACACGGCTCGCCCGGCGCCCGGCGGGTATCTTCCCCCCGATGTATCGCCACCTGTACGTGCACGTCCCCTTCTGCGCTCGGCGCTGCTCGTACTGCGACTTCGCCATCGCGGTCCGACGACAGACGCCGGTGGCCGAGTTCGTCGCGTCGCTGCGTGGCGAGCTGCAGGCGCGCACTCCGGGCCGCGCCGCGACGGCACTCGACACGTTGTATCTGGGTGGGGGAACGCCGTCACGCCTCGGCGGTGAGGGCGTTGCGTTCGCCCTCGACGTTGTACGCGAGCACTTCGATCTCGCACCGGGGAGCGAGGTCACGGTGGAGGCGAACCCCGAAGACGTGACACCAGCGGTGGTGCGGGCGTGGCGCGGCGCGGGTGTGAACCGCGTATCGTTAGGCGTGCAGAGCTTTTCGCCCGAGGTCTTGCGCTGGATGCATCGCACGCATGACGTGGCGGCGATTCACCGGGCGGCGGAGGCACTGCGCATTGGGGGCATCGCCAACTGGTCGCTCGACCTCATCTACGCGCTGCCGCCCGAGGTGCCGCGCGACTGGGCCGCCGACGTAGGGTCGGCGCTCGCGCTCGAGCCACCGCACATCTCTGCCTATGGACTCACGGTCGAGCCGGGCACCCCGCTCGCCCGCTGGCGCACCCGGGGGGAGATCCACGAGGCGGACGAGGAGCGCTACGAGCGCGACTTCCTGGAGGCGCACGACACCATGGCCCAGGCCGGACTCGAGCACTACGAGGTGTCGAACTACGCCCGACCCGGCCTGCGATCGCGCCACAACTCCTCGTATTGGCGCAATGTGCCCTATCTCGGTGTGGGCCCGGGGGCGCATGGCTTCGATGGCGCGTCGCGTCGCTGGAACGAACGCGAATACAGCCAGTGGAGCGAGCGAGTGAGCGAAGGCGTGGACCCGCGCGCAGGGGGAGAAACGCTGGATCTTACGGCTCAGGAGCTCGAGCGGGTGTATATAGGATTGCGCACGCTCGAGGGCGTGAAGTTGCGCCCGAACGAGTCGTCGTACGTGGCGCCTTGGATCGAGGCGGGGTGGGGCACGGTTCGTGAAGGTCGTCTGATGTTGACCCCACGTGGCTGGCTGAGGCTCGACGCGCTCGTAGCCGCCTTGACTGAGCATCGAAGTCGTTACTAGCTTTAGACTTATGGCACTTCCGGAGTTGTCGGAACGCGAACGCCGCGTGCTTGAAGCGGTAATTCAGAGCTACGTCGAAACGGCGGAGCCCGCCGGCTCGCGCACGCTCTCGAAGCGATTCGGGCTCGGTATTTCGCCGGCGACCATCCGGAACACCATGAGCGACCTCGAAGAAAAGGGGTATCTCTACCATCCGCACACCTCCGCGGGACGCATCCCTACCGACAGCGCATATCGGCTATATGTGGACTCGTTCATTCGCTCCCGCAAGCTGCCGCGCGCCGATGCAGAGCGGATATCGGAGCATCTCACGTCGCAGGGCAACGGTGCATCCGCCATCGAGGCGATCCTCCGACGGGCGGCGCAGAGTCTCTCCATCGTGTCGCAGGAGCTGGGCGTGGCGCTGGGGCCGCAGCTCGACAACGCCACGCTGCAGCGACTGGAACTCATTCGCGTCTCTAACGAGCGGCTGCTGCTCGTGCTCACGCTCGACGTGGGCGCGGTCCGCACGATCTTCGTCGAGGTGGCGGGTCAGGTAGCTGAGAGTGCCGTGTCTGAAGTGATGATGGTGCTCAACAATCGCCTGGCGGGGCTTACCTTGCGGGAGATCCGCCTGTCGCTCGGTGACCGGTTGCGCGATACCGCGGCCACCGCTGGTGCCACCGAATTGCTGAACGTCTTCATCCAGGAAGGCGACACGCTCTTCGACCTGCCGGCGGCGGGTGATGAGGGGGGCGTCGTGCTTGGGCAGGCCTCGGTGCTGGCGGAGCAGCCGGAGTTCGCGAGCGGGCCGGGCATGCGCCGGCTGCTCGAGCTCACCGAGACGCGGGCGCATCTCGCGCAGCTGCTGCGCGGACGCTCCTCGTCGCCGGGTATTTCGATCACGATTGGGAACGAGCATGGCGATCCTCGCCTTGACAACTTCACGATCGTCACCGCCGAGTATAGAGTGGGCGCCCTGTCTGGCGTGATTGGCGTGATTGGACCGACGCGCATGCCGTACGACAAGGTGATTGCCCTTGTGCAGCACACCTCACTCCTCGTCTCAGACATCCTTCATTAAGCTGAACGATTCACATGGCTGATTTCTACGCCGTCCTCGGAGTGCCGCGTGACGCCTCCGACGATGACATCAAGCAGGCCTATCGCAAGCTTGCCACCAAGTGGCACCCGGATCGCAACGGCGGCGCGAAAGATTCCGAGGAGAAGTTCAAGGAAATCACCGAGGCGTACGACGTGCTCCGCGACCGCGACAAGCGTTCGGCATTCGACCGATTCGGTGAGGCGGGCCTCCGTGGCGGTGGTGGCGGCTATCATCACGTGGATCTCTCCGAGGCGCTCAACATCTTCATGAAGGATTTCGGGGCCTTCTCCGGTCTCGGCGATTTCTTCCAGCAGCAGGGCGGCCGCCGGTCGCAGGCGGGCCAGCCTCGTCAGGGGCAGGACGTCAAGATCACGGTCGATCTCACGCTGGTCGAGGTGGCCGCTGGCGTCACGAAAACCTTTACCGTGAAGTTGCTCGACGGGTGTGAGAAGTGCAGCGGCACTGGTGCCGAGCCGGGCACCAAGCCGCAGACGTGCCACACGTGCGCCGGCTCCGGCGAGGTGCGACGTGCGCAGCGCTCTTTCTTCGGGCAGTTTGTCTCCGTCGTGCCCTGCCCGATGTGCTCGGGCGAGGGGGTGGTGGTTACGTCGCCCTGCAAGAAATGCCGCGGTGAGGGACGATCGCGTGGAGAACACACCATTCCCGTGCAGATTCCGGCGGGCGTCTCCACTGGCCAGTACATGACGCTGCGCGGACTCGGGAACGCCGGTCCGCGTGGCGGCCCTCGCGGCGATATCCTCGTGGTCTTCGAGGTGGCGGAGGATCCGCGCTTCGAGCGCGACGGCGAGGACCTCTATACCGAGGTCTTCATCTCATATCCGCAGTTGGTGCTGGGCGCCGACATCGACGTGCCGACCGTCGTGGGCGAGATGTCGGTGCGCATTCCGCCGGGCACGCAAAGTGGCCAGGTGATGCACCTGCGCGGCCGCGGGTTGCCGCGCGTCAACTCCTCCGGCGTCGGTGACCTGCATGTGCGGGTGCAGCTGTGGACGCCCGATACCGTCTCGCGCGAGGAGGAGGACCTGCTGCGTCGCCTTGCCGAGGTGCAGGGCGCGGTGCCCGAACAGGCGCGCTCCAAGGGGTTCTGGACGAAGATGAAGGAGGCGTTAGGCGCGTGAGCTGGACCTCGCTGCGCGTACATCCGGGCGACCGGCGGGAGGCGGTGTCCGCCGCACTGTTTGCGGCGGGCGCGCAGGGATTGCACGAGGATGGCGCGACGCTCGTCACGCACTTTCCCCCAGAGGCCGACGTGGCGGCCGTGCTGCGCGCGGTGCAGGACGCCGCGCCCGGCGTCCTGTGCGAAACCAGCCTCGCCGAGCCGATCGACTGGTCGGTGCACTGGCGGGACAAGCTGCATGCGCACACGCTGGGCCGGCTCACCATCGCGCCCATCTGGCTCGCGTCGGCGCACGATCCGGCGCGCACGATCGTCATCGATCCGGGCATGGCATTCGGAACCGGCGATCATCCCACCACGCGGGGCGCCACGCGCCTGCTGCAGGACGTGGTGCGGCCCGGGCTCGTGGTGGCCGACCTGGGGGCGGGCAGCGCGGTGCTCTCCATCGCGGCGGCCAAACTCGGGGCGTCGCGCGTGTTTGCGGTGGAGTATGACGGGGATGCCATCTCCAACGCGGAGGACAACGTCGCCCGGAACGGCGTCGAGGACGTGGTGCACGTGTTCGAGGGCGATGCCGGCGTGCTGCTGCCGCTCGTCGCGCCCGTGGACGTCATCGTCGCCAACATCATTTCGTCGGTGCTGGTGGAGTTGCTGCCCGCCATGCACGCCGCGCTGCGCCCCGCCGGTGCGGCCATCCTCTCGGGTATCCTCGTGGACGAGCGCGACGCGATGCTCGAGGCGTTCAACCGTGACCAGTGGCGCGTGGTGCGGGACGACGTGGAGGACGTCTGGTGGAGCGTCTCGATCGCGAAGATCTGAGCTCCTTCTTCGTCCCCGATGAGCCCCTGGCGCCCGGGCTGTCGATATCGTTAGGCGATGAAGTCCTGCACCACATGCGCGTGCGCCGACTCGGCGTGGGCGTGCGCCTCGCGCTGCTCGACGGCCACGGCCAGCGCGCGGTCGGCACGCTGGTGCGGATGAGCAAGTCCTCCGCGACCGTCGAAGTGGAGGCGGTGGAGACGACGCCGCCCCTGCCGCCGGTGCACCTGCTCGTGCCCATCGCCGATCGGGACCGCATGCTCTGGCTCGCCGAGAAGTGCGCGGAGCTGGGGGCCACCAGCTGGCGTCCTGTGCTGTACCGGCGTTCGCGCAGCGTGAAGCCACGGGGCGAGGGGGTCACGTTCACGGGGAAGTTGCGGGCGAGAATGGCGTCGGCACTGGAACAGTCGGGAGGCTCCTGGCTGCCGGCCCTCTATCCGGAAGCCTCGCTGGAGCGCGCCGTCGGCGCGCTGCCCGACGGCGCGCGCGTCGTGCTCGATGCGATGGGTGCACCGTTGCTGGCGCAGCGCCTCGAGGCCCCCGTGACGATTGCGATCGGGCCCGAGGGTGGGCTGGAGGAGGAGGAGTTGGCATATCTTGCGCAGGCCGGCTTTGTGCGAGCCGCCCTTGGCGGTCACATCCTTCGTTTCGAGACGGCCGCGATCTCCGGTCTTGCGATCGCGCGCAGTTCCCTCGCCACACCGGAGTCGTCCGATGTCTCCTGACTGTCCCTTCTGTGGAATCGCTCGCGGCGATATACCGGCGACACTGCTCGCGTCCAACGAGCACTGTGTCGCGTTCCGCGACCTCAATCCGCAGGCACCGGTGCATGTGCTCATCATTCCGCGGGAGCACGTCGCTTCGCTCAACGACGTGACGTCGCCCGAGCTCATTGGCGAGGTCATGCGAATGGCGGCGGCGGTGGCCGGGAGCGAAGGCCTCAGCGAGCAAGGCTATCGCGTCGTGCTCAACACCAACCGCGATGGCGGACAGACGGTCTTTCACCTGCACGCGCACCTGCTCGGCGGGCGTGCGATGCGGTGGCCTCCCGGCTGATGTGCTTGACGCCGCCTTCCGCGATTTTCTATTGTACTTCACACCGACCAGGCAGCCCTCTGAATGTCAGCCCTCCTTTCGCGCGTCCAGACTGAACTCAATGCCGCGCGCAAGGCGCAGGACAAATCCCTGACGCTCCTTCTCGGCACGATCCTCTCGGACATCCGGAACCGCGAGATCGAGTTGCGTCGCGAACTGGGCGACGAGGATGTGATTGAGGTGATCGGCAAGGGCATCAAGCGGCGTCGCGAGTCGATCGAGATGTACACGGCGGGCCAGCGCGACGACCTGGCGGGCAAGGAAGCGACGGAGGTGCGCCTGCTGGAGGCGTATCTTCCGGCCCAGGCCAGCAGCGATGACATTCGCGTCGCCGTGCGTGCCGCAATTGCCGCGGGCGCGGGCAACGTGGGCGCGGTGATGGGCAAGGTGATGCCGCAGTTCAAGGGGCGCGCCGAAGGGGGACAAATCAGCGCCATCGCCAAGGCTGAGCTGTCGGGCACTGGCTGACGCGACCTCCGCGGCGGCGGGCGTGCCCGCCCGCCGCTCGCGACCCGGCGCGCAGGTACCTTCCTCGAGTATGAACCGACACGCGCTTTCCGTCCTCCAGTTTGACAAGGTGCTCGCCGTCGTCGCGGGATACGCGTCGTCGGCGTTAGGCGCGGCGCGCGTGCGCGCGCTGGAGCCGACGACGGAGCTGGACGCACTCGACGCCGAGCATGCCCGTGTGTCGGGCATGCGCGCGCTGGTGGCGAGTGATGAGGGATGGGATCAGTACCCGATTCCCGACGTCGAGCGCCCGCTGGCACGCCTGCGCGTGGAGGGCACCCGGCTTGAAGGCCGGGAATTGCGCGATGTCGGCATCCTCCTGCGCTCCTCGCGACTCACGAGCGAGGCGCTCAACAACCCGAAGCGCTCGCCCATGGCGCTCTCCGTGCTGGCCCACCTGCGCCAGCGACTGGTGGCCGACCACAAGGCCGAGGCGGAGATCGAGCGTGCCATCGACGACGACGGCGGCGTGCGGGATGATGCGTCCCCGGCGCTGCGGCGCGTGCGGCGCGAGCTGCGCAATGCGCAGGGCGAACTGGTGTCCCTGCTCGAGCGCGTGATGGCGCGCCTCGACTCACACCTGCAGGTGCCCGATGGGTCCGTGACGGTGCGCAACGGCCGGTACGTCATTCCGGTGCGCCGCGAAGGGCGGGGCAGCGTGGGCGGCATCGTGCACGACACCTCGGGCACTGGCGCCACGTTGTTCATGGAGCCCCCGGCCGCCATCGAGGCCTGCAACCGCATTCGTGAGCTGGAGGCGGCGGAGATTCGCGAGGTGGACCGGATCCTGCTCGCACTCAGCGAGGCGGTCCGTCCGCTGCAACCGCTGCTGGTGGATGCGCTCGACGCGTTGATCATCCTCGACACACTCTGCGCGCGGGCGCGCTATGCGATCGCGGCGCGCTGCGCGCACGCGCGCCTGCGTCCCGCGGGGCAGGGCTTCCGCATCACCGACGGACGGCATCCCCTCCTGCTCGCGCAGGGCATCGACGTCGTACCGTTCGCCCTGACCATGGAGCCAGGGGAACAGACCATCCTCATCTCCGGGCCGAACACCGGCGGCAAGACGGTCCTGCTCAAGGCGCTGGGCCTGCTGTCGCTGATGGTGCAGGCCGGTGTGCCGGCACCCGTCGCGCCGGAGAGCGAGATCGCGGTCTACGACGACGTGTTCGCCGACATCGGCGACGAGCAGTCGATCGAGGCGTCGCTCTCCACGTTTAGCGCGCACCTCAAGAATCTTGGCGAAATCCTGCGTTCCGCCTCGGCGCGCTCGCTCGTGCTGGTGGACGAACTCGGATCGGGCACCGATCCGCTGGAGGGGGCGGCGTTGGGCGGCGCGATCCTCGAGGAGCTTACGCGGCGGCGGGCGATGACGGTTGCGACCACGCACCTCGGGGCGCTGAAGGAGCTGGCGACGGAGGTGCCTGGCGTCGTGAATGCCTCGTTGCAGTTCGACGCGGTGGCACTGGCGCCCACGTATCACCTGGTGAAGGGGATTCCCGGGCGCTCGTACGGCATCAGCATCGCGCGCCGGCTCGCGCTGCCCGAGGCGGTGCTGCAGCGCGCGGAGGAACGCATCCCGCTCGTGGAGCGTGACGTCAACGCGCTGCTGGCGACGCTGCAAGTGCGAGACAAGGCGATCACCGAGCGGGAACGCGACGTGGAGGTGATCCAGCAGCACGCCAAGGAGCTCGCGCACCGACTGACCGATCGGGAGAAGATTGTGCGCGAGCGCGAGCGAGCGGTGGAGCGGGAATCGCGGCGTGATGCCCGCAAGTACCTGCTGGAAGCGCGCACGACGATCGAGAACACCATTCGGGAACTGAGGAAGGCGGGGGAGCAGTCCCTGGAAGAGGCGGGGCGCGACGCGCGGCAGAAGGTGGAGCAGCTGGCGGCGCGGCAGGGCGAGCGCCTCGAGCAGCTGGAGCGCGAGGAGACGAAGCAGCAGCAGCAGCGCACCCCCCGCGTGCGAGAGGACGCGCTGGTGTCGGCGGGTGACTACGTGCAGGTGCTCCCGCTCGATGGCAAGGTCGCCCGCGTGCTCGAGGTGCGGACGGACGAGATCGTGGTGGCGCTGGGCGTGATGAAGATCGCCTATCCGCGCGCGGCATTGCGGCTGGCGACGGCGGAGCAGCGTCCCGCCGCACCGGTGACCTTCTTCGGCGACGCGCCGGAGGTGCAGGCGGCGACCGAGATCGACCTGCGCGGACTTCGCGTGCACGACATCGACGAGAGCGTGATGCAGGCGGTGGACGCGGCCGTGCGCGCCGACCTGCGCTCGGTTCGCATCATCCACGGCAAGGGCACGGGCGCGTTACGCGACCGTGTATCGGAGATGCTGCGGAAGGACACGCGCGTACGAAGCTTCCGGCTGGGACTCTGGAACGAGGGCGGCTCCGGGGTGACGGTGGCGGAATTGTGATTCCCGACGAGGAGGTCGAGCGCATCAGGGAGAGCGCGGACATCGTCGCGATCATCGGCGAGTTCGTCCCGCTTAAGGGCCGGGGGGGCAACTACCGCGGCCCCTGTCCCTTTCACCAGGGCGTGAATCGTAACTTCTCGGTCTCGGCCCAGAAGAAGTTCTTTCATTGCTTCGTGTGCAAGGAATCGGGCGACGTGTTCTCGTTCCTGCAGAAGCGCTTTGGGGTAGACTGGCCGTCGGCGGTGCGAATGGTGGCAGAAAAGAGCGGGCTGGAGTTGCGTGAGGTCCAGACGAAGCGGCAGGGGCCCGATCCGCGCGAGCCCCTGTGGGAGGCGAACGCCGCGGCTCAGCTCTACTTCCACCGTGTGTTGTGGGAGGAGGCGCTCGGCGAGCCGGCGCGGGAGTACCTCGCCTCGCGCGAGGTCACGCGCGAGGTCGCGGAGCGGTTCGGCCTTGGCTACGCCCCCCGCGAGATCGGCCTGATGCGCGCGTACCTTGCGTCGCTGGGCATCGACGACACGACCATGCTCGAGGCCGGGTTGCTGGTCAAGCGCGATGCGACCGAGGAACCGCGGCCGCGCTTCCGCACGCGCCTCACGTTCCCGATCCACGACCAGGGCGGACACCTGGCCGGCTTCGGCGGGCGCCTCATCGGACCGGGCGAACCGAAGTACCTGAACACCGGCGAGAGCCCCATCTATTCAAAGGGCCGCTTGCTCTACAACCTGCACCAGGCGCGCAATGCCATCCGTCGCGACGAGCGGGTGGTGATCGTCGAGGGATACTTCGACGTGATCCGGCTGGTGGCGGCGGGCATCGAGACGGTCGTGGCGCCGTTAGGCACGGCGCTCACCACCGAGCAGGCCGCCCTCATGGTGCGCTATGCGCGCAATGTGTTCCTGCTCTACGATTCCGACCAGGCGGGGCTGCGGGCCACCTTTCGCGCGGGGGACGAGTTGCTCACCGAAGGCGCCACCGTCCGCGTGGTCACACTGCCGGAGGGCGACGATCCCGACACCTTCGTGCGCACGCACGGCCGCGAGGCGCTCGAGCGCCAACTGAAGGATGCCATCGATGTGTTCGAGCGGAAGGTGCAGCTGCTGGATCGGGGGGGATGGTTCGCCGATCTTACCAAGCGACGCGCCGCTGTCGACCGGCTGCTGCCGACGATCCGCGCCACCAGCGATCCCGTGTTGCGCGACATGTACATCGGACGGGCCAGCGAGGCGTCGCTCGTGGATCGGGCGGTGCTGGCCCGGGAGGTGAGTCGCCGGCCGTCACCGGACCAGGACGCGTTAGGCGGGCGGCGGAACCCGAGCGCCGAAGCGCGCCGGCGACCGCCACGCCGGCCCTCGCGCCACCGTCGGCGGCCCGTCCCGGCGCCCGCCGTCCGCGCGTCTCCGTCCCCCCCAGCCAGCGCGCCCCGGCCACCTCGGCCGAGGAGATGCTGGTGGCGGCCATGCTGCGCTCGCCCGCGGCGCTGGAGCGCGTGATCGAGCGCGTGGGCGAGGAAAGTTTCCGGGATCCCCTCCTGCTCGAGATATTCCTGACGTTGCGCGAGCTTGGGTCAAGTGAGCACGTTGCGATGGTCGCGGAACGCCTCTCACCCGACGCGGTGGCGGTCCTCGATGGCCTGCTCGCCACGCCGGACGCGATCCGGGACCTCGATCGCACGGTGGAGGCGTCGCTGGCCCGGCTCGAGCGGCGACGGCTCGAGGAACGCAATGAAGTGATCGGAGGACAGATGAAGCTGGCCACGGACGAGGAGAAAAACGCCCTGCTTCGCGAGAAGGCGGAGAACGCGCGCCTCATCCGGGAACTAAGTGCGTTAGGCATGAGTCCCTGAGGCCGATGGTCGCCGCCCGGTTCGTCCTCTCTCTTACGTGCACACGGAGACCTGAACGTGCAACCTGATCTCGAAGCCCTGCTGTCCCTGCAAACCGAAGACGACGTCGTCGGCGGACTCGTCGTCCGCCTGGAGGCGCTGGAGCCGCGCCTGAGCGCCCTGGACGTGGAGCGCGAGCGCGTCGCGAAGCACCTGGAAAGCTCACGGGCGCAGGTGGACGCTGGCGACGCCAAGCGACGGGAGATGGAACTGCTCGTCTCGGAACATCGCCAGCGCCAGGAACGCAACGTGGCGCAGCTCGACCTCGTCAAGAACATGCGCGAGGCGACCGCCGCCACGGCGCAGGTGGAGGCGGGCCGGAAGATGCTGGCCGATGGCGAGAACGAAGTGCGCGACCTCACCAGCAGGCTGGCGGCGGCGCGGCAGAGCATCGAGGAGCAGCAGCAGGCGCTCTCGGCGCTCGACGGGGCGCAGGCCACGGCGCGCACGGAGATCGGCCTTGAGCGCAACGGACTAGAGGCGGAGCTGCGCACCGCCCGCGCCCGCCGCGACGAGACGGCCGCGCGCGTGGACGCGTCGCTGCTCAGCAAGTACGACCGCATTCGCTCCCGGCGCCGCTCCCAGACGGTGTTCTCGCTGGCCGATGGCGCGTGCGGCGCATGCGACACGGCGCTCCCGGTCCAGCGTGGCAAGCAGATGGCGACGCGCGGGTCCATCGAGGTCTGCGAGGGCT
>JBDSVW010000394.1:0-3296 GCA_039927015.1 Gemmatimonadaceae bacterium | reverse complement strand
GATTCGCGTTGAGCTCGAAGCGATCCCCACTCTCCAGTCGCCAGTTCACGGGCGCGAAGAACACGCGGTAGCTCTCCCACTGGCTGTCCAGGTCACTCACCAGCGTGAAGAACAGCTCGTTCACCATCTGCCGCACATCCAGCCCCAGCACATTCCCCTTGGGCCTCGGCTTGTGCGTCATGCTGAGGTTGAGCGCCTGCACGGCGGGCCTTGGCACGAAGCCTAACGACGGCTCGAAGGCGTCTCCCACCTTGCGGTACGCGAGCGACACATCCCACAGGTCGTTGGGATACTCGAGCTTCCCGCCGAAGGCGCTGCGCTGCCCGTCGCGCAATCCCTCGCGACCGGTCGCGAGTCCCCACACGCCGGCGCGGAAGTTCTTGTTGCCCATCAGGCGCGACGTCTGGTACGTCGCATCGGCGCCGCCCGTCCAGGCGTCGGCTCGGCCGAGTGGGTCGCCGAAGGTGGCGATCATTCCCACGCTCGATTCGCGCAGCACGTTCTGCTTCGCGCGCAGCACGCCCATGGTGCTCGACGTCATCGGCAGCGACAGCGCCTCGCGGTCCTCTATGTCTCCGGTGTGCAGCACCAATGCGCCCACGTTCGACCCGCGCCCGCGACCGCTCACCTTGAGTCCCGCCCGAATGGGCACCTCAATCCCGCTCAGCAGCCCGATGCGCCGGCTGAAGAACGGGCGCACGTCGTCACCGGTGCCCAGGCCGAAGTCGAAGATGTCGGCGCCCTGCAGGAAGAACGTGCGCTTCTCCGGGAAGACCAGCGGGAAGCGCGTGAGGTTCGTGCGCCGCGTGTCAACCTCGGTTTCCGCGAAGTCGGTGTTGAACGTCAGCGCCGCGAGCGTGTTCGTGCCTAACGTCTTCGTGATGTCGAGGCTCGCGTCGCTCGTGCCGTCCACCTCCCCCTTCGGCGTCGGAACCCCCGCCCCCGCCATCAGCGACGGCCGCACGCTGAATCCCAGCCCGAGCGAGAACTCGGGTACCTCGGTCAGCCGGCCGGCGCGATAGGTCTGCGTGACCTTGAAGTTGCGCTCAGGGCTCGCCCAGCGGTCGCTCTCCAGCAGCCGTTGCACCCGCCGCTCCACGTTGAATCCCCACTCACGCTCCCCCTGCTTGAACTGGATGCTGCGCACGGGAATGCGGATCTCCGCCGACCACCCTGTTTCCGTGCGCGCCGTCGCCGCTTCCCACGCAGCATCCCAGTTGGAGTTCTCCCCCTCGCCCTGCCCCGTCACCAGCGCGTCGTAGCGCGCGCCATTGGCGTTGATGGCGAACACATAGCCCGAACGCCCGTCGCGATACGTGTCGAGCACGAGCTTGAGGTGATCCTCGTTATTCAGGTTCGCGTCGCGTTCCCGCGCGAAGGTCGTGGTGCGCGCGCCATCGGGGTAGTCGGCGCGGATGCCGAACACCAAGGCGTCGTCGGTGGCCACCACCCGCACCACCGTGCGACCCGACGGTGCTGCCCCCTGCTGCGGCTCGATCTGCGTGAGGTTGCCGATGGAGTCCGCCTCCGCCCACAGCGCTTCGTCCAGTCGTCCGTCCAGGCGGATGGCTCCGCTCACCGTCGCCACACGCAGGGAGGGCGTGGCTGTGGGCTGCTGGGCAGCGAGCGTGGGGGACAACAGCAGAAACGCGCTGGCCAGCAGCAAGAGCGAGTGAAGCAACGGCTGAACCTCCGATGGGCAGACAAAGCGACGGCCACGACCCCCACAGTGGCTCGTTACGCGAAACAGGTGTTCACGGTAAAAGCGAGGTTGTGACCTCGACAATCGCAACCTCTACGCCCCACCCCTACAAATTGATGAGCGCCAAAGGTCGCATATGTACGAGAGCGATCACGCATGCCGCTCACCCCTCGTCTTCCCGTCTTCCCGTCTTCTGCCCTATGCCCCTTTCCCCCTCCCAACTCGCCGAACTCCGCGCCGAACTCGAACGCGAGCTCGCCCGCCTGCACCGCTCCATGCCCTCCACCGAACAGGCCGCCGAGACCGTCCACCTCGACCAGGCGTGCGTCGGCCGCCTCACGCGCATGGAGGCCATCGCGTCGCAGGAAATGGCCCGCGCCCTCCACGAACGCGAGCAGGCCCTCGAGCTGCGCATCGTCGATGCGCTCCAGCGTTTGGACGAGGGCACCTACGGCGCCTGCGCCACCTGCGGCTTGCCCATCCCTTATGGCCGCCTGCTGGTCATGCCCGAAGCCCGCACCTGCGCCACCTGCGGCGGCGCCTGACGGTTCCGCTACAACTCCGCAGCGTCCAGCACCTCCCGCACGCGGCTCGCCAGCGTCGCGGGTACGTAGGGCTTCTGCAGGAAGTGGATGCCGTCCTCCAGCACCCCCTGGTTCACGATGGCGTTTTGCGTATAGCCGGACGCGAACAGCACGCGTAGCTCCGGACGCTGGTCGCCGAGGCGCGCCGCCAGCTCCCTTCCCCCCATTCGCGGCATCACGACGTCCGTCAGCAGCAGGTGGATGGGCGCGTCGTGAGTGCCCGCCACCTGCAATGCCTCGGCCCCGTTTGCCGCCTCCAGCACCTGGAAGCCCTGCCCGCGCAGCGTGCGCAGCGCGATGGCGCGCACCATGTCGTCATCCTCCACCACCAGCACGGTCTCGCTCCCGTGCACGCGGGCGGGCGACGCGACCTGCACGGGATCCTCCAGCTCGCCCGTCGCGCGCGGCAGGTAGATCTTGAAGGTGGCCCCCTTCCCCGGCTCCGAGTACGCCCAAATGTGCCCCCCGGCCTGCTTCACGATGCCGTAACACGTGGCGAGTCCCAGGCCGGTTCCGCTCCCGCTCTCCTTGGTCGTGAAGAAGGGCTCGAAGATCATCGGGAGCACGGCGGAATCGATCCCGGTGCCGTTGTCGCTCACGGACAGCAGCACGTACTTGCCGGGCACCACGGCGGCATGGCGCTCCCGGTAGCCCTCGTCGAGCACCACGTTCGACGTCTCAATCGTGAGCCGACCACCGTTAGGCATCGCGTCGCGACCGTTCACGGCGAGGTTCACGAGCACCTGCTCCAGTTGGCTGGGGTCGGCCCGCACCCGCCACACGGCGTGTGCGAGACTGGTTTCCAGCTCCACGTCCTCGCCAATCAGCCGGCGCAGCATCCGCTCGACGTTTGTCGTGAGCTGGTTCAGGTCCAGCACCTTGGGCTCGATCACCTGCCGCCGCGCGAATGACAGCAATTGTCGCGTCAGGTCCTCGGCGCGTCTGGCGGCATGCTGGATGGCCGCGAGGTCCTCGTCGTTGGCGTGCGACTCCTCCCGCGCGAACGCGGC
>JBDSVW010000393.1:0-2829 GCA_039927015.1 Gemmatimonadaceae bacterium | reverse complement strand
TCACCGTTATCGGGGAGAACAGGCGCACCATGCAGATCAACGTGGCGGGCGCCATCATCATGCCGATTGCCTTCTACGCCGGTAGCCATTGGGGCACAGTCGGATTGGCCGCCGGCTGGCTTCTGGTGTATCCGATCGTGGTGGTGGCTCCGATGGCGTCGCTGGTGTTCCGGCGCATCGAGCTATCGCCGGCTGCATATTTCAGGGCGCTCTTGGCGCCGTTCACGAGCGCCGCGCTCATGTGCGTGGCGGTGTGGATGGTGCGATTCGGGTATCCTGCGGAGATGCCGCGCGTGGCGATGCTCGCGACGGATATCGCCGTGGGGGCGCTGACGTATGGAGGGTCGCTGCTGCTCTTGCATGGGGCGCGCGTTCGCGCCGTCGTGTCGGCCATTCGCGCGGCGCGCGCCGGAAACATATCAGCCTGAAGGCCATGCCCGTCTCCGTCCCCCGTCCTTTCTTTACCGCACCGCTCGACGATGATGGTGCCGCTGCCGTCTCGCGGCGGCTGTTGCTGGTTTCCGTCGCGTATCCGCCGAATGCGGAGGTGGGGTCGCTGCGCTGGCAGAAGCTCGCGCAGGCCGCGCGCGCGCGGGGGATCGTGACCGACGTCATCATGGTGGATCCGCTGGATCCGTCGTTACGGGAGGAATCGCGGCTGTCCGAGGTTCCCGCGGGGGCACGCCTGTACGACGTGCCCATGCGCGACCTGCCGATCCAGAAGGCCCAGCGTGCCGTGCGGGGAGTCGCGCGGCGCTTGCGTGGCGCAACTGCCCCCTCGCGCGAGCGCGACGCGAATGGCGGCACTGGCGGCGGAGATGGCGGCGGCATCGACAACATCACGCATTCGGACTCAGTCGCGGCACGCCTGGGCCGCACGTATCGCGCCTGGGCGCACTACGCGGAGTGGGAGGAGTGGGCCTCGCGCGTCGCCGCGTTAGGCGCCCGCATCGCGGCGCAGACCGAGTACGCGGCGGTGGTGAGCTCGGGGCCGCCGCACATCGCGCACGAGGCGGCGCGGCGCATCGCCGAGTCGGCGTCGCTGCCCCTGGTCATCGACTTGCGCGACCCGTGGTTCTCGGATGACATGGAGCCGCCGCTCATGCGCGGCAACGTCTGGCGGCGCAAGACGTCGCGCTACGAGCGGCAATGCGTGAAGCGCGCGGCGCTCGTGGTGGTGAACACGGATTCGTCTCGCGACGACCTGGTGGCGCGCTACGCCGCCGACGCCGACCGCATCTTGACGGTCATGAATGGCGCCGACGCAGATGTGACGCCGGGGCACAGCACCGAGCGGCGCTTCATCATCTCCCATGCGGGAAGCCTGTACCGGGGACGCGATCCCCGGTCGCTCTTCCAGGGCGTGGCGCGCGCGGTGGAAAAGCTTGGACTGACACGCAACGAGCTGCTCGTGCACTTCATGGGGAGCACCACATACGAGGAAACGCCGCTGTCGCAGATCGCGAGCGAGGAAGGCATCGCCGATCTCTTCGTCTGCGAGCCCCGCCGCCCGCGTGCCGAGGCGCTGGCGCTCATCCAGGATTCCGCCATGGTCACCGTGCTGCCGCAGGGATACGTGCACTCCATTCCCGGCAAGGTGTTCGAGTATGTGCAACTGTCAACCTGGCCGCTGGTGCTCACCGATCGGGGCACGGCGACGGACCGACTCTTGCATGGTTCGGGGGCGGACGTGCTCCTGCCGGACGATGTGGCCGGTATTGCGGAGGCCATCGAACGGCGGTACCTGGCCTTCCGCGCCGGGGTGCGTCCGGCGCCCATCAACGCCGACGGGCGCTTCAACCGGGACCGACAGGCGGCCAAGCTGTTAGATGTCATCGAACGTCTTGTCTGACCAGGCCAGCGCGCCACAACTCGCCTCGCGTCGCGCGACCTGGCTGCTGTCAGGCTTTCTGCTCGCGCACGCGATCCTCGCCTGGATCAATCGCATTCCAGGGATCTCGTGGGGCGAGGATGACGCCGGATACCTGTTTCTTGCCCGCGAGCTGCGTCAGCTCAGCTATCGGGAGCTGCAGGACATCGCGCTGCCCATGCACGCGCGCTTCCCCCCGCTCTATCCGCTGATCATCGCCGTGGTGGGCTGGCCGTTCGGGGACGCGCTGAATGCACTGCTGCTGATGAACACGATGTTCAGCATGGGCGCCGTGGTGCTGCTCTTCCTGGCGACGCGGCGCAAGCTGGGGGAGAACATTGCGCTCATCGCCAGCGGGCTGTTCGCGGTAAATCCGATGGCCGTCTGGGACAGCGGCCACCTGATGGCCGAGTCGGCGTTCAAGTTCTTCGTGTTGCTGGGCATCTGGGCGCTTACGCACGAGGACGACCACGTGAAGTTCGCCGTGCTGGCCGGCGCGGCCGCCATCGCGGCGGCGCTCACGCGCACGGCCGGCGTCGTGCTCCTGCCGGCGCTCTTCCTCTACTGGCTGGTGAACCGGCGGTATCGCTGGGCCACCTATCTGTTCGTCGCGGGTTCGCTGACGGTTGGCGTCTGGCTGGCGTGGACCTTTCTCGCTCCCGAACCCGAGTTCCGGCGCTTGTACGTGGCGGACCTTGGCCTCGCGGGCCGCCGACATTCGCGGCTGCAGCTGCTGCAGAACACGCTCTTGCACCTGCCGGATCGCACACGCCACATGGTCACGGTGGTCGTACCCTTCGTGCTGGCGCTACCGGTCATCGGGGACACGATCGTGGACAACGTCCTGTGGATGCTCGTCACCGCGTCCGTTGGATTCACCGGTGTCATCCTGCTGGTGAGGCGTTGGCAGATTGCGGCGTTCGTCCTGGTGTTCTACGCCGCGTTGCTGTTCGTCTGGC
>JBDSVW010000392.1:0-4606 GCA_039927015.1 Gemmatimonadaceae bacterium | reverse complement strand
CGAGAGGACGAGAGGACGAGAAGACGGGAAGACGGGAAGACGGGAAGACGAGGGATGGGAGGCTCAGGTTTGGGATGGGGGTCGTGGTTGGGGGCGCTTTGAGGGGGGGCGCGAGGCGACCGTCTTTCTCAGACCCACGAGCATTTTCGTCACTTCGTCGGTGCGGGCTTCCAGCGTGGCGTGCTCGCTGGCGGAGAGGAGCTTGAGGTCACGCAGCAGCAACAGGTGGTACTCCAACTCGCGCGCCGACCCGATGGCGACCTGCAGGAAGTGTGCGAACTGCGCGCTCGTCACCCGGCCGCTGCCCTCCGCGATGTTGGCGGGAATGGAGAAGGCCGCTCGTCGCAACTGGTTGGTGAGATACGGCTCCCGCACGGCCAGCACCGGCATGCTCATGGCGTAGACGCGCAGCGCTAATTCGTGCGATTTCCGCCAGACCAGCAGCTTGCGGTAGAGTGACATGAATGAGGATGCCACCAGATGCCCCCACCGCCATCATCCCCATCCCTCCCCCCGTTACATTTCGCTGCTTCTCGTCTTCTCGTCTTCTCGTCTTCTCGTCCTCTCGTTCCCGTCTTCTCAAGACATGCTCAAGCTCGGCATCGTCGGTCTTCCCAATGTTGGCAAGTCGACCCTCTTCAATGCGCTCACCTCGGCGGCGGCCCAGGCGTCCAACTATCCGTTCTGCACCGTCGAGCCTAACGTGGGCATGGTGGAGGTTCCCGATAGCCGGCTGGGGACGCTGGCCGAGATTGTGAAGCCCAAGCGCACCCTGCCCGCGGTCGTGCAGTTCGTCGACATCGCCGGCTTGGTCAAGGGCGCGTCGCAGGGCGAGGGCTTGGGCAACAAGTTCCTCACCAATATCCGCGAGACCGACGCCATCGTGCACGTCGTGCGCTGCTTCGATGATCCCGACGTGACCCATGTCATGGGTGGCGTGGATCCGGTGCGCGATCGCGAGGTGATCGAGTTCGAGCTCGCACTCGCCGACGTGTCGGTCGTCGAGAAACGGCTGGACAAGGTGCAGCGTGCCGCACGCACGGGTGACAAGGAGGCGCAGGCAGAACTGCCCGTGCTCGAGCGCGCAAACAAGGTGCTGAGCGACGGCAGGCCGCTGTGGGAAGGGCACCTCTCCCCCGAGCAACTCGCGGTGCTCTCCCCGCTGGCGCTGCTCACGGCCAAGCCCGTGCTGTATGCCGCCAACGTCACCGAGACCGAGCTGCATGGCGACGAGGGCCAGCACCTGGGCGCACTGCGGGAGGCGATCCGCACGAGTGGGGAGCACGCTGACGTGGTGCCCTTCTCCGCCAAGATCGAGGCCGAGCTGGCCGAATTGTCGACGGAGGAGCGGGCCGAGTTTCTCGCCTCGTTAGGCCTGGAGTCTGCGGGGCTCGACCGGCTCATCCGGGCGGGCTATGATCTGCTGGGCCTCCAGACCTACTTCACGGCGGGCGAGCAGGAGGTGCGCGCCTGGACGATTCACGAAGGCGACACGGCGCCCAAGGCCGCGGGCGTCATCCACACCGATTTCGAGCGCGGCTTCATCCGCGCCGAGACCGTCTCGTACACCGACTTCGTGGCGTTAGGCGGCTGGAAGGACGCGCGCGAGAAGGGCGCCGTGCGGAGCGAGGGCAAGGAGTACGTGGTGCGCGACGGCGACGTGATGCTCTTCCGCTTCAACGTCTAGGCGCAGCGCTCCCCCTCCGTCTCACGCGTCATCCCACGAGCGGCTCGGCTCCTCCCGCGCGCGAGGCGGCCCCTGTCCGTGCGAGGCATCGTGCATGGGAACTCTCGACGAGCCCAGGCGATGAGCAGAGTCATGGTGATCGCGACGGGACCGGCCAGCACTTCACGGGCGGTGGGGACGCTTCGCTGGACGGTGGTGGCGCTCCTCGGCGTGCTCGCCTGTGCGGAGAATCCAGTTGCCCCGGACCACTCCGCACCCGGTGCGCCGGCCCGCATTCTCGCGACCACCATCTCCGTGGCTGGTGGGCAGTCGTTTCGCCGAACCATGGAGATCGACTCGGCCAGCGGCACGTATCAGTACGGGCACTGCCGAGCGACGCCTTCCCTCTCGGAGTGTGCGGAACCCGCGGGGACGCGAAGTGGCAGCGTGTCCGGGCAGTCGCTGCAGGCGCTCTTTGCCAGTGCTTAGGCGCCCGACTTCCGGAAGCTGCGGGCAGAATACCTGCGCCAGCCGCCCAGGCCGCCCGACTACGAGGCGACGACACTCGTGATCACGGCCAACGAGCGCCGGCGAACCATCGTGTGGGAAGGTGGCGTGGCCGTGCCAGTCGCGCTCTCCAGCTTCTACTGTCAGCTGAGAGTCGCCGCTGGCGAACTGATCAACCGCGCATGAGCGACGCCACGCCTTGTCAGCCCGGGGCGAGCGTGCGAGGCGCGGCGGCCTATTCCACGTCCACGGGCTCCAACACCCGCTCGTCGTCTGCCGTCGGATTGTTGACCCGGAGTGAAACCGGCCACGCCTCCAGCAGTTCGCTCTGCACCGGCAACATCAAGTCGCGCACCGCCGGATCGGGAGTCCGCGAGTCCAGCCACGGTCCGAACTGGTCCTGTGGCACGATCACGGGCATTCGGTCGTGAATCCCCGTCATGAGGCTGTTCGCATCGGTGGTGAGCAAGGCGCAGGTGACCAGCGGATCCCCGTCGCCCTCGCGCGGCCGCCAATATTCCCAGAGTCCGCCCAAGGCAAAGGGTTCGCCGTCCACCATCCGGATGGCGTGGGGTTGTTTCCGGGACTGGCCGGGCACCACCTGCCACTCGTAGAAGACGTCGGCGAGCACCAGGCAGCGCCGGCTCCGAATGGCGCTCCGGAAGGCTGGCTTCTCGAACACGGTTTCCGAGCGGGCGTTGGCCAACCGGTTTCCGATGCTCGGCTCCTTCGCCCAGGAGGGCACCAGGCCCCACCGGAGCAGTTCAGCCACCCGGCCGCCGTCGCGCTCCGTGATGGTGAGGATCTCCGATCCGGGCGCGATGTTGAAGCGCGGCAGGAGGGGCGGAACATGCTCCACGCCGAAGCGCTGGAGGTCGAGACGTTCGGGGCGAGTGAGTCCGAAGCGGCCGCACATAGCCTGAATGTAACCCCTTGGTATCCTTCAACAACGCCACTACGTTTCGAGTCACAACTCGTGGGCGCAAACTCTTAGCGCCCTTCCCCTCCCCCCGTTTACGGCAACCAGCGGGGGGCGGCTCACGACCAAAGGGAGGATTGCCGACCGTGTCTCGCCAGTACGAGGCGGTATACATCTTCGACTCTACACTCGAAGATGCCGCCATCCAGGAAAAAATCGCGAAGCATCATGCGCTGCTCGAGGCGACCGAGGAAATCTCGGTTGATCATTGGGGACGGCGCCAGCTCGCCTACAAGATCGGGCGTCGCGACACCGGCTACTACGCCGTCGCGCGCTTCACTGCCGACCCCAAGACGTTGCCCGAGTTCGAACGGGCCATGAAGCTTGATGCCGGCATCATCCGCTACCTGATCACCCTCTACGAGCACGAGCTTGGGGCGCCGCCGATCTCCGAGGAAGAGATGGCCCTTGCACGTCGCCGAGAAGAAGACGACGAGGACGAGGATTAACCCATGCGACGCCAAACCAAGACGTGCCCGTTCTGCGAGGGCCGCACGCACTACGTGGATTACAAGGATGATCGTGTCCTCGGCCGCTTCATCACCGACCACGGCAAGATCCTTCCGAGCCGCCTCAGCGGTGTCTGCGCCCGGCACCAGCGCCAGCTCGCGACCGCCGTCAAGCGTTCGCGCTATCTCGCGTTGATCCCGTACCTGCGCGGTCACTCCAGCGTCTGATTGCTTCGGACTGCGTAAGGAGGGCGTATCACCACGCCATCGACACCGGCCACGCCGGACACTGTAGCGGCACCGCGGGAGCACGGCTGGCGACGAGTCATCTTCGTGCTCCTGCTTGCCCTTGCCGTGCCAATGGTAGCCGCGTTGCGGCTGGTGGCGCCGATCGAGCAGACGATGGTGCTCATCGCGCCCGCCATGGCGGTGTGCGCATTACTGGGCTGGCAGGCAGGTGGGCGTTTCTGGCTGGCGGCCATCTGGATGGGGCTCGCGGTCTGGATTCTTTCCACCAGCATTCCAGGAGCGGGCGCGTTCGATCCGTTGGCTCGCGGGTGGTCGGTGGTGCTGGCGGCATCGTTCGGTATTGTGGGAGCGGTCGCGCCGGGACGTCCCTTCTTCACGCGGGCGCTGTCGGCCACCGGCTTGACCTTCGCGGTGGCGCTGGCCGTCGTGCTGGGCATGCGGGTACCGCCGACGGTGATCGCGCGAAACGTGTCGGGGGAAATCACCCGGCGGGTGGAAGCGACGGAGGCCGAGTGGCGGGTGCGCGAGGCGTCTCCGGAATGGGGAGCCTTCACCGCCCAATATCCGGCCGCCGCCGAAATGGTGGCGCAAGGGGAAGCACAGGTTCGGGCCGTGAAGCCGTTCTCCATCACGTTCTTCCCGGCGTTGCTGGCGCTCGAATCGCTGGCGGCACTGGGGTTGGCGTGGTCGCTGTACCATCGGGCCAGCCGGGCGCGCATCGGTCCGCCGATGCGGCCCGTGCGGGAGTTCCGGTTC
>JBDSVW010000391.1:0-17035 GCA_039927015.1 Gemmatimonadaceae bacterium | reverse complement strand
CTGCACGACCAGATCGTGCGGGTGGACCGTTACCTGGGGGCGTTCATCGATTCCCTGTACCGCATGCGGGACTCGGCGTCGATCGTCTTCGCCCTCACGTCGGATCACGGCGTGGCGCCGTCGGTGGACCCGAGCGTGAAGAGCCGCTATCGCAACGTGCCGGGTGGCGTCGCCGACATCATTCCCGCGGTGCGCGCTCTGTACCAGGGCCTTCGGGCCACCGGCGTGGACACCTCGGGGTACTGGTGGGACGATGGATTTCTGGTGCTGGAGCCCGAGGCGTTCGCCAGGGCGCGAGTCAACCGGGACTCGGTGGCGCGCGTCTTCGCCGCCATGGCTATGAAAGTGGAGGGAGTCGCCCGCGCCGATCTCGTGTCCGACCTGGCCCGCCGCGATACGACGAAGGACGCGATCGCCCGCCGCTGGCTGCACATGTTCCCACCCGACCTGCCGGCAGCCGTGGCGGTCACGCTCAAGCCATTCTGGTATCGGTACTCGGCGAACCCGGCGACGCATGGCTCCCCCCATGACTACGACGCGCACGTGCCGGTGATTTTCTACGGTCCCATGATCAGGGCTGGGCGCTACGACGAGTTCGTTCGCGTGGTGGACATCGGGCCCACGCTGGCCGAGATCGTCGGGGTCCGGCCGCTTGAGCGCATGGACGGGCACGTGTTGCGGAAGGCCATGCGCTAGCCATGCAACGCCGCCCGCAGGTGCAGCAGGCGTTCGATGAGGTGCGCTTCGGCAGTACGCGCATCCTGAATGTGCGCGACGCGCTCCTGAGCGGTGCCGAGGCGGTGCGGCGTGCCGACGGATGGCTGCGGGCAAAGCAGGTGGAGCACGCCGGTGAGGTGCTCGTCATCACGGGCCGTGGCAATGGCAGCGAGGGGCAGGTCCCCGTCGTGCGCGAGGACGTGCGGCGCCTGCTCACCCGACTGCGGCACGCGGGGGTGGTGTCCGAAGTCCAGGAGCACACCCCCGGTTCCTTCGCGATCCGCCTGGCTCCGTTGCGCGCACTGTTCGAGGCACCGGCACGCAATCGCGCGCGTGCCTCCGCCGCGCCGTCGCCGAGCGCGCCGGCGGACCCGCGCAGCCTTGAGGGGCTGGAGGTGTCCACGCGCGCGCTCCTGCGACGCCTGGCTGTGCATTCGCTCGAATCGTTAGGCATGCGACACCCCGACGAACGCTTTGTCGCCACCGAGATGGAGCGGAAGTTCGCCATCCTCGCCCACGGCGCGTCCCAGGGCGCGCTCTCCGACAACTGGATGCGGCTGGCCATCGAGCGCGCGCTGCAGGAGTACGAGGAAGAGAGATGAGCGTCCGGTCTCTCCCATCCTTCTTTCACACGATGAAGTGATTCGACCGCGTGCTGCCTTGGCGCGCTTCCCCTCACCGTCCCGACATGCGTTCATCACTGGTACTTGCCGCCTTCCTGCTCCTCGGGGCAGGAGTCGCCCCCGCCTCGGCACAGTCCCTCACCGGGTTCGCGCGCGCCTCGGAGGCGCGCCAGCGCGAACTCGAGCGCGACGCCGCGGGGCGCCCAACGCCCGCACAGGCAGCGGCCCACTCCCGTGCGCTTTCCGCCGAGCCGCACGTGGCCGGGACCGAGGCACAGGCCCGAACCCGCGAGTACGTCATCGAGCAGATGAAGGCGATGGGACTGGAGACGGAGGTGCGGGCCTACGACATCTGGATGCCGCATCCCAGCAGCGTCCGTGTATGGCGCGTTGCCCCGGAGCCAAAGGAACTCGACCTCCGGGAAGGCATCCTGCCGCAGGATTCCACGTTGGGCACCACCGGCGAGGTGCCGCCAATCAACGGCTACGGCGGCGCCGGCGACGTGTCGGCCGAGGTGGTCTACGTCAACTATGGGCTCATTGAGGACTACGAACAGCTCGCGGCCATGGGCGTTTCGGTGAAGGGTCGCATCGCCGTCGCGCGCTACGGCCGCTCGTTTCGCGGGATCAAGGCGCGCGAGGCGGAGAAGAATGGCGCGCTCGCGCTCCTGATATACTCCGATCCACAGGATGACGGATTCGTGCGCGGGGATGTCTACCCGGAAGGACCCATGCGTTCCGCGCGCGGTATCCAGCGCGGCTCGGTGCTCAACCTCAACGGCGACCCGAGCACACCGGGGTGGCCCAGCACGGCCGGCGCGCGACGGTTATCCGTGGCCGAGATGACCGTGCCGCGTATCCCGGTGGTACCCATCTCCTACGGAAACGCCGCCGAGCTGCTGCGGGGTGTGCGGGGTGCGGCGATTCCGGCAGGATGGCAGGGAGGTCTGCCCTTCCGCTATCACGTGGGTCCCGGTCCCATCACGGCTCGCGTTGCCGTTTCCACCGATACGGCGTCGCGTCCCTTCAAGACCATCTGGAACACCTACGGTTTTCTGCGCGGCAGTGAGTTTCCCGACGAGCTCGTGTTCATCGGCGCGCATCGCGATGCGTGGGGCCCCGGCGCGGCCGACAACGTGAGCGGCACGGTGAGCGTGCTGGAATCCGCGCGCGCCCTCGCCGAACTCGCCAAACAGGGCAACCGCCCCAAGCGCACGATCGTGTTCGCCACATGGGACGCGGAGGAATGGGGACTGATCGGGTCGACGGAGTACGTCGAGGACGATTCCCTGCGGCTCATGCGACACGCCGTGGCGTATCTCAACCAGGACGTGTCCGCGCAGGGCCCGGTGTTCGGCGGCAGCGGCTCTCCCTCCATGCGGTCCATGCTGCGGGATGTGGTGAAGCACATCGACGATCCGAAGGGAGGCAGCGTGTACGAGGCGTGGCGCAAGTCATCGAACCTCGCCAGCGACACGCTCGAGCCGCCGATGGGCGATCCGGGGGGCGGCTCCGACTTCGCGGGATTCTACAACCACCTCGGCATTCCGCACGCGGATTGGGGGTTCGGCGGTCCGGGCGGCGTATATCACTCGATGTACGACTCGTACGACTGGATGACACGATTCGGCGATCCCGGGTTTCTGTATCACACCACGGCTGCACGCGTCGGGGCGGCGATGTTGCTGCGTCTCGCCAACGCCGACGTGCTTCCGTTCGACTACGTGGAGTTCGCCCGTACCATGCGCGGCTACCTGCCGCCCATCGAGCAGGCCATCGCGGCCAGCGGAGGGAGCGCCCCGACGTCGTCCCTGGCCGCCGCCATCGGCCGCATGGAGCGTGCGGCGTCGCGGTTCGCTGTCGCACGTGACGCAGCGCTCGCCGGCTCGTTAGGCGCGGAGAGGCGCGCCGCGGTGAACCACGCCCTCATGGGTGTGGAGCGCGCCCTCACGCGTCCAGAGGGGTTGCGCACGCGTCCCTGGTTCCGGAACCTCATGTACGCGGCCGACGAGAACAACGGCTATGCCAACATCGCCCTGCCGTCGGTGAATGAAGCAGTGCGCACCGGCGACGCTGCCCTGGTACGCCGGGAAATTGCGGACCTCGCCTCGCGGTTCGACGCCGCGGTGGCCAGGCTGGACGAGGCGCGCACGTTGTTAGGCAGGTAGCTGACTCGCGCGCCGGACAGGACGGGGTCGCCGAACACGGCGGCCCCTGTGTCACCCCGGGAGTCGGACTACGAGCCGGCGATCAGTGGAGCGCGGGCGTGCGACGCAGGATCACCGCCAGCGCGACGATGAGCGCTGCGACTGCCACGACCGACGCCACGAACACGAACACGGACCGCAGCTTTCGCTCACGGGACGAGAGCGGAGCGCGCGCGGCCGGAATACGACTCCTCGACGACGAGCGCTCCCGAACGCCGCGCGTGGCTTCGGCCAGGCTCGCCTCCGGCGGCACGGCCACGCCCGCGGGCCGCGTGCGTGCCTCGGCCTCAACCGCCAACCGTTCCGGGCGCACGCCCGTCCCGCCAGCTGCAGGCGCCGCCGCACGCGACGCATCACCAGCGGTCGCCGTGGGCTCATGAATGTCGAATGGTGCGGCGACCGGCGGGGAAACCGGTTGCTCCTGGCGGCTCTCCGGCCCGGCGCCTGCCGTCTGGTGACCTCCTGAGGCCTCTATCGGTTCGTCAGGCAGTCGTCGTTCGCCCGACGTCGCGGACAGCGGTTCCACATCGATCCGGAGCGGCCGCTCGACCTCCGGCAGCGCGCTGAGGCCGTCGGGGTCGGATTCCTCCAGGCCCGAAGCCGAGGGCCGCCGGCCGACATAGGCGCGGGGGAGCACGACTCCATCGGACGCGTGTGCTCGCGGGTGAGGACCCAACCGGCCGACGTGGAAGACCTGATGAACAGGCGTGCGATGCCGGACGCTCACTGTCTCGGCAGGCCGGTGGTGCTCGGCGACCGGCGGCTCGCTCGATCCAGAGCCGATGGACGGATATGACACCTGCTGTATGGGAGAGGTCGTTGGCGTCCGGTCCTGCTCCGATGCATGTAGCTCCCCCGACCCCGCATCCCGCACGTGAGGAAGGTGCTCTGCCGCCGTGGCGCTACTCGGACTGAGTGGCGACGAGACGCTGCTCGCCTGGGATGCGCGTGAGGCACCGCTCTCGCGAGCGGGGGATGCGTGGGCCGGAACGCTCACCACACCGGCGGGGGTCACCGCAATCCGGCGTTGTTCGGCCCGAAGGCGCGCGGGTTCGATGGGCTGCGCACCCGGCAGGCGTGCGGGAAACAGCGGTTCAGACTCCGTCGCGAGATCACTCGCGGCCTGCCGACGTTCCACTTCCCGCTCGCCCGCCATCGGCGAGGGCTCGATCGTCGCCTCCAGCGAAATGTCGAGGTCGAGGTCGAGGTCGAGAATCGGCGAGAGCGCGGGAGGGGGTTCGAGTCGCGCAATCTCGTCGCGGCCCACGGGCGATCCGGCGAGCAGCGCTCCTACGCCTCCGCAGCAGGCGCACGCCAGCAGGGGCGCGAGGTCCACGAGCACGTTCTCGCCCGAGACGAGGTATTGGGCCAGCTCGGTGGAGAACTCCTCGTCGGTGATGGTCACGAGACGGCGCTCCGGCGCACGGTCCGCCAATGCGCTGGACGTTGGACAGCCGCCCGGCTGCGAGAAGAAGCGTCGCCGGTCCGGTGGCACGACGGAGTCGAACACGGCCGGTTGCCTGGCGAGCGAGATGCCTCGTCCCACCAGCATGGCCAGCAGCTCTGTTGGCGCGACCCAGCGTTCGATCTCGCCATCGCGACCTCCCTCGCACCTCCCGATGTACGTCACGCGGAGTGTTGCGTCTGGTTGCAGCGCGCGCAGGTAGCGTGCGGTGGCCACGCATGGCGCGACCAGCGAGATCAGGTGCGGAGCGAGCTCGGATCCAGTCGCGAGCAGACGGGCCCGGACACTGGGGCAGGCGCAAAAGATCGCAGGGGACGTGCCCCGCGCGACGACCGTCCGAAGCACATGCTCGGCGATGGCTTCATCTCCCCAGCTGACCGGCACGACGAGGTCGAACCCACACGCGAGCAAGGCGTGGGCAAGCTGCATCGCCCGCGCGGGTCGCGCGGCGAGCAGCATGTCGTTTCCGACGATTGCGACCTCGTAGGGGCGCTGGGAGGTGTCGACCGGGGAGGAGCGGGGCGACATCGAGAGGGGAGGGGACGAACTGGCGAACTCAACGGTTACTAAGCAACGTGCAAGCACTGGGCCTGTCCACCCGAACTTTCTCGCTAAGACTCATTCAAGAGCATGTGAGAACGACGAGGAAACACCGGCAGAAGGCGGGCGGCGCGCGAAGGAACAGCCACTTACTCGCGTGGTGCCTGCATGTCGGGAGCCTCGGGGGCAACGCCCGCGAGCCTGTGGACTCGGATTGTCGGAGGGGGAAACCCAGATGTGGATGCGACGCGCAGCGTTGGCGCGGCGCGCCTCAATGTGCACCCTCTCGTGCTTAGATTCGAGAGACAAAATGTCCTTTACACTCGAAGGGCTCCGGCCCCGACGATCCATTGCGCTGCGTTTTCTTTGGTTCGTTTGCAGAAAGCGTTCCCGCCGTATGGAGTCCGGGCTTCCTGTGGTGGCCCTGGAATCGCAGGATGACGTCTGCGTCCCGGAGTGGCGCCGATTGAGCCATCTGGCGCAGACCTGATTTGAGTTCTCCCATGCCAGATGAACAGATCTGTAGCGACGGGTCACCGACTGTGCCGGAAACGAGGGGCGTAGGGCATCTCTTGCCGGGTACGCTCGCCATGTGGCTCGCGGAGGCCACCGACATCCAGCTCATCGACGTTCGCGAGGAGTGGGAATACGAGGTGGCACGTCTCAAAGGGGCGCGCCTGGTTCCGCTCGGTCGTTTTGTCTTCGAGACGGCGACGATGGATCCCTCACGTGACGTGGTGCTCTATTGCCATCATGGCGTGCGATCACTCTCCGCGGCGCAGTATCTGGTGCAGCAGGGATTCTCGCGGGTCTGGAATCTCGTGGGAGGCGTTGACCGTTACGCGCTCGAGGTGGATGCTGCCCTCCCGCGCTATTAGCGGCGCGTGAGCCTTTTCCGCCTCGTGGCCCTGACCCTTGCCGGGATATCGACGGCCCTGCTCGTGGTGTGGGTTCGCCGGGGTCGCCTCGCCGCGACCCAGCGCCGACACGATTGGCAACGCAGGCATCCCCTCGGGCCCGACGGTGTGATTCCTGGCGCCGGTCCCATCGCCCTGGATGGCGATGCACGGGCCGTAGTGGTCGTGCATGGATTTGGCGACACGCCACAATCGGTCGCCGTGCTCGCCGCCGCGCTGCACGCGCGCGGATTCACGGTGCGCGTGCCGCTGCTGCCCGGACACGGACGGTCGCTCGACGCCTTCCTGCGCTCGCGCGCCGCCGAATGGAAGGCGGAGGTCCGGCGTGCGATCGACGAACTCAACGAACGGCACGAGTCGCTGTGCATCATTGGGCTTTCAATGGGGGGCGCCCTCGCCGCGCTGCTTTCTCAGGAGCTGGAGACCGCCAGCAACAACACGCAGGAGGTCGCCGGCGATCGCGCGGGAAGGCGGTGTCAACTGGTTGCCCTCGTGCTTCTGGCGCCGTACCTCGAAGTGCCTGCCATGGGACGCCTGCTCACCAGCATCTGGCCGCTCTGGACGCTGCGGCGTCCATGGGTGGAGGGCGACGATTCCGCCTCGATTCTCGACCCCGAGCAGCGCGCCAGGTCGCTGGGCTTCGGCGGGGCGACTCCGCGGCTGCTCTATCAACTGCGGCGGATTGCTGCGGAGGCACTCGCCGCGACGCCGCAGCTGCAACTGCCGACGCTCGCCATCTTCTCCACGTCGGACTACCGCATCCCCGCTGAGGCGGCGCGCCGCATCTTCCAGTGCCTCACCGCGTCCATGAAGGAGTTGGTGTGGGTGGAGCGCAGTGGCCATGTCATCACCGTGGATCGCGATGCCGATTTCGTGATCGCGCGTTCCGTGGAGTGGGCGGAGCGATTCTGCCCACTGCCTGCCGCGGCCGAGGCGAGCAACGACACGCCCTAGAGCCGGCGGGTCTCCCCGTGCGAGAGCAGCCAGAGCGCGCGTTCAGGTAGTCCCTCAGCGTCCCACGCGGCACGTGCACGGGCGGGCGGCTCGTCCATGGGCTCGTCCGTGAGTCGGAAGGTGCCCCAGTGCATTGGTACCATTACCGTGGACCCTCTGCTCTCGTGCGGCGCGCACACGTCGAGATGCGCGCGCACTCCCTCCTCCGGTGTCATGTGCACCGGTTGCATGAACCATCTCGGCTCATACGCTCCGACGGGCAGCATCGTGATGTCAAACGGCCCGTGCCGCTCCCCGATGCGCACGAACTCGGGATGATAGGCGGAGTCGCCGGCAAAGAACACTCGCCGCGTGGGCCCCATGATACTCCAGCCGCACCACAGTGTGCGTCCGCGGTCGCGCAGACCCCGCGCGCTGAAGTGCTGCGCCGGCGTACAGGCGACGCGCACGCCACCTAACGACGCCTCCTCCCACCAGTCGAGTTCCGCGACCGAGCTTGCACCACGCGCCCGGACGAATGGCGCGATGCCCAGCGGCGTGAACCATGCGGTGTCCGGATATCGCCGCGCGAGGTGGCGCACGGTGGGTGCATCGAGGTGGTCGTAGTGGTTGTGCGACAGCAGCACCGCGTCGATCGGGGGAAGCGCGTCGAATGGGATGCCCGGCGGAACGAGCCGCTTCGGCCCGAGGAAGGAGAGGGGCGAGGCACGATCGCTCCACATGGGGTCGGTCAACAGGTTCACGCCGTCGAGCTGGATGAGGAAGCTCGAGTGTCCGACCCAGGTCACCACGACCTTCGGCGCCGAAACGCGGGCGGGGTGAGAGGGAATGGCGCGACGCGGGAGGGCCTCGGCGTCGCGCCTGGGACGGCGGTGCACGAGTCGGTCCCAGAGCATCCACCGCGCGACTCCCCTGGCACCCATGGCGACGCCTCCCGGCCAGGGATTTCGGAAGCCCCCGCGCGGGGCGTGATGACTCGGTCGACTCACGGTGGTGTATCCAGCAGTTCGGGGGTGATGCACGCGCCTGTGCGTCGCGCGAAGCGCCTATGCTCGCACGACGTCGTCGCGCTCTCAAGCTGCGCGGGATGGCGATTGGGTGTCCAGCTTGTAGCGGGACGTGAGCGATCCTTACATTTCGTGAGTCGTCGTTGGCCCGGGCCCCGTCGGCCCGGGCCGATGTACATCGGAGAGACGCCCTGTTCCACGCGCCCGCCCTCCCCTCCGTTGTCGCGGCCACGGTGATTATTTCCCCACGAGGTGGACATGCCGGACATTAACTGCACGCGCTGCGGCCAGACCCGCACCGGATTCGATCGTCCGCCATTTCCGGGCGCTATCGGCGCGCGCATCCTTGCCGAGATCTGCCAGCCGTGCTGGGGGGATTGGCTCAAGCAGCAGACGATGCTGATCAATCATTACGGACTCAACGTGATGGATCCGCAGGCGCGCACGTTCCTCACGCGCAACATGCAGGCGTTTCTCTTCAAGGCTGGGGATGGCGAGGACGTGGACACCACGAAGCAGGGAACCATCACGTGGTGAACGGACTCACGCGCTCCTGGTGGACGGCGGGGTGCAGCGTGCTGCTCGCGGCAGCCTGCGCTCCGGGGATTGTACCCGCGCCCGCGTCCGAACCGGCGCCGGCGGATTCTCAGCCGCGCCTCACGCCACGTCCGGCGCCCGTGCCCCCGCAGGTCGCCAGCGACCGCGGCACGCTGCCGGCGAAGCGCACGCCCGCGCAGCGGGCGGATCTGCTGTGGGCGGATTCGGTGCTGAAGACCTTGTCCGTGCGCGAGAAGGCGGCGCAGCTCGTCTGGCCATGGATCCTCGGGGATTACGTGCCCGAGCAGAGTGCCGAGTGGTCGCGCATCTCCCGGCTCGTGACGGAGCAGCGCGTCGGGGGATTCATCGTGTCGGTCGGGGGACCCACGGACATCGCGCTCAAGATCAACGCCCTGCAGCAGTTGAGCGCACTCCCGCTTTTGGTGAGCGCGGACCTTGAGACCGGCGCGGGCTTTCGCGCCCGCGGCGGATACTTCACTCCCAACGCCATCGACCTGGGAGGCGCGACCAACTTTCCGCTGCAGATGGCGCTCGGTGCGGCGCGTGACACCGCGCTGGCGTACCAGATGGGACGGATTACCGCCGAGGAGTCGCGCGCGTTAGGCATCCATGTCGCGTTCGGCCCGGTGCTCGACGTGAACAACAATCCCGCCAATCCCGTCATCGGCGCGCGGTCATTCAGCGAAGATCCACAGCTGGCGGCCCGACTGGGAGTCTCGATGACGCGGGGCATACAGGATCATGGGATGCTCGCCACGGGCAAGCACTTCCCCGGACACGGCGACACCGAGACCAACAGTCACCTCGCGCTCGCCTCGGTGAACGCGTCGAGGGCGCGCCTGGATACGATGGAACTCGTGCCGTTCCAGGCCGCCATCGACGCTGGCATCGGGGCCATCATGACCTTTCACGGCCTGCTGCCCGCTCTCGACTCGTCCGGCGTGCCTGCCACGTTGTCTCCGGCGGTGATGACCACGCTGCTGCGCCACGAGATGCATTTTGATGGGCTGCTGGTCTCCGACGCGATGTGGATGGCGGGTGTCGTGGATCGGTTCGGCGCAACGGAGTCGGTGAAGCGCGCCGTTGCCGCGGGCAATGACGTCCTGCTCATGCCGGTGGATGCCGGCGACGCTATCGATGCCGTGGTGGCAGGACTCGGAGAAGGGCGCTACGACATGGCCCGCCTGGACACCTCCGTGCGACGCCTGCTTGCTCTCAAGCACCGGCTGAACCTCGCGAGCAATCGCATGGTCGACATTCAGCAGGTGCGACGTGTGGTTGGCAGCGACGCCAACAACGCTGTCGCCGACCGAATCGCAGAACGCGCGTTCGTCCTCGCCAAGGATTCGCTCGGCCTTGTGCCGCTGAAAGCACGCGGCAACGGCTCCCGCGTCCTGTCGATCAGCTATGCCCGGCGTGCAGACCTGGGCGCCGGTGTCGCCTTCAACAGCCAACTGCGCGGCGCTGTCGCGACACTGCGCACGTCGTTCATAGAATCCGACGGCCAGTCTGTGGACTATGCAGCGGTGTTGCGTGAGGCCGCGTCTGCCGATGTCGTTGTTGTCGGATCATACGAGAACATCACCTCCGAAACGGCGACAGCGGGCGCGCCACGCGACTTCGTCAACTTCATCGACACGCTGCGCAGCCGGGGTGTGCGCGTCGTCCTCGTCTCGTTCGGGTCACCGTACTTGCTGCAACAGGTGCCATCGGTCGGCACGTATGCAATCGCGTGGGGTGGCTCCAACGCATCGCAGCGCGCGGCCGCCCGCGCGCTGCTCGGCAAACAGGCCATCACGGCGACACTTCCCATCTCCATCCCGCCATTGCTTTCAATGGGCAGCGGAGTGCGCCGCGCCGCGCAATGACGTGCAACGCGGTGCTGGCGCGATTGACGTGACTTTCGCGCCAGCGTAGAATGAGCGTCCCTTACACATCGCGTGTGGTGTGACAAGGCCTTGACATTAGTATCGTTTAGATACTTATTCGCGCGGACATGCGCGACCGGGGCATTTCATCCATCAATCCAACGCGCGCGTCGAGTCGACGCTCTTCGTTCTCCATAGACGTCATACTCTTCACGCCGCGCGGCAAACAACTCGCCGCGCTCTGCGTGCGTGCGGACGATCCGCGCGCTCGTGAGCGCTGGCTGTTGCCGTCGGATTTCGCCGCGAGTGACGAAGCGCTCGAAACCGCGGCACGCCGCATCGCCAAAGATGCGTGCGGAGTAGAGCCCACATGGATGGAGCAGGTGGGAGCCTTCGGCGACGGCAAGCGACATCCCGCGGACGTGGACTTGTCGGTGGCGTTCGCGGCCGTCGTGCCCGCCGATGATGCGGCGGCCGGTCGCGCGGAGCGCGCGTGGTTCGGCGTAAGTGAACCGCCCGCGTTAGCGCCACGTCAGCGCGCAATGCTCGACGCGGCGCTCGCCGCGCTCCGCACGCGAATGGACCACGCCCCCATCGCCTTTCGTCTCCTGCCCGAGATGTTCACGCTGAGTGAGCTGCAGGTGATGTACGAGCTTCTCCTGGGCAAGCGACTGCACAAGGCGTCGTTCCGCCGGGCACTTCAGGCGACCTCCCTTGTCGAAGCCACCGACGAGTGGCGCAGTGAGGGACGGGGGCGTCCCGCGCAGTTCTTCCGGTTCTCTCCCCGCAAGCGCCGCGGAACGGGTCGCGGCGTGCGCTTCGACCTGCTCTAGGGCCAGTTCCGTGGCGCGGCAGCGCCTGCGGTTCAGCACGGGTGAGAAGCGTGGCGCGGGCGCCGGAAACGCGCCCGCATGCGTTACATCGCCGAGTCACGTCCGTCACCCAGATGTTCCCCGTGACGGGAACTATTCTTGACCGTCTTTGGTATTAGTTGCAAAGTGGTAATTACACAAATAGCGCGAGGGCAGGAGTATGCTCGCCTTTCTGGAGTCTTTGTGTAGCGCGCTGAAGAGCCGAGAAGCACTCGCTATCACCGAGTTGCTCCGGCATCCACTGGCGTCGGCGCTGCCGGCGACTTTGGTGGAAGAGGCGCAGAAGCTGGTGGATTCGCCGCAGCTGGAGTCCTCAGCGTTCGTGCAGGCGCTCCGCTTCTACCATCAGACTGCGCACCTGCTTGGCGCGTGCAGCGATCCCGCGACAAGACGCCGCTCGCTCATTGCGCCACGGACCGTCGGTGCGGTGTCGGAGCGGCCGAGACAGATGGAACTGGAGTTACCATTCCGCGCGGCTGTGGCGTAGGCCGCGAGCGACGCTGAAGCAGAAGGGCCCATCCCGCTCCAAACGGGATGGGCCCTTTTTGCGCGCACCTCGTGGCGAACGACGCGCGCTCAGAACTTGGCGCTGCCGTCACCGCGCAAGCGCAGCAGCGCCTTGGCGATAGCCACGTTGTCCTGCGCGATGCTCAGGAGTTCATGAAAGACGCTCTGCGGGCTGCGACCCTCCGCGCGGGCGATGACGGGCGGCTCGTGCCCGTCGCGCCGATTGGGGTCGGTGCGACGTTCCACGGCTACATGCGCCCGATGGGTCTCCGTGCTCTCGATCGACTCCTCCTGCACGTGCACGAACCCCCCGCCGGGGAGTTCACGTTGGTAGAGGATCTTCGGTACTTCGTCAGCAGACATCGCAGCTCTCCTTCGCCATCGCAGCGCCCGCGCCGTCATATGTGCGGGCGCCGAGGTCATGTGATCAGACGATGCTAACCAACGGCCGTCACAACGCACACCGGGCAGGAGAAATCCGGTTCCTGAATTCCGGAACAGTCGAGGCCCCGGCAAAGATTCGCGAATCCTCCAGGTACTTCCGTGCGACGCAGACCACCCTCATATCGTCATGACGTGGCCTTCGTGACGTGGCCTTCGTGACGTGGCCTTCATGACGACTGCGGCCAGCGGACCCTTCTGGCCCTGAACAATTTCGAACTCGACCTGGTCGCCCCCGGCGAGGGACTTGAAGCCCGGTTGATTGAACCAGATCCGCTTCCCCTACGGGGCGAATCGTGGATCTGACCTCGCCGCGCACCGCCCCCGCGGACCGGGCGAGATCATGAAAAGTGAGGCACCTGTCCGACCGCACGGGGCAAAAAATTCGCGCGTCCGGATGATGTGCCGGACGCGCGAGTTGAAACGAACAATTACCGGCGACGCTTGTTACGCCGCGCCCGCGATATATCGAGCCGTGCGACCGCAAGCAGTACACTTGAGGGTCACGTGAGAGCGGGGCGGCGGTGGAAAATGATCGGGCGAACGCTCGATGGAACCGCTGCACGACGGGCAGCTGAGTGGCTCGCCGGTTCGATCGCTGGCGATGAGGTGCAGGGCCTGCGCCGGATTGTACGTCGCCGGACGTGGCTTTCGCATGAGGCCTCCTGGACTGGTACGTAACACGCGCGGAAGCGGGACGGCCGCGAGTCAACGAAAGATAACCACAAAAAGTCGCAAATCCAAGTGGCACAGTGATTTGCGCGTCGATTCGGCGACTGTTTGCCTCGAAATATGGCAACGAAAGACTCCCGCCGCGGCTGGCAACCCCGTTTACCTACCCGCTCTGCCAAGCGGCCTACCGTAAGTTGCGGGGCGCAACCACATCTTTCAACGCGCGCGCCTCCGCAAATGTTGTACGTCGGGCTGGATCGTACCGTTCCGCGCGACCGAGCCCGGGAATACCCACGGCCTGAGGGGCGGCAACGATGGGACTGGACGCCGAACGGGGCGACGCGGCGCGGCGCAGTGCCCTGGGTGCTATTCCCAGCCGTGGGGTCGCCGCCAGATGCGGCGGCCCACTCGCCAAGGCCGGCGGTCGCTCACCTCGCCGGTCAAGAAATGGTCGTCCTCCGCGAGGGATTCGGACATGTCGTTCGCCTTTGCCGAGGATTCATCGGCCCAGTGAAGAATCTCTGCCTCCACGGTCATCGGCTGAACGGGGCTGCCAAACTCGAGCGATCCGTGGTGGGAGAGGATCATGTGGTGAAGCTCGAGCCGCTGCGACGGAGAGATGTCTTCCGGCGACACGGCGGCCAGACGATCCTGCAGCATGAGCGAACCCAGGACGACGTGACCCAGCAGCGAGCCGCGTACGGTGTGCTCAAATCCGGTGGGTGTCACGCCGTAGGCCTCCACTTTTCCCACGTCGTGCAGCAACGCACCAACGACCGCAATCTCGGCGTTCGCCTTCATGACCCGCGCGGTATTGCGTGCAATGGTCGCGACTTCCGTCACGTGCAACAGGAGTCCGCCGACCGCGGCGTGGTGGCCCGAGACAGAGGCGGGGGCGCGCTCGAAGTCTATGCGGAACGCGTCGTCTCCGAAGAACAGGTCGGCGGCGCGCCGAAGGGACGCCGACTTGAGGTCGCCGCGCGTCCGGTCGATCCAGTCCCAGAGTGTTTCGGTGGGCACCGCGATGCGCGGAAGAAAGAGCTCCGGTCGAACGGAATTGTCCGGCAGTATGCGGAGCGGAGCGGTGAGGCGGATCTGCCGCTTGCCGTGATAGGCCGCGATCTCCCCGATCACTTGCACGACCTTGCCCTTCTCAGCGCCGGCGGCCCACTTGCTCTGGTTGGCCCACACGGGAGCGGTGGGAAGACGTCCAGACGCATTGGCCAGCGTAAGAAGGACGAAGCGATCTCCGCTCGACTGGGTCTTTTCCTCGCGCTCGATGACGAGGAATTCGTGCTGCACGCGGTCGCCGAGTCCCGCCGCCGGAATGTCGAACGCGCGCACCGCGGTCATCCGAGGAACACAATATCGCCCTCATCATCGAGACCCATGTCGGTCTCGAGACCGCAGACGCCGCAGATGCGGTGCGCCACCCACACGGCGTCCAGCTCGGCCACCTGCGCCGGCGACGCGGGCTTTACGACAACCCTCTTGAACGAATACTCGAGACACTGCCCGCAGGCGTGCGAGCGGGCGATGCGTTCAGCGCGTTCCTGCGTGACGGGTGTGGCCAAGAACTCGTTACTCCGCCGGCTTGCGCGGAGCCGCGCCAGGAGAGGGGGGCTTCCCGAGCGTGGAGACCACGGTCGTCATCGCCGGCGCGGCGTCGTCGGGGGCGGTGTTGCCGGAAGCGCGCAACATCTCCCGCAGGCCACCCAGCGCGCCGAGCATTCCCGATGCCTCAGCGGGCAGGAAGATGGTTGTGCCCCGGCCGGCGGATATGGCTGGCAGGACCTCGAGATACTTCTGTCCAAGCAGGTACGTCGAGGCCTGTCCGTCGGGAAGCGAAGCGGAGATGAGCTTGATCGCTTCCGCTTCAGCGTTGGCCATGGCGAGCCGCGCCTCGGCCAGGCCGGTCGCACGGAGGACCGAGGCGTCGCGCTCGCCCTCGGCGCGCAGCACCTGCGACTCGCGCACACCCTCGGCCTCGAGGATTGCGGCGCGCTTGGTGGCTTCGGCATTGGTCACCGCGGCGCGGCGTTCGCGCTCCGCGCGCATCTGAAGCTCCATCGACTGCTGAATGTCGTGGGGAGGCTCGATGGACTGCAGCTCGACGCGCGTCACGTCCACGCCCCACCCCATCGATGCATCCTCGATGACCTCGCGCATGCGCTTGTTGATGACGTCGCGCGAGGTGAGCGTGGCGTCGAGCTCCATCTCGCCCACGATGTTTCGCAGCGTGGTCTTGGTGAGTGTTTCCAGCGCGTACGGAAGGTTCTGCACCGAATAGGTCGCCTTCTGTGGATCGGCGATTCGATAGTAGAGGACTGCGTCGATATCGATCGTCACGTTGTCCTTCGTGATGACCGGCTGGCTTGGAAAGTTGAGCACCTGCTCGCGCAGGTCGATGCGAAAGGTGGAACCCGACGTGATGCGCTTGATGCCGCCCACATCGCTCTCGAGATACCGCACGTCGAGGGACTTGGGCCGTTCGACGAGGGGAATGAGCAGGTTGAGTCCTGAGCGACCGACCCGGTGAAATCGCCCGAGGCGTTCGATGACCATGACCTCGGCCTGGCCGATAATCTTCACGGACTTGAACAGGATGAAGCCGGCCAGCAGGGCGATAATGGCGGAGATAATCGCGCTCATCGGTTCTCTGTGAGTGGGAGTTGGGTGGAGTGTATGGAGGAACGGGGATGGAGTCGAGGGGAGGCAGAGCGATTGGCCGTCTACAGCAGGAAAAAGGGCTCCCGAACCGGGAGCCCTTGGTCGGCAGGCCGGGACGACGGCGTTCACCATTTCCAGTCGGCGATGAACAGGTTGGTTTCATTCGGTTTGTCGTCGTGGCGATTCGACGCCCAGACAAGCTTCGTTCCGTCTGGCGAGAACATCGGGAATCCGTCGAACACCGGGCTGAAGGTCACTTGCTCGACCTGGCCCTGAGCAGCGCGGGTGGCGTTGGCATCGACAAGGTACAAATCGAAATTGCCGCTGCGCGGGGCGACGTGGTTGGACGAAAAGATGATCTTTCGACCGTCGGGGCTCCATGAAGGGCCGAAATTCGCGCCGCCCAGCGCGGTCACCTGCCGCTGGTCGCTGCCGTCCGCGTTCATGACGAAGAGTTCCACCCGGCTTGGCCGAATCATGTTGCGCGCCAACAGTGCCCGATACTCGGCGAGCTGCGTCGAATCGGCAGGGTGGTGCGCGCGGTAGACGATCTTCGTGCCGTCTGGGGACCACCAGGGTCCGCCATCGTAGCCCGGCGTATGCGTGAGGCGGCGAACGTCGGAGCCGTCGACGTTCATGGTGTAGATCTCGAGGTCGCCGTCCTTGAGCGAGGTGAAGACGATCTTCTTTCCGTCCGGCGACAGCACGCCTTCCGCGGTATACACGTCGTAGTTCGTCAGGCGCTTCAGGTCGCTCCCGTCACGATCGACCGTGTAGATGTCGAAGCGGTCGAGGCCCCACACGTAGCCGGCGGAGGGATCGGGCCGCGGCGGACAGAGGGAGTCGTGCGCGTGGGACGAAGCGAAGAAGAGTCGCTTGCCGTCGGGAAGGAACCAGCCACAGGTGGTCTTCCCGAGTCCATTGGAAACACGCGTGAGGCCGGTGCCATCGACCCGCACAACGTACTGCTGGTCGCAGGTTCTGCCCTCACGGGTGGACTGGAAGGTGAGCCACTTG
>JBDSVW010000390.1:0-13265 GCA_039927015.1 Gemmatimonadaceae bacterium | reverse complement strand
GCTGATCGCGGTGTCGTTAGGCGTCGGCGTCGTGGCCGCGGGTGCGGCCAGCGTCATCGCGCGACGCTTCACCGATCCGGTGACCCAGGCCGCCGAGGCGGCCGAACGCCTGGCCAAGGGCGATACGGAGTCGGACGTTCCCTCCTATGCATCCGACGACGAGCTGGGGCGCCTCAATACCGCACTCCGCGGCCTGCACGAATACCTCACCGTGCTCACCACGGCCGCCCATCGCGTGGCCGCGGGCGACACGACGGTGACAGTCGATGCAAAGAGCGACCGCGACGAACTCTCGCGCGCCTTCGCGACGGTCGTGCGCGTGAACGCGCAGGTCGTCTCGGAACTGGGTGACATGACGCGTCGGGCCGCCGCAGGTGAGCTGACCGCGCGTGTGGACGTCTCGCGCTACGTCGGCGGGTACCGCGACATCGCGACCGGCATCAATGCCACGCTCGATGCCGCCACGGCCCCCATCAATGAAGCGGCGGGCGTGCTGGAACGGTTGGCGAGCCGCGACCTCACCGCCCGCGTCGAGGGGAACTACCGCGGCGACCACGCGCGCATCAAGCTCGCCGTGAATGCCGCGGCGGACAATCTCGACATCGCCATGTCCAACGTGCTGCAGAGCTCACACCACGTGGCGTCGGCGGCCGCTCACATCGGACAGGGCGGCGAGACGCTGGCCGCGCGCGCCAGTGAGCAGGCGGGATCGCTGCGCGAGGTCTCGCAGTCACTGACCGGACTCACCACCACCTCGCGTGAAACCTCGGAGAACGCGCAGGCCGTGCGGCAGCTGGCCGACGAGGCCCGCCTCAGCGCCGCCGGCGGATCGGAGAGCATGACGCGCCTGTCGGGAGCGATCCTTGCGATCAAGTCATCCAGCGACGCCACCGCGCGCATCGTCAAGACGATCGATGCGATCGCCTTCCAGACGAACCTGCTCGCGCTTAATGCCGCCGTCGAGGCCGCGCGCGCGGGCGACGCCGGCCGCGGATTCGCCGTGGTGGCCGACGAGGTGCGCAACCTCGCCATTCGTTGCGCGGAGGCGGCCAACAACACCTCGGCGCTTATCCAGGAGGCCGTGATGAGCGCGGATCACGGCGTGAAGATCAACGCCGAGGTGTCGCAGCAGCTGGCGGACATCAACGGACGCGTGGGCAAGGTGGGAGAGGTCATGCGGGCGATCGTGGATGCCGCTGCCGCCCAGAGTCGCGGGATCGAAGGCATCTCCGAGGCGCTGGTCGCGATGGACGCATCCACCTGCCAGGTGGCGGCGAGTGCCGAGGAATCCGCGAGCGCCTCGACCGAGCTGTCCTCGCACGCCGACAGCCTGCGGGAGATGGTGGCGGAGTTCCGTATCTCCAAGGGTCGCCGCCTGTCGCCCGACGCGCGGGCTCCGCTTGGCCGTCGTGCGCCAACCGCGACGGCGGATAACCATTCCGGACCGCGCGCGGAGCGCGACTGGATGGAGAGCACGGATCCGGCGCTGAGTGATTTCTAGCGCGAGGCAGGCGACCTTCGCGTGACGTCACAAGCCGCGACCTGAGCGGACCGCAACAAGCAACAGAACAAGCAACAGAACAAGCAACAGAACAAGCAACAGAACAAGCACCAGTCCCCACCTCCCGTCGTCGCGCTCCCAACAAACCGGCGTCGGGTTGATGACGGCGTCCAATGCTTCCAGACTCTTGAAGGTAGGAATCACTTTGAACCTGCCGTGAGAACGTCCACGCACGCACGGCCACGCGGCTGACGGCCGCGCGACTGATGACGCGGGCTGTGCCCGGGTGCGGCTCGTTGCCCTTCATCCGTGGGAAGCACTGCTCGATCTGCAGCGGCGCCGCCGCACACCCCCGCGCACAACGGGTTCCATTCACGCCAAGACTTTCAAAACACGCGACGTGGAAGGGCAACGAAGGGTCGACGAGCAGCGAAAGGTGCTTGCTACAACCACGATTGCACGCTGCAAGTCAGGGATGTATTGTGGCGCGGTACTGTCGGTGGAGTGGTAGCCCACCATGTCTCTCAGCCGCCTCATCATGTCAACGCATGCATCCAGCCCCGGCCAGGACGGGTCCGGGAAGGACACGATCGGCGTTTTCTTCACGGCCCTTCGCGGTCTCGGATTTGTCATGATGCTGCTCATGCTGCTAAGCATCGCCTACGCGAGTTGGATCGCGATCCTGAACTGGGACCACATCAAAGTCTGAGCAGCCGCGCCCGAATCGCACGATCCCGGGCTCACCGAGCCACCCGAACTCAACGGCGGGCATGACGAAGCGCCACACGCGGTTGTTTTTCATTGGAGGCACCCTCCTCTTCGCCGCGATCTTCGTGGGGTTGACGATCGACAGCCACCGCCAGTTCGGCGAACTGACGAACGCCGACATGATCACCGAGGATGTGATCGAGGGCAAGCACGTGTGGCACCGCAACAATTGCATCAACTGCCACACCCTCTTCGGCGAGGGCGCGTATTACGCGCCCGACCTGACCAAGATCACGCAACAGCGAGGTGACGCGTACCTGACCGCGTTCCTGCGTAATCCATCGCAGTTCTACTCGGAGGAAGTGCACCGTCGGCTCATGCCGAACCCGAACCTGAACGACACCGAAATTGCGCAGGTGATCGCGTTCCTGGACTGGGTGGCGAACGTGGACAACCAGGGGTGGCCGCCACGGCCCATCGTCGTATCGAGCGGCGCGATTGCGGGATCCTACGAGGAGAACGCCCCGACCGCTGGCACCACATCAGATGAGCCGGTCGCCCGCGGCGAGGCACTCTTCCGCCAGCCGGCGCTGGCCTGCACTGCGTGCCACGCGATACAACCAGGCGTGACGCTCGCCGGTCCGAGCCTCGCCGGAGTGGCAATGCGCGCGGCGGACATTGTAGCTGATCCCTCGTACACCGGCTCCGCGAATGACGCACGGGGCTACATCCGTGAGTCGATCGTCAGTCCCAGCGTTCACCTGGTGCCGGGTGTGAACTTCTCGATCGGCCCGGGCGGCATCTCCCTCATGCCCGATGATTACGGAACTCGGCTGGATGACGATCAGATCAGCCACCTCGTCGCCTACCTCGCAACCCTTCGCTGATCCATGCGCTATCGTACGCAGTCGATCTCGTATTGGTATTTTGCATTCGCGGTGTGCCTGTTTGGCCTCCAGATGGTGTTCGGCCTCCTCGCGGTCGTGAAGTACCTCGGCCCGGACCCACTCATCGATATCCTGCCGTTCGATCGGGTGAAGGCCGTGCACACCAACCTCCTGATTGTCTGGGTCCTCACGGGATTCATGGGCGCGACGTATTTCGTGGTGCCGGAGGAATCGCGTGCTGAGATCTTCAGCCCCTCGCTGGCCTTCTGGCAGCTCGGCCTGTGGGTCGTCGCCGGCCTCACGGCTGTCATTGGCTACCTGTTCGGCTGGACGGAGGGCAACAAGCTCCTCGAGCAGCCGTATATCGTCAAGCTGGCGATCGTCGTGGTCATGCTGATGTTCCTGTTCAACATCCTCATGACGATACGCAAGGCCGGCCGGTGGACGACCACCGAAGCCGTGCTCGTTGCGGGACTCGGCCTCGCGGCACTGCTCTATCTGCCCGCACTCATCTCCTATGACAACTACACCATCAGCATTTTCTATCGCTGGTGGACTATCCACCTGTGGGTGGAGGGTGTGTGGGAGATGATTCAGGCTGGACTCCTCGCGTATCTGCTGATCCGGCTCTCCGGTGCGGATCGCGAGGTGATGGAGAAATGGCTCTACGTCATTGTCGGCCTCGTCTTCATCGCCGGTATCCTCGGCACGGCGCACCATTACTACTGGGTCGGTGTACCGCGCTACTGGCTTCCGATCGGTGGGCTCTTCAGCGCGCTCGAGCCGCTCGCGCTGTTCGTCATGGTCGGGTACGCCTACACGGCCATGCGGCGCTCCGGAATGTCCCATCCGAATTCGCTCGCGCTTCACTGGACGATCGGCAGCGCCGTGTTCACCGCGTTCGGCGCCGGCCTGCTGGGCCTGGCTCACACGTGGCCGGCCGTCAACAAGTGGACGCACGGGACCATGATCACTTCGATGCACGGCCATTCCGCCTTCTTCGGCGCCTACGTGATGATCAACATGGCGATCATCACGTTCGCGCTCCCCGCCCTCACGCATCGGCGCGAAGACGAGGACCAGAGGCTGGGCTTCGCCGCCTTCTGGCTGATGGTCGGCGGAATGTTTGGGATGACGCTGGCGTTCGGCACGGCAGGCATCACTCAGACATACCTCGAGCGGATCATGGGACTCGGCTACCTCGAGACCCAGCTCAAGATGCAGGTCCATATGCTGATGCTGACCGTGACAGGGATCCTGTTCACGATCGGAGTCGCGCTCTTCATTTATGACTTCTTCCGGAGACGGCCCCGCTTCACCGTTCACATCGACGAACGAACAGTCGAGGAGCCGCAGCCTGTCTGAAGGACAGCCGTCGGCACGCATGATCGCGACGCAGCCGCCGGCCGGAATCGGGCAACGGGAGGGCGTGCACTATCCGGGCGCGGAGCCGTACTACGTCCCGGTCGGCGACGAGATTTCAATCTTCGAGAACTGTCATCACCGCCGGCTGGCAGTCATGCTGAAGGGCCCCACCGGGTGCGGCAAGACGCGGTTTGTGGAGCACGTCGCGTGGCGGTTAGGGCGGCCGCTGGTGACGGTCTCGTGTCATGACGATCTGTCAGCCAGCGACCTCACCGGCCGCTACCTGATTCGCGGAGGTGAAACCGTCTGGCAGGACGGGCCGCTCACGCTCGCTGCGCGGATAGGTGCCATCTGCTACCTGGACGAAGTGGTGGAGGCGCGGCAGGACACCGTGGTCGTGATTCATCCCCTGACAGACCACCGCCGGCTGCTGCCGGTCGACAAAACGGGAGAGCTGATCGAAGCTGCGGACGGGTTCCAGCTGGTCGTCTCGTACAACCCGGGCTACCAGCATGTGCTCAAGGACCTCAAGCCCAGCACCCGACAGCGCTTCGTCGCACTCCAATTCGATTTCCCCACGGAGGAGCTTGAGATCGAGATCGTGCAGCACGAAAGCGGTGTAGACCGAGCGATGGCGCACACGCTCGTGAGGCTGGGCGGCCGCATCCGCAACCTGAGGGACAGGGGGCTGGCTGAAGTGCCGAGCACGCGGCTACTGGTGGCAACTGCCCGGCTGGTGGCCAGCGGCATCGCGCCCAAGATCGCTTGCCGTGTCGGTCTCGTCGCGCCGCTGTCCGATGACGCAGACTTGCTCGCGGCCATGCACGACGTTGTCGACCTGACGCTGGCGGGCTAGACGTCGTGTCGGAGCCGGAGGATGTAATCCTCGACGGAGCGCACCACGCGACGCGGTTCGTGCAGCGCCTCTGGAGACGTCGTTCGGCGACCGCACGGCTGGACACGATCTTGCTCGTTGATGTGCATTCCAGGCTTGAGCACTTCGTGCGCGCGACGTTCGGCGTGCCCCTGACCATCGGCGTGGCCGAACCGCCTGCCATCCCCACCTGGTTCGAGCGGCTGGGCCGCCGCATGCCGCGCCACCTTGTTGAGCGGCGCACGCTGGCGTCCACGGACGGTCTTCGAATCCGCCTGCCCCGCTCGTTGCCGGCCGTCGTCGCCGACGGTGGCGGACTCGCGAGATATCGTCTGCTCGCCGTCGAGCTGGCGACACGTGCGGTGCGCGGCACGCCCACGACACTCCCCTCGGACCGACTCGTCCGCGACCTGTTCCTTGTACGTGAAGCGCAGGCGGTCGCCGCGACGCTTGCCGCGGAGCTACCGGGTCTGCTGGACGAGAGCCGTGCCGCGCGCCGCCGGGAACGCGCGACGCGTCCTCCTACAGAGCTGCTCACAGCACAGGAGGCCGCCGTAGAAGCAGAGCTGCTGGCAGCGCTCGAATGGGAGCCGCGACCTGGCACGGTGGAGGACACGGCGGCAACGCTGTCGTGGGCGCAGGAGCGCGCCGTGGCGATACAGACGCTCGAGGGGCCGTATCGGGGACTGCCCGCCGTTGCGCTGTGGGGCCTTGTCGAGCACGCGCCGCCCGAGCCAGCCCGCCGCCCGGGCGGTACAGCCAATGAAGACGAAGCCCATGCGCCGAGGCGGGTCACCCGGATGCAGAGGCGGCCAAAGGTCAGGCAGGCCGTGGAGGATGAGGATGACGACCACGTCGGACTCTGGATGATCCAGATGGACGACCCGCAGGAGCATGTCGAGGACCCCATGGGACTCCAGCGTCCCACCGACCGCGACGATGACGTCGATCCCGCCGACCTCGCCGATTCGCTGTCCGAGCTTCCGGAAGCGCGGCTCGTCGCGGCGCCGGGGCACGCGCGCGAGGTGCTGGCCAGCGACGATCCGCCGGTGTTCGGCGTAGCAGAACTGAATCGGAGTGTCCGACGTCCTGGTCTTGTGTATCCGGAGTGGGACTACCGCAAAGGCGCCTATGTGGAGCACGGGGCGGTCGTACGGGAACGCACCGCGCTGCTCGGGGACCCTGCGTGGGCCGGGTCGGTCCTCGTCCGTCGCGCGGCGCTGTTGGCCGAAGTGCGCCGCCGGTTCGAACGGCTCCGACCGCGACGCCTCCGGCTCGGTCGTCAACTGGACGGCCCCGAGGTGGACCTCGCGGCGTTTGTCGCTTCCCATGCCGACCGCCGCGCCGGAATCGGCTCCGACAATCGGCTCTACGAGGCCGTCGTGCCGGCGCGCCGAGATGTCGCCATCGCGCTGCTGGTGGACGTGAGTGGCTCGACGGATAGCTGGATCATGCAGGACCTGCGGGTCGTGGACGTCGAAAAGGAAGCGCTGCTCGTCGTGTGCGATGCACTCGAGGCACTCGGCGATCCCTATGCCATCTTCGCGTTCTCAGGCGAGGGGCCGGAGTGCGTCACCGTCCTGCCCATCAAGTCGTTCGAAGAGCGGAGCGGCGCAGCGGTGCACCGCCGGATCGCCGCGCTGGAGCCTGACCGCTACACGCGCATGGGCGCGGCCGTCCGTCATGCGACCGCGCTGCTGAGTCGCAAGTCCGCGGCGCATCGCCTGCTGCTCGTCCTCTCCGACGGCAAACCGAACGACGTCGACCTCTACGAGGGCCGGTACGGTATCGAGGATTCCCGCCAGGCCGTGGCGGAGGCCCGCTTGCAGGGCCTGCACCCATTCTGCGTCACGATCGACCGTCACGCGCCTGCCTATATGCCCCGGATTTTCGGCGCGGGCAGCTATGCCGCGCTCCAGCATCCCGAGCACCTGCCGGCCGTGCTCGTGGACGTTCTGCGCCGCCTCATTCGCCGCTGAACGGCTCGGGATAACGCGCGTGCGCCCGCGGGACGCCGCTCGCCCCAAGCCTTGCCTACCATCGTGATGTCGGAGGGAGGCGTGACCGTCAACGTTCAACTGGAGGGAATGGCGGGGGGAGACGTGGAATGAATCCCGTATACACGAGTCCCCACCGACCACGAATAGTTGATGGGGACCGTTGTGTATAAGGAGACACTATGACAGGGGCAGACCCATCATGCGCTATAAGTAGTGCGTGATCGCGGAAATCGTTACGATGCCCAGCGAATCGGATTCTCGTTCTCGTCGTCTCGCTCGTAGAGATATGCTCGCATCGACTCCAACCAGTCTCGTAGAATCGCGAAGAACTCACGGAAGGTCCGACACGTGCCATTCCTAACAATCGGAGCATCGTTCAGTTGGGGGACTCGGTAGTTGTAGCGGAAGGTGTAGGCCACGTTGCCTTGGTCCTTCCACCACTCGATGAACGCCGTGGACGGTATGTGGCAGAGTTCACCATAGCCGTCACTTTTCATGCCCCAATCGAACCGTGGGGAGTGCACGCGTCGAAAGTTCATCTCCTGATCGGTAATCCCTCTGAATCGGACCATTCGGCGTATACGCTTCCATTCGCGATCTTTGAGCGGTCGGAGAGGTACTGGCTCGTTGCTCATCAGCGTCTCCATGTTGAGGTCTGAGTAAAAATCGTCATGCCATACACATGCGGCAACCACCTTTGATTGCAGTTGTGTGAGCGTTCGCCACCAATATGGGCGCACCCTACCCCGCGTTCACGCGCCTCTTTCGTCCCGCTTGACGACAACGCGGAGTCAATTTCTCTGTGCCAAGCAAGTATCCCATTCTAAGCCGACCGATTGCCGAGTTCCGAAAAACATTCACGCTGCCTGCCACGGCTCCCAGCATGCCCCTAGAACGACCGAAGCCACCCATTTACACAGGGTGGCTTCTCTAGTTTTGGTGGCCGGAAAATCGATTCTAGTCCCCTACTCGAAATTAGAAATTCGGAAAACTCGGTAAGGAAGGAATCGAGCGTGGTAAGGTTTTGGTAAGCTTAACGCTCGTTAGGCGGGGTCGAATCGGGGTGAGGTCAGTGCTGTAGTTGTTGCGACGTACGTCTATGCCCAGGACGAGACTCGAACTCGTACACTCTTGCGAGCGGGGGATTTTGAGTCCCCTGCGTCTACCAATTCCGCCACCCGGGCCCGGTCGGAGAATGTAGCGGAGTGGCAGCGCGCACTCAACGCGCCCGTATCATCCGGGACCGGGCCGCTTGCGTTGGCCACGCGGCGTGGGAGGTTGGCTGTCCAAGCCGAAGGGATCCCTTCCGGCCTCGCCCTCCCGCCGACTCCGCATCTCCTCCACCCGACGGCGCAGCTGTTCCTGCATGCCCAGGAACTTGGCACGCTGCACGGGCGTGAGCACCGACGACAATTCCTTCTGCTCCGACTCGAGCAGGTCGAGCCGCGAACGCTGGACGCGGAAGGTCTGCTCCAGCAGCTGGCTGACGCGGGCCTGCACGGCGGCGTCCTCGCTTCCCCGCAACGCTTCTCGCATGGACATGCGCAGCTCGCGCTCCTGGCCAAAAAGCTCACGCCGCGGCGCATCGAAGCGCCGGTTGATCTCGGCCACCTGGACGAGCTGCGCATCGGTGAGGCCGAGGCGCTGCTTGAGCAGCTGCGCGTAGCGCTCCCGAAACTGCTGCTCCATCTGCGCCCGATCGCGCGCTGGGGTCTGGGACTCGCGATTGCGCAGGCGCTGGCCGTCGGCGGTGCCGGCGGTCGCGGCAAGTAACACAAGTACGAAGAGTCGTTGCATGGATGGTCCTGCTCCTACGATCCGATGACAGAAACAGCGACCACGCGGCCGCCTGGAGTGGCCTCAGGCTCCGCCGACGGCGCAGCTTCCAGTGACTCCAACTCCCTCATGAGCGACTCCAGTTCGGAGTCGTGAAGGTCGCTGATGCCCGCGGTGCCCGACACGCTGTGCACGACCATCGCGGTAGTCGGTGTCTCAGGACCCGCCGGTGCAGCGGGCGAGGAGGGCACGCCTCCCGGCGGCAGCGCCGGCTGCGACACCGGGTCCACGGCCAGGGTTTCGCGCTCGCCGAAGTAAGAGCGCGCCACCGCCACCGAGATGCCACCTAACGACACGAACGTGACGGCGGCCGCCAGCCGCAACATCCCTGGGGACACGCGCGCCCGCGCGGGCTGACGCACCGCCGGCCGCGGAAGCGCGCGGGCGATGGCCGCGATGTCCACCGCCCGCACCGGGACCGCCGAGAGCGCGCGACGCGCCTCCGTGAGCAAGGCCAGCTCCGCCTCGCACTCGGCGCACTGCGCCACGTGCTGCTCCACGCCCCTGCGCGTCGGCTCGTCGAGCGAACCGTGCAACAGGTCGGGCAGCATCTCCCGCATTTCGATGTTCAGGCAATCAGACATACAAGGTCTCCTTGACCAGGCGCAACGCGTTGTGATAGTGCACCCGCGCCGCTCCCTCGGTCGTGCCCGCCACTTCAGCGATCTCTCGGTACGACAGTCCTTCGTTCACCCGCAGCGTGAACACGTCCCGCTGCGTCGGCGTCAGCCGCCCGATGGCTTCGCGCATTCGCTGCGCCGATTCGTCCGCGATCATGCCGTCCAGCGCGTCGTATTCGGTGGACGCGTCCCCGTCGTCCACGTCCAGCGTTTCCGGCTTCCGCCGGCGTGCGCGTCGCCGGTCGAGCACGAGCCGCCGGGCGATGGTGAAGAGCCACGTCCGAAACAAGCTGTCGCCACGAAACGAATCGATCGAGCCAAAGGCGCGCACGAACGTGTCCTGCACCACCTCATCGGCACCCTCCCGCTCCCCAAGACTCGCCGTGAACCGCGCAATGGCCTGGGCGTGCCGTTCCACCAGCGTGGTGGCGGCGCGCTCGTCGCCCCGTCGCCAGCGCGCGATGAGGTCGGAATCCGCGGGATCATTGTCCGGGGCAGCGTTCATGCTCGTGCATTCTAGAGAATGGGACGCCTCGCCGCGCCCGATGTTAAGACGCAACGATCCGCGGGTGGGTACCCGGGCCCAGGCTGCGGCCGGGAAGTGATCGGCGGAAAATCTGGCCCTCGCGGTCAACGCGCCCTACCTTCGACCCCTCGTCCATATGTTCACCCTTCAGGAGGAGCGTTCCTACACCCATGCGAGCGTCATTATCGCTTCTGGCCGGGGTCGCCTCGATCGTCGGCTGCGCACGCCAGCAGGGAGTACAGACTCCCGCGCCTGCCACGGCCCCGACCCCGAGCGTCGCCGCCGATAGCTCCAAGGCCACGTACGGCAGCGGGGCCCTGTCGGTCCCCAACGCCAATCCTTTCCCCAGTACCTATACGCCGTTCGCGTCGCGGCCGACCCTCATTCGCAACGCGACGATCATGACGGCCGCGGGACCCACGATGCGCGGCGCGTCGATCCTCCTGCGTGACGGGAAAATCGCGGCCATCGGCATGAGCGTGCAGGCGCCGGCCGACGCGTTGGTGATCGACGGGACCAACAAGTTCGTCACGCCGGGCATCATCGACACCCACTCGCATCTCGGCGTCTATCCAGCCCCAGGCGTGGACGCCCTGTCCGACGGCAACGAGGCCACCAGTCCCGCCACCGCGAACGTGTGGGCGGAGCACTCCGTGTGGCCGCAGGACGCCCAGTTTCCACGAGCGCTCTCCGCCGGCGTGACGACCATCCAGGTATTGCCGGGCTCCGCCAATCTCATCGGCGGCCGGAGCGTGATCCTGAAGGTGGTGCCGTCGCGCACGGTCCGGGGCATGAAGTTCCCCGACGCCAGGTACGGGCTGAAGCAGGCATGCGGCGAGAACCCGAAGCGCGTCTACGCCAGCCGCGGCCCCGCAACCCGCATGGGGAACGTGGCGGGCTGGCGCGCCCAGTACATCCAGGCCGAGGCGTATCGCCGCAAGTGGGACAAGTGGCTGGCCGACAAGAAGGGCGATCCCCCGACGCGCGACCTCGGGCTGGAGTCGCTGGCGGAGGTGCTGCGCGGCAACATGTACGTGCAGTGGCACTGCTATAACGTCAACGACATGGAAGGCGCGATGGAAGTCGCCGATGAATTCGGCTTCCAGATCCGCTCCTTCCACCACGGCGTCGAGGCGTACAAGATCGCCGACATCCTCGCGCAGCGTGGCATCGCCTCGTCCATCTGGTCGGACTGGGGCGGCTTCAAGATGGAAGCGATTGACGGGGTGCGCGCGAATCTGGCGCTCGTGCACGCGGCCGGCGGGCGCGCGGTGGTCCACTCCGATGACGCCAACGGCATGCAGCGTCTCAACCAGGACGCCGCGAAGTCCATCGCGGAGGCGCGCACGCTCGGCATCAACATCACGGAGGATGAAGCCATCCGCTGGATCACGATCAACGCGGCCTGGGTGCTGGGGCTCGATGATAGGATCGGCTCCCTGGAAGTGGGAAAGAACGCGGACGTCGTGCTGTGGAGCGGCACGCCATTCAGCATCTACTCGCGTGCGGAGCGGGTGTGGACCGACGGGTCCATGCTGTTCGACCGCACCGACCCGGCGCAGCGGTGGCGCACCGACTTCGAGCTCGGCTTCGTGCCTGAGATGACGGGAGGACGCTGACATGCACACGACCAGAATCAGCGGCCGGCGCCCGGCGCTCGCCCTTGCGGCACTGCTCGTGTTGTCCACATCCGCCGTGCCGGCACAAACCATCGCCATCACGGGCGGCAAGGTCTACCCGGTGAGCGGTCCCGTCATCGAGAACGGCACGGTGCTCATCCGGAACGGGCAGATCGTGGCCGTTGGAGCTAACGTGACGGTACCAGCCGACGCCCAGCGCGTGGATGCAACCGGCAAGTGGGTGACCCCGGGAATCTTCAACGCGACGACATCGTTAGGTATCACGGAGGTGGGCGCTGTACAGGAGTCAAACGACGTGTCGGCCCGCGGGCGGGGGGACGGCGTGAATGCCTCCCTGCGCGTGTGGGAGGGATTCAACCCGGCGTCGCCGCTGCTGCAGGTCACGCGCAACGATGGCGTGACGACGGTCGGCGTCATTCCCCGCGGGGGACTGGTGGGCGGACAGGGCGCCGTGGTGGCGCTGGCCGATGGCTCACTGGGCGAGGTCGTGCTCAAGGCGCCTGCGGCCATGTTCGCCAACATCGGCTCCAAGGGACAGGACCGGGGCGCGTCGCGGGCTGAGGTGTTTCAGCGCCTGCGCGAAGTCCTGACGGAGGCGCGCGGCTGGCCCGCGCGGCGCGCCCGTTTCGAGTCCAACAACAGCCGCGAACTCGCGGCCCGCCCGATGGACCTCGAGGCGCTCCAGCCGGTGCTCCGCGGCGAGCTCCCGATCATCCTCGACGTTGACCGCGCCAGTGACATCGAGGTGGCGCTGCAGATCGCAAAGGAGTTCGGCTTGCGCCTGGTGCTGAGCTCCGCCGCAGAGGCGTGGAAGGTGGCCGACAAGATCGCCGCTGCCAACGCGTACGTGATGGTCGGCGCGCTGGACAACTCTCCCGGGAGCTTCTCCACGTTAGGTATCCGACAGGAGAACGCCGCGCTGCTCGACCGGGCCGGCGCCAGGCTCGTCATCGCCGGTGGGGCCGACGCGTTCAACGCCCGCAACGTGAAGTACGAAGCCGGCAACGCGGTGGCGTTTGGCCTGCCGTGGGCCGCGGCGTTGCGCGCGGTCACGCTCACGCCCGCGGAGCTCTATGGCGTGGCGGACAAGGTGGGTTCGCTGCAGGCGGGACGGGATGCCACGCTGGTGATCTGGAGCGGCGATCCCTTCGAGCCGTACACGCACGCCGACAAGGTCTTCGTGCGCGGCGTGGAGGTGCAACGCTCGTCGCGCCAGGATGAACTGATGCGGCGCTACAAGACGCTGCCGCCGGATTACCTCAAGAAGCCGTAGCATCGGCGGAAAGAAAAGCGGCGGGGCGAGTCAGC